>JAISDC010000119.1 GCA_031265105.1 Verrucomicrobiales bacterium
GACCTCGACTACCGCACCCCCGGCGCTGATGGTGAGATTAACAGCTACTACGGCGGCCTCTACGCCACCTGGTTACACAGCAGCGGCTTCTATGTAGATGCCACCTTCAAAGCTGCCAGCGTGGATAACGACTTAAAAGCCCCCTACGGCAACACTCAACTCAAAGCCAGCTACAGCGATGTGAATATCGGTGGCAGTATCGAAATTGGCCGCAAGTTCACCTTCGCCGATGCTTGGTTCATTGAGCCGCAATTCCAAGTGAACTACCTCCACATCCTCGCTGAGGATTACACCGCCGGCCCAATGAGCATCAGCGCCCAAGACCTCGACGCCCTGCAACTCCGCCTCGGCAGCCTATTCGGTCGCACCATCAACCTCACCAACGGCGGCGCCCTGCAACCCTACGTGAAGATCAGCGGCGTCGAAACCATCAGCAGCGGCGGCGCCCTGCGCAACGGCTATCAACACATCCGCGCCAACACTGACGGTGCCAGAGCCGAGTTAGGCGGCGGCCTCATCTGGCAACTTGACGCTAACAATCAACTCCACCTCGACTACGAGGCGAGTTTCGGCGACAAGTACGACAAACCCTGGGGCCTAACAGCGGGCTACCGCCATCAGTTCTAAACCACGAATGAACACGAATTGACACGAATTAAAATGCAAAAGGCAGCCGCTGACCGTGGCTGCCTTTTTCATTCGTGTCCATTCGTGTTAATCCGTGGTTAAAAATCTCCGCGTCTCCGCGCCTCTGCGGTTAACTCTTATTTAAAAAATCCTTCGTGTCTTCGTGGTTCAATTCTTTTTAGAACTGGTGCCGGTAGCCCGCTGACAATCCCCAGGGTTTGTCGTACTTGTCGCCGAAACTTGCCTCGTAGTCGAGGTGGAGTTGGTTGTTGGCGTCCAATTGCCAGATGAGGCCGCCGCCGAGTTCGGCTCTGGCTCCGTCGGTGTTGGCGCGGATGTGTTGGTAGCCGTTTCTGATGACGCCGCCGCTGCTGATGGTTTCGACGCCGCTGATCTTCACGTAGGGTTGTAATGCGCCGCTGTTGGTGAGTTTGATGATTCTACCGAAGAGGCTACCGATGCGGAATTGCAAGGCGTCGAGGTCTTGGGCGCTGATGGTCATCGGGCCAGCGGTGTAGTCTTCGGCGAGGATGTGCAAGTAGTTAACTTGGAACTGGGGTTCAATGAACCAATCATCAGCGAAGGTGAACTTCTTGCCGATTTCGAGGCTGCCGCCGAGGTTCACGTCGCTGTAGCTGGCGGTGAGTTGGGTGTTGCCATACGGGGCTTTCAGGTCGTTGTTGACACTGGCAGCTTTGAAGGTGGCATCTATGTAAAAGCCGCTGCTGTGAAGCCAAGTGGCGTAAAGGCCGCCGTAGTAGGAGTTGATCTCACCGTCAGCGCCGGGGGTGCGGTAGTCGAGGTCACTGCGGCCGTAGCCGGCGTAGATTCCAAGATACAAGTCACTGTCAGCGCTGATGGTGAACTTATGGTCAGTGCCGAGATCGACACCGTAGATGAGTTGTTCGTAGGCTTTGCCAGAAACTTGGCTGCCGACGTTTAGCTGTTGGCCGTAGCTTCTTATCCAGATGTTTTCGATGAGGTTATGGAGCGCGGGCGTCCCGCCCGCTGGCAGGCGGGACGCCTGCGGTCCATAGCGCAACTCACCCATGCGCTTGAGCAAACTGTTCTGTTGCGCGAACCACATGGCTTGTTGGATGGCTACGCTGCTGTTGAGGACTGCACCGGCGGGGCTGGTGCCTTGTTTGATGAAGTGGTCGCCATCTTTGATGATGGTGTCGATGCCCCAGTCGATGGGGTCCCATTGCCAGTGTTCCGTGCCGTCGCCGCTGACGATGCCGGGCAGTACGTCGTTGGGATTGAGTTTACCGTCGCCAGTGGTGTTGATGTGGACGGTGCCTTCGCCGTCAGCGGTGCCGGTGACGGTGATGGAGCCGCCCTCGCCGGTGTCGCTGTTGACGCTGAGGTTGACGGTGCCGGTGTGAGTGAGGTTGTCGAAGATGACTTCATAATCACCGATATTCCACACGCCGTCGTTTTGGCCGTAGTTGCCGTGGCTGTCTTTGTCGAAAGTCCACGCGCTGTCGCTGCCGGTGATGAGGTTGCCGCCGTTGAAGCCGCCGGTGCCGATTGAGTTGTTGTCGAGGATGATGACGAGCGCGCCGTCGCCTTGGTTGGCGACATCACCGGTCAGGGTGCTATGGTCCAGGTTCACGGTCAGCAGGCCGCTGCCGCTGTTGGTGAGGTCGCCGTTGAGGCCGCTGCCGCCGTTGAGGTTGACGGTGGCGGTGCCGGTGAAGTTTTCGTCGGTGGCGATGCCGCCCGCGTCGGAGGTGTCCACGCCGGTTAGTTCCAGATGGTAAGCGCCGCTGCCGGTCGCCGCCAGCAAGTCGTCGCCACCGAGGGCGGCCAGGGTGCCGCCGTTGACCTGCAACTCCGCATGGCCATAGTGACTGACCCGGACCACCGGGGCGGTGCCGGTGACGGTCACCAAACTGTCATGCAAAATTACGGCGCTGTCTCGATTGACTACGACACCCATGGCGCTGGCAACCACGGTAAGATTATTGCCGGCCAGCACGGCATGATCCTGCGCGACCAGCGCACCGCCATACTCATACTCTCCCGCCAATCCCGCGCAATTAATCACCGCATGATTCAACTCCAGGTAGCTGTAATGTTCCGCGGTCGCGCCGCTGGCCCGCTCACCGCTGGTATTAATGACGGTGTCATTGATTTGTACCACGGTTTCCGGGTCCTGCGCATACACCCCACTACTATAGCCGCCGCCGCTGGTGGTGATGGTGCCGCCATTAACAATCAATCGCGAGCCTTGCAGCGCCGCAATGCCACGGGTGGAAGTTTTTGTGGTGGCAATATTGACCTCTTCCAAATAACCGGCGCTGGTGGCGGTAAGGTACACGCCGTAACCATACAAGCTGTCGGCGATAATCGCGCTGTGATAGAGGGCCAGTTGGCTCTGGTCGGCGGCATAAGCGCCATGAACCTGGGTAAACGTGCTACTCAAGGTGAGGTTGGTGCCGTTATACGAGGTTGCGCTGCCGGTGACCAGCAAGGCGGCGGTGTTGGTCACGGCCACGGCTGCATAGGTCTGGTTGGCTTCGGTCTCAGTGCCGCTGGTGACGACTTTGTTGTCCGCGAAGACATTCAACGCCGAGACGCTGAGGACGCAGAGGAGGGTTAGTGTTTGGGTTAGTTTTTTAACTCCGGCCGCGAAGACGCGAAGGCGCGAAGGGTGGGGGATGGTGGGGTTCATGTGGGTGTTTTCTATTGGTTGTTTGGTTGTTGGTTGAAAACTTTTAATGGCCGCGAAAGAACGCAAGGAACGCAGAGATTTTTTAAAACGGTTGCTTTTTGTGTTCCTTGCGTTCTTTTGCGGCCCATTAGTGAGTAATCCTGCGCGGCAGGAGGTGACGCTAATCGTGACGGAGTGGAGGCCCACGGGGATATTACCGCATGGGGAATGGAAAGGGTAAAACTCGACTGGGAAACTAGAAAGTCGGGGCAAGAGTCATACTGTGAGCGCGTGAGCGCGTGAGCGCGTGAGCGCGTGAGCGCGTGAGCGCGATGCACTTACTTTATGACTTAGGTCTTTCATCTTCAGCGGGTTATCGGTTGCTCGCTCTCGTTTAGTCACTCATGGTTTCCGAGTGCTCAATGTCAGCTTGCGCCGATAACGGGATGGGACGTTATATTATCAACCGGATGTCGGCAAGTATTTTTTACTGTGATGCCGACTCTTTTTTCTCCACGGCGATGATGTCGTCAAACAAGACCGTGCCTTGGCCCTCTTTCACGGTGATGACAAAGACCACATTGGCGTGGTCCCGCACCTGGGAAAAGTTCCAGGTCATGTCGTGCCACTTGCCGTCGGCGGTCAGGTCCTGGTCGCGGTAGGTGTAGCTGTTGTCGTTGCGCCGGACGCGCAGTTCCAGCCCGCGGCCTTTGTAATCGGCGGTTTTGTAGCGAAACTTAAAGATGACATCCTTGAGTTTGTCCGTCTTGATGCTTTGCGAGAAAGCCTGCTCGGAGTTCTTTTTGGCTTTGACCACCAGCACGCGATTGTCATCGTCAGTGGCGAAGGTGCGGTCGCCCTGCCAGCCCATCGTGCCGTTGCTCATGTCCCCGTTTCTAAACAAATTACCCGCCATCGCCGGGTTTTCCGTCGCGCCCATGGTCGCGGTTTCTTGCGCGGCAGCCCGCCAAGTCATGACCGCGCCCACCAAAAGAATTGTCAGGATTGTTTTCATATCGGCGCCAACATACTCCCGCCTGACCGGAATGCCAGCATAAAAATGACCGTCAGCGGCGCGGTTCCGCTTCGGCCAGATGCGCGCGGGCGCGGCCCAGCGCCTGCAAGGGAAAGTGGTGGCGGTACATGTTGTAGTTCAACATGAAGCCGCGCGCCAGTTCGCGGCCCTGGGCCAGGGAGTCGGTGTCCTTGCAGGCGATGCGCTCGCCCAGGCCGTAGCCGGGGAAGCCGCAGCCGGTGTGCACGTCCTCGTCCCAAGTGCCGTCCCGTTGGGTGCGAATCAGGTACTCCACGCCGCGCCGGATGGCCTGGTCGTAGTCGTGGCCGCCGATGGCGACCAGCGAGATGAGGCCCCAGGCGGTTTGCGAGGCGGTGCTCTGACCGACCCCGCGCAGGCTGTCGTCCATATAGGAGCCGCAGGTTTCGCCCCAGCCACCGTCAGCGTTCTGCTTGGCGACCACCCAGCGGGCGGCGCGGTGCGCGCGCTCGTCGTTCATGTCGAAGCCGACGGAGCGCAGGCCGGGCAGCACCAGCGCGGTGCCGTAGATGTAGTTGACGCCCCAGCGCCCGAACCACGGGCCGTCCGGCTCCTGTTCGCGGAACAAATAATCCACCGCGCGTTTCACGGCCGGGTCGGTCAGGCCGTAACCCATCAGGCCGAGCGCCTCCAGCTTGTGGCCGGTGAGGTCGGCGCTGGGCGGGTCGAGCACCTCGCCGAAGTCGCAGAACGGAATCTTGGTCAGCACCGCGCGGTCATTGTCCTTGTCGAACGCGCCCCAGCCGCCGTTGGTGGACTGCATCGCGCGCACCCACGCCTCGGCGCGCCGCACGGCGCGGTCGATGCGCGCGTGGAACTCCGGCGGCGCGATGGGGCGGATGCGCAGCAACACCGTCAGCGCCACCGCCGTGTCGTCCAGGTCGGGATAAAAGGTGTTGGCGCGCTCGAAGGCCCAGCCGCCGCACTCCACGCCCTTGACCGTCTCGGCCCAGTCGCCGTTGGTGAAGATTTGCTTGTCAAGCAAATACTCCAGCGCGGGGCGGAGATTGGGGAAGGTCGCGAACGTCTCGCCGCAATCCAGCGCGCCGGTCATCACCAGCATGGTGTCCCAGACCGGCGACTCGCAGGCCTGGATGTACACGCGGCCCTCGCGCTCGTAGGACCAGTGCTGGTTCCAGGCGTCGAGGCCCTTCGCTATCACCGGGTGTCGCGACAAATACCCCTCGGCGTGCAAGGCCAGCAAGCCGTACACGTGCGGCGGTTGAATGCCGCCCCAGCCGCCGTCGGAATCCTGGTGGCGAATGACCCATTCCAGCGCGAGGCGAATGGCGGTGGCGCGGCCCACCTGCAGCGGCCAGTGATGATACCAGTGCAAAAAGCGGTCCACCGCGCGGAAAATCTCCGGCCACACGCCTTCCAGCCGGCGCGGCATCCGGTAGTCGAACTGGTCGCGCCCGGCGGGGAACAATTCGTCGAGCCGATTGGCCGGCTCCAGCGGCGCCACCAGCCGGCGGGCGCTGACGATGGACAGCGGCACGAAGGTCGCGCGCGCCCAGCAGGCGAACCAGTAAATATTGAACGGCGCCCAGGTCGGCAGGAAAATCATCTCCGGCGGCACAATCGGCGTGTGCTCCCACGGCCATTCGCCGATGACCGCCAGCCAAAACTTGGTGAACACGCGGACTTTCGCCAGGCCGCCGTGGGCGAGAATCCATTCCCGCGCGCGGCGCACCGGCTCACTGTCAGCGGGCAGGCCCGCGCTGCGCAGAGCGGCGTAACATTCCACCGTGGTGTTGATGTCGCCCAACGGCGCGTTGTTATACACGTCCCACGAACCGTCGGGCCGCTGCTCGTGCAAAATCGTCTTGATGACCTTCGGGTACTTCGGGTCGTCCTTAAGGCCCAGCACGTGCGCCAGCAAAATCCACTGCGCCTCCATGCAGCAATTGGTCTCCATCATGCCGACCCAGTGACCGTCAGCGGCCTGCCGTTGCGCGACCCACAACAGGGCGTTGCTGATGGCCTGCGTGATGGTCTCGGTCGCCACCGGCAGCGGCGTTTTCGTAGCTTGCGCGACTTCCATGATCAGCGTCCAAATTAGCGGGGCGCAGTTTATTTTCAACCATGGAAAACGGGCGGGAAATTCCAAACTCCAAATTTCAAATACCAATTAAATTTCAAGTTCCAAATCTCAAATTCCAAAAAGATGCCAAATTTCAAACAACTGCCACTGATGATGACCACATGGTTTGGAGTTTGAGATTTGAAGTTTGAAATTTAATTGGCATTTGGAGTTTGGAATTTGAAATTTTCTTCTTACTCTCTCCGCATGACCCCAACCACCTCCTACCCGCCCGACCTCGAAGCCTGGTGGCTGGCCGTCGCCGGCCGCCGGTTGCGCTTGCGCGACCCGAAAACCATCGCGCAGCGCCTTGCCGCGACCGCCGGGCGGCTCAGCGACGCCTTTACGGTCGGTCGCCAGGCAAACTTCTCCGACTGTTATGCCGACCCGCTGACGGTGGCGGCCTACGGCAATTATTTCTTTCCGCAAACTTACGTCCGCGCGCGACTGGCCGTCGGCGAACTCATCGCCCGCTGCGGTTGGTCGCCGCCGGCCGGGCGTCCGCTGCGGGTGACCGACCTCGGCGGCGGCGCGGGCGCGGCGCTGATCGCCGCCGTTGACCTGATCGCGGAACAATTTTCCCAGACGCAATTCGATGCCGCGGTGGTTGACCGATCCGCCGTCGCATTGAAACTTTACCGCCACCTCACCCGCGACCGCCGCAAGCGGCACTTGTTCAAATCCGCCGCCGTCAGCGCCGACCTCGCCGCGCCGTCCGCGTGGCCGGACCTCGCGCCGCGCGACCTGATCATCGCCAGCTTCTCGCTCGGCGAGGCGTTTTACGAAAAACCCGATGCCGCGGTGCTTGACTGGCTTGCGGCGATGCGCGAAAAACTCACCGCCAGCGGCCTGCTGATCATCCTCGAACCCGCGCTCAAGGAGACCGCCGAGCGGCTCGAACGGTTGCGCGACCTCATCGTCAGCGACGGCGGCGCGGCGCGCTGGCACGTCTGGGCACCGTGTTTGCACGAAAAACCCTGCCCGCTGCTGGCGGGAAAAAAACATTGGTGCCACGAAGTCCGCCACTGGCCGGTGCCGCCGACGGTGAACCGCATCAACGACCAGTTGCGCCGCCGCGTGTGGGATTTGAAATACAGCTTCCTCGCCCTCGGCGCCGCCCCGCCGCCCGCCGCGCCCGGCGCCGCTGACGGTGGTGACCCGCGCCGCGTCCGCCTGCTGACGCCCGCCGTCAGCGGCCACGGCCGGCTGTTGCTGAGCGGTTGCAACGCCGCCGGCGAGCACGCTGACTATGACCTTTTGAAACGCCGCCTCGACCCGCTGACGGCGAAGCAATTCGCCAGATTGCAGCGCGGCGAGGTCGTCACCTTCAGCGCCATTGAACAACTCGGCGGCAGTTGCCAGTATCGCTGCGCCGGACTAACGCCAATCTGCTAGCATAACCGGCGCCGCCGTCATCCTGCGCGCCGCGTCGCCGGCCAAGGTTAAGATGAACTATTTATGCTGGCTTTTCCTTCCCGGTTTGCCACACTGGCGGCGTGCCACAAAAAATTGTTTTTTGTTTCTGGTTGTTCGCGGTGCCGCTAAGTCCGCGGGTACTCGCTGAGGTTCCCGCTGCCACTGACAGCGGCGCTCCCGCCTCGGCCAATTCGGTAAAAACGGAACTGGAAAAGTGGCTGATTGATCTCAAAAACAGCGACGCCGCCTACCGTCGCACCGCCACCAAAACAGTATCCGCCGCGCCCAGAGTCAAAGCGTCGGCCGCACCGTCAGCCGCGCTCGCGCCGGCGAAGCCCAACCGCTACCAGGTGGAACCATTCGCCAGGCAATACACGCCCGCTGAGGATGACGGGAGGAAAATCACATTGCTGGGCACGGTGACGCAAATCGTCGGCAAAAAGGATCTGTTCCGCATTATTTTAAACGACTTGGTGGCGTACTCTTACGCTTCCAGCCAAACTCCCAAGGCGTTCGACGCCGGCGGCAACGCCAGGGTGATCGGCCCCTACGCCATCGGCCAGGACGTCACCGTCAGCGGTCGCTGCCTCGGCAAGGACGATGACGGCTTCATCCTCATCGCCCCCAGGTAAAGCTCAGGCGGAAAACAATCTTCCCAGGTATTTGAGCGTCAAAAACACCAGCACCACGCCCAAGGCGATGGAGCCGATCAGCACGACGGAAAAATCGTCAAAAAAGCGCATGAAACTTTTCGTGTAGTGCAAATCCTGTTCCAACTGCTGCGTCTGCTCCACTTCCGGCCAGCCGGCGTTTAACAGCCGCAGAATATGCTCCGCCTGAGTCTTGCCTTTTTTGCCGTTGGCCAGCGCGCCGGTAAAATCGGCGGACAGTTGTTCGTAATAAACCGGTCGTTGGGGATTTTGGGGCCACAACTTGAACGCCTTGAGCATTGACTCCTCGGCGGCGCTCCATTGTTGCGCCGCGTATGCCGCGCGACTGGCCGCCAATTCCCGGTCGGCGTCCGCCAGCAGCGTGGTTAGCTCTTGCGTCATGGTAGCGAACAATTGCTGGGCCGGGGCAAAGCCGGCGACGCGCGGCGGCAACGGCAACTCCGCAATCTCCCGGTACTTTTGCGCGGCCTGCCATTGCTGCAAGTTCCGTTTGAAATCCAGCGCCGCCGCCACTTCGGTTTTCAACTCCTGCCCCCGGCCCGCTGACAGCGCGCCGCTGCCGGCCAATAATTCCAACTGACTGATGATGGCCGTCAGCGCGCTATCCGGCTTGTCCCACTGCAACGCGGCCAGCCACAGGTTGTCCAGCACCATGCCGACGTCCTGTTCGGCAAACTCCCGCAAGCCTTCCAATTCCGGCCAGCCTTTCGCGATGGCGTTGACCTCGCCCAGCACCGGGACATATAAATCCAAACCGATTAATCCCTGGCTTTTGATTTCCGCGATTCTGGCTTGTACTTTTAAAAACTTGTTGGAAAGCTCCAGTAATTTCAGGCTGTCTTGTTTGCTGAGAATCAACAAATCCGGCGGAATATTTTTCTTGGCCGGCCGGATGATGACCTGCAAGCCGGCCAAAAGATACGGATAATACAGATTGTTTTTGAATTCGCCGATGCGCTCGGCTAGGCCGCTCAGATTTTTATACTCACCCTGCTGCACCTCCGCCTGCAGGAGTTTCAAATCAGCGGTCAATTGCAGCAACTCACGCTGGTCGGCCGCGGTCCCGGCCTCCCGCGGGGAATCATCCGCCGTGATTTCAGGCTCGCTGTTGTTGGGCGCCTGGCCCGGCAACGCCGCGCCGTCCTTGGCAACCGCCGCGTCATCTTCCCGCTCCTGCCCGAAAATCGCGTGACTGCCGGACTGCCAAGTCCATGCGATAGTGATGCCGATTGCGATAGCTCTGATCATACCGTGCCGTCAGCCTATGCGGAATAATCGGGTTGCACAAGCACTAGTTCACCCCGACCGGCCGCGTCAACCGCCAAAAATTTTAGTGCGTCCGGCCGGCGGTTGCCGCTAGGTTTCTCCCATGCAACTGGAAGTTGTCAACACCGGCAGCGAGTTGCTGCTCGGCCAG
>JAISDC010000147.1 GCA_031265105.1 Verrucomicrobiales bacterium
CGACGGCCCCTGCCAAACCCCGCCCCACCTCATACCGACTACGTAGCGACCCGGCGCGCCGCGCCAAGCCGTCGGGGACGACGGCGCTCCCAGGGCTGCCGCCGGGGTCTAAACTGAAAGCGCCGACTGTACTGGGAGCGCCGGCATCCTTGCCGGCAGACTAACCCTGGCAGGTGAATCAGCCGGCTGGAAGCCGGCGCTCCCAGTGCTGGCGCAGTTGTTTTACCAAGAGAACATGGAGTTCACGGAGTTTTTTTAAAAAATAATCTCCATGTTCTCCCTGTAAAAATTTCTTCGCGCCTTCGTTCCTTTGCGTCTTTGCGTTAATGTAGCTAAATCAGCGGCTTACTTCCGCGCCCCGTAAATCGGGCCGAGCGCCTGGCACGCGCGGAAGTCGGCGCCCTCACTGTCGGCGGTGCCGAAGGCGTTCCAATAGCTCGGACGGAAGACCTGCTCGCCCGGCACGTTGTGCATGAATACCGGGATGCGCAGGATGGCCGCCAGGGTGATGAAGTCCGCGCCGTGGTGGCCGTAGCTGAACGCGCAGTGGTTCGCGCCCCAGGCGTTCATTACCGAGTACACGTCGCGGAACACGCCGCTGCCGGTGACGCGCGGGACGAACCACGTCGTCGGCCAGCTCGGGTCGGTGCGGTTGTCCAGCGTCTGGTGTACTTTTTCCGGCAGGTCGATGGTCCAGCCTTCGGCGATTTGCAGCGCCGGGCCTTGGCCGTAGGCGAGGTTGAGGCGCACGGCGGTGACGGGCATCCCGCCTTTGGTGGCGAATTGTGACGACCAGCCGCCGCCGCGGAAATATTCGCAGACCGACGGGCACCACTGGGTCGCGTCGAGGCATTTTTTAATCTCGCTGTCGCTGAGGTCCCAGAACGGTTTCATCGCCGGCTGGCCGTCGGTCTCCTGTTGGCCGGTGCCGTCGAGCGCCGCCGCGCCGCTGTTGATGAGGTGGATGAAGCCGCCTTGCGCCACGCCGGTCAGCGTGTGGCCGGTGACGCGCTTGACCGCCTCCGGACTCCAGTACGTCCGCACGTCGGCGAAGACTTGGGCGCTGTTGGTGAGCAGGTGGCCGAGCAGCATGGAGGCGCCGTTCATGGCGTCGTTTTCGGTGGCGACCAGGTGCGGCGCGCGCGGGCCGTTCCAGTCGAAGGAGGAGTTCAGGATGGCTTCCATGAAGTCGCCATTGGGCTGATAGTCCGTCCACTGCCGCTGGCCCTGGAAGCCGCTGACGATGGCGTTGTTGCCGACGCCTTCCTCGGCGAAGCCTTTCTCAATCAGCCGCGGGTTGCCGGTCATCATGTCGCGCATAATCAGCGCCATCTTCACGACTTGCTCCCACTGGCCGTCCTTGTGCGCGCGCGGGCGCTGTTTCTCCGGCGCGTTGCGGTCGGGGCCTTCCTGGCAATGTTGTTTCACCCAGGCGAGGGCTTTGGTGTATTCCTCCTCGTCGTAAATTTTCTCGTCGATGCGGCGCAGGAACTCGGTCATGTCCTTCGACTCGACGCGCATGCCGAAGTAGCGCTCGAACAGGCCGTGGTCAACGATGGAGCCGGCGATGCCCATCGAGGTGCCGCCCATCGAGAGGTACGCGCGGCCCTTCATCAGCGCCGCCGCGAGGCCGGCCTTGGCGAAGCGCAGGAGCTTTTCCTCAACGTCAGCGGGGATTTTCTGGTCGCCGATGTCCTGCACGTCGCGCCCGTAAATGCCGAACGCCGGCCAGCCCTTCTGCGTGTGCGCCGCCAGCGTCGCGGCGAGATACACCGCGCCCGGCCGCTCGGTGCCGTTGAAGCCCCAGATGGCCTTCGGCAGCAGCGGGTCCTGGTCCATCGTCTCCGAGCCGTAGCACCAGCACGGCGTCACCGTCAGCGACACGCCGACGTTTTCCTGCTGGAACAATTCCGCCACCCGGCTGGCCTCGGCGAAGCCGCCGATGCAGAACTCCGGCACCACGCACTCGACCGGCGCGCCGTTCGGGTATTTTAATTTCGACGAAATCAACGCCGCCGCGCTCTTGGCCAGCGTCAGCGTGGTTTCCTCCAGTGATTCGCGGATGCCGCGCCGCCGTCCGTCAATGATGGGGCGGATGCCAATTTTGGGTAACTTGCCGTTCCAACTGCTCAGTTTTTGTTTGCTCATGGTTGTTTTATTTTGGTTTGTTTGGTTGTTTGGTTTGAAAGCCGCCCACCGTCAGCGGGTTGTCCATAGTAGGCCCGCGTCCCGTGTTTGCGAAAAAAATGTTTGTCCCGCAACGCGGCGCTGACCGTGGCGGCGCGCGGGTTCAGCGTCAGCGTCTCGCGCGCCAGGCCGGCGACCAGCTCCAGCGCGAAGGCCGTCTCCACCGCCGCCGCGCCGCTGTCGCCCCACACGAACGGCCCGTGCCCGCTGACCAGCGCGCCGCTGACGGTGGCGGGGTCGAGTTTGCGGAAGCGCTCGACAATGACGCTGCCGGTGGCCCATTCGTAGTCGCCCCGGATTTCCGCCGCCGTCAGCGGGCGGGTGACGGGCACCGCGCCGTGAAAATAATCGGCGTGGGTGGTGCCGAGGCAGGGGATGGCGCGCCGCGCCTGGGCGAACGCGGTGGCGTGGCGCGAGTGGGTGTGCGCGACCGCGCGGATTTGGTCGAAGGCGAGGAACAGCCGCCGGTGGGTCGGGGTGTCGGACGAGGGGCGGAGTCGGCCGTCAACCACTTGGCCTTCGAGGTCGAGGATGACGATGTCGCGCGCCGTCAGCGCCGCGTAGTCCACGCCGCTGGGCTTGATGGCGAACACGCCCCGCTGCCGGTCGAGGCAACTGACGTTGCCGAAGGTCAGTTCCGCCAGGCCGAGGGCCGGCAGTCGCCGGTTGGCCTCGCAGCATTCTTCGCGGAGTGTTTGGTAGTTCATGGCGGGCCGCTGACGGTGATGGATTGATTATAACCCGGTACGGAACACGTTTTCCCCAGGATACGGGAGGCCGGCCGGCCGCGGCGTGTCTGTTTGTTTGACGCCCAGCAATTTGAAGGCGTCGAACAGCACCGCGCCGCAATGCCCGAACGCGACCGCCGCGTGATGATGATAATTCCCCAGCAGCACGTGCCGGTAAAAGCGCCGGAAGCCCGGCAAGTGCGCGGTGCCGGTGCAGCCGAAGGTCGCGGGGTCGAGGTCGAGGAATTGCCCCTCGGCGACATAGGCGCGCAGTTGGTCGCCGTCGCCGTGTACCTGGGCGACGGTGATGGGCGCGGCCAGGATTTGGCCCTCGACGGTGCCGCGCGTGATGTCCGGCGCGCCGTCCGGCTCCATCAGCCGTTTCATAATCAGTTGATATTTCATCGCCGGGTTTTTCAACCGCCGCGCCGCCGTGTTGCCGCAGTGAAACATGCCGACCAAATCCTCCGCCGGCGCCTCGCGCAGGCCGGCGCACAACTCGCGCGGGACGCTGTGGTTGATGTCGAGCACGGTGACCGCGTCGTCGCTCGCGTACTGGCACAGCAATTCCGCCGCCAGCGAGTAGCAATCGTTCTCGCACGCGACCGGGAAGCCGCGGTCGGCGAGCCGGCCGTTGATGAAGCACGGCACGTGTCCGAGCTTCCACTCCATTTCCGACCAGCATTGCGTGGCCGCGCCGCTGAGCTTGAACCGCTCGCGCAAATTCAGCAGCGCCTGCTCGTAATCGGCTAGCCGCGCGGTGAAGCCACCGTCAGCGGGCACGCCGGGCACGGCGGCTTGCATGGGCGCGACCAGCGCGGCGGCGCCACCGGCAGCGCGCACCTTCGCCACCTCGTTCTGCAAGTCGAACAGGCCGAGTTCCTCGACCTCCATGCCGATGGACGCCAGCGACGCGATATTATAATTGCACGTCTCGAAATCGCGCGGGCGCGGGCCGAACAAGCCGAGTGTGGCGCGGCGCGCGCCCTTCACCACGCGCATCACGCGGCGGAAATGCGCGATTTCGGCCACCGCGGCGGCGGTGTCCACCACCGGCGTTTCCGGCAAATGCACGCGCCCCAGCAAGCCGCGCTTTTTAATCCCCAGCGCCGCCGAGAGCAAGCCGCACAGCGCGTCGCCGCGCCCCGCTGACAGTGACGCGCGGCTTTCCTCGGCGGCGGCCAGCAACAGCGCGTAACCGCCGAACTCCTTCAGAAACACCGCGTCCTCGATTTCCGGCGAAAAATTGCCGAGATACAACACCACCGCGTCAACGTCAGCGGCCTTGAGTTGCGCCGCAGCCTCAACAGCGTGCGCCTTGGACTCAATGATGGCGCAATCGCCGCGCGGCACGACTAGCTTGAGGCCAGCGTCAGCGGCGGCCTTGAGCAGCCGCTCAGTACGCGCCGCTGACAGTGCGCGCGGGAAACAGTTGCGTGAGGCGGACACTAGGCCGAGGGTGAGGTCCGGGGAATACTTTCCAAGTGGCAGGTACATAGTTTTTTCGGTTGTGCGTCAGTTTGTTTTTTACAGGGAGATCATAGAGTTCGTGGAGGGTTTAAGAAAGATTATCTCAATGTTCTCCATGAACTCCCTGTAAAAAATTACCAGCCGCCACCGTCAGCGGCGGGTTTGTTGCTCCTTGATTTTAATCAATTCCTTCATCAGCAGCGACAGGTCGGCGGCCTTGTTCACCCCGCCAAAGGCGTCGTGCAGTTGTTTATATAACTGATAGAGCCGGTCGTAAACCGCACGGTCAGCGGCGACCGGATGATAAACCGTCTCCTTCAGCGAGGTCATGCGCCGCTGCATCTCGGCGAAAGTGCCCTGCCCCGCGACCACCGCCGCGCCGACCGCCGCGCCGAGCGCGCAAGCCTGGCTGGAACCGGCGAGATAGATGTCGCAGCCCAGCACGTCGGCGTAAATTTGCGCCAGTAGCGGGTTTTTCTCCATGATACCGCCGCAGCAGACGACGCGCTCAATCGGCACGCCGTACTCGGCGAGGCGCTCGATGATGGCGCGCGAGCCGAAGGCGGTGGCCTCGATCAGCGCGCGGTAAATTTCCGCCGGCGCGGTGTACAAGGTCTGGCCGACTAACAGGCCGGTAAGTAACTGGTCAACCAGCACGGTGCGGTTGCCGTTGTTCCAGTCGAGCGCCAGCAGCCCGCTCTGGCCGGGGCGCAGCGCGGCGGCGGCCACGGTCAGCGTCCGGTGCGTGTCGGCGTCACCTTGGCAGACCACTTCGACGAACCACTTGAAAATATCGCCGACCGCCGACTGCCCCGCCTCCAGCCCGTAGTAACCGGGCAGAATCGCGCCCTTGACCACGCCGCAGATGCCGGGGATGTCAGCCAGTTTTTGGTCGGCCTTGATGACCGCGCAATCGCAGGTGGAGGTGCCGATGGCCTTGACCAGCACGCCGTCGGTGATGCCGCTGCCGATGGCGCCGTAATGCACGTCCAGTTCGCCGATGGCGATGGGAATGCCGGCGGGCAGGCCGAGTTTGGCCGCCCAGGCCGGGCACAATTTACCGGCGCTGACGGTGGCGTCGTGCGCCTGTTCATACAACCGGTCGCGCAACGCCGCGAGCTGCGGGTCGAGCGCGGCGAGAAATTCCCGGTCGGGCAAGCCGCCCCATTCGTCGCAATACAAACCCTTGTGCCCGGCGGCGCACACCCCGCGCGTGATTTTTTTCGGGTCGCTGACCCCGGCGAGCAGCGACGGCACCCAGTCGGCGAACTCGACCCACGAATACGCGGCGGCGAACACGTCGGGCGCGACCCGCTGACAGTGCCAGATTTTCGACCAGAACCACTCGGACGAGTAGGTGTTGCCGCACTTGGCGATGAATTGCGGGCGCAGGCGCGCGGCGGTTTGGGTGATGCGGGCCGCCTCCTCGTGCGCGGTGTGGTCTTTCCACAGCCACGCCTGGGCGTTGAGATTGTCGCGCCACTCCGGCAGACAGCCGAGCGGCACATTGTCAGCGTTGACCGGGATGGGCGTGGAACCGGTGGCGTCCACGCCGAGACCAACCACCGTCAGCGGACTGAACCCCAGGTCACGCTCAGCGGCTTGTTGGAGCGCGCCGCGCACCGCGTGTTCCAGGCCGAAGACATAATCGCCGGGCCGCTGCCGCGCCAGGTGATGATTATGCCGGTCCAGCAACACCCCCTGATGGCCGCTTGGATAATCGACCACACACGCGCCGAGTTCCCTGCCGTTGGCACCATCCACCACCAGCGCGCGGACTGAATTGGTGCCGTAATCAACCCCGATGGTCGTAATCATAAAGGGTAGTTATTACACTCAAGCCGGCGGCACCGTCAATGAGTAAAATCACTTGGCCGGTCTCCCGGCGAGGGGAGTCGGTCGTTAGTAATTCCGCATAACCCTGACCGGGCGCTTGCCGCCGCGCATGGCGCGGAACCCAAACTATTGCCTTGCGGAATCGGAATTAATTGCTGGAATGAACGCCGCTGACGATGCGATTGGCAGACCGGATGAAAAACGCAACTTGTAATTCGCCGAAAGACTTGCTATGGAAAACCTTTTTGGTTTTCCACTTGCCGCTAGAGGCCGTCACCCGTCACCCGTCACCCGTCACCCGTCACCCGTCACCCGTCACCCGTCACCCGTCACCCGTCACCCGTCACCCGTCACCCGTCACCCGTCACCCGTCACCCGTCACCCGTCA
>JAISDC010000188.1 GCA_031265105.1 Verrucomicrobiales bacterium
CGCAGAGATTTTTTAAAGGTTTTTCTTTGCGTTCCTTGCGTTCTTTTGCGGCCATTTTTGTAGTTAGTTTTTAATGGCCACAAGAAAACACAAAAAACACAGAGAACTACTTTTTTAAACAAGTTTTGTGGGTTTTGTGTTTTTTTGTGGCCATGTTCGTAGTTGGTTCAGTGGCGGTGTAGTTGGCGCCCTCGGAGTGTTTGGCGGTGTAGGCTTTGGCGCCGAGGACGATGATGTCGCCGGGGATGGCGACGGGGTTGAGGAGCCAGAGGAAGGCTTGGTCTTCGTTGGAAGGCAAGTAGTTGCGAATGAGGGGTTTGATGAATTGAGTGGACATGGTTGGGTTCCTTTAGTTGGGGGTTTGGATGGGGTTGAAAGGGGAAAAAACGGGTTTAGGAAGGTCTTTCCTGCTGATAGGAAAGACTTTCCTGTCGATAGGAAAGACGTTCCTGTTAATAGGAAAGGCTTTCCTGACGATAGAAAAGGCTTTCCTGTTAATGGGAAAGACGTTCCGGTTGATAGGAAAGGCTTTCCTATCGATGGGAAAGCTCTTCCTGTTCGCAGGAAAGGCTTCTCTAACGATAGGACAGCCTTTCCTATTGGCGAAATTTGCCACTCCACGACCGGTGTTGACCGCCGGATGGGGAATGAAACGGCTAAAATTCAGCCGGAAAATTAACTCAGCGAGGGAGCGAGGGAGCGAGGGAGCGAGGGAGCGAGGGAGCGAGGGTACTCTACCCGCCCGGCTGCCACGTTGTCAAGCTCAATAATCATGGGGCGTAAATTAATGAGTTGTTGGCGAGTGTCAAGGGGGAAGTTTAAAAGTTTTTAAGTGGCGCGCGCGGTCCACAGCTTGGCGTACACTCCGCCTTGGGCGAGGAGTTCGGGGCCGGTGCCGCTTTCCACCACCCGGCCGCGCGCCATGACGTGAATCCGGTCAACGTCGTGGATGGTGGCGAGGCGGTGGGTCACGATCAGCGTGGTGGGGCGTTGCATCAATGATTTCAGCGTCACCATCAGCGCCGCCTCGGTTTGCAAATCGAGCGCACTGGTGGGTTCGTCGAGCAGCAGAATCGGGCTGTGGCGCAGGAACGCGCGGGCGATGCCGATGCGCTGACGCTGGCCGCCGCTGAGCCTGACGCCCCGCTCGCCGACCTGGGTGTCGTAACCTTGCGGCAGTTGCGCGATGAATTCGTGGGCTTGCGCGGCTTGGGCGGCGGCGATGACTTGCGGCATGGTGGCGCCGGGGCAGCCGTAGGCGATGTTCTCCGCCACGCTGTTGTTGAGCAGCAGGGTTTCCTGCAAGACCATCGAAATCCGGTTGCGCAGGGAATTTTTCCGCACCGTCCGGAGGTCCTGGCCGTCAATCAGCACCCGCCCGGCCAGCGGGTCGTAAAACCGCGTCACTAACGATAAAATCGTGGTCTTGCCCGCGCCGGTGCCGCCGACGATGGCCACGGTCTGGCCCGGTGCCACTGTCAGCGTCAGGTCTTGCAGGATTTTCCGGTCGAGGGTGTAGCCGAACGTCACGTGTTGAAACTCGATTTTCCCGCCGCTGACGGTGAGCGGCGCGGCGCGCGGCAGGTCCCGCACCTCATTGTCAGCGTCAAGCACCTCGAACACCCGCTGCGCGCCCGCCGCCGCGCCTTCCAGCGACCAGGCGGTGTAGCTGAGTTGTTCGAGCGGCTGGTACAGCATCAGCAAATAACTCATGAAAATCCACAGGTCGCCGATTTCCATGCGCGCCGCCTGCACTTCCCTGGCGCCGAAATACAACAACAGCGCCAGGCCCAGCGCCGTGACCGCGCCCACCGCCATAGTGCTCACCACGCTGGTGCGGGTGAGCCGGCGGTTGGCGTTCATGGATTGCCGGCAATCTTCCTCGAACTTGCCGACCTCGTAATCCTCCCGCCCGAAGGCGTGCACGATGCGGATGGTGTTCAACCCTTCCGTCGCCCGCGACAACACCTCGCTCTCCTCCTGTTGCAACCGCGCCGTCTCCCGCCGGATGCGCGCGGCGAAGACGCTGATGGTGAGCAACAGGAACGGCACCACCAGCAGCGCCAGCAGGCTGAGCTTGACGTTCATGTGGAACATGATCGCGAACATGCCCGCCAGCGTCAGCGCGGAGCTGACGACGGTGGCGAAGCCTTTGTTGAAAAAAGTCTGAATCGACTGGCTGTCGTAGGCCACGCGGTAAATGCTGTCGCCGCTCCGCTTGTTGTCGTGATAGCGCAGCGGCAGGCTTTGCAGGCAGGCGTACAATTCCGTGCGCAGCCGCAGCAACGCGCGCAGGCCGATTGCGATGAACCAGTAACTGCCGAGCATGTTCAGCACGCCCCAGCCCACGTAAATGACCACCAGCGCCAGCACCGACGCCAGCAGCGAGGCGCCGAAATCCAGCGCGCCGTTAAAGAACGAATAACTCGCCGCGTGACCGCCCAGCACGCCGTCAATGACGAATTTCACCGGCCAGGGTTTCAGGACATTCAGGCCGATGGACAGCACCAGCAGCGTCAGCGCCAGCAACACCCCGCCGGTGAACGGCCGGTAATAGGCGATAATGCGACGGTACAAGTTCATGGTCAGCGGCCACGCGGTGGTGGCCACGCGGACGAAGCAACAGTTTAGCCGAAAAACCCTGCTTTACCAAGAGAACTTGGCGGAGTTACCGCAGAGCCGCGGCGGCGGCGCGGTTCAAGGTTGCTTTTGCAGGCGCACATACTCACCGTGCGTGCTCCCGCTCAGACTCCGCAGCAACCGCTCCGGCGCGCTGTCCGGCTCCAGATGAAAACCCACCGCGCAAATCCGCACCGCCGGGCAAAACCGCTTGCGCAGCAACTCGACTTGCGACTCGATGGACGCCGGCGAACTATCCGCCTCGCCGTCGGTCAACAGAATCAGCAGGTCCGGCTGCATCGTCAGCGCCAGCGCCAGCCCGGCGCCCAGGTTGGTGGTGCCGCCGCAATCCACCTCGCCGGCCAGGAACTCCGCCGCCCGCCGCTGATGCTCCGCGGTGGCCGGGAGCGGCGCCGGCGCCAGCGGCACCGCCCGGGTGGCGAACAGCACGATGTTGAATCGCTGCTCGGCGCCCAGCGACCAGACGGTTTGCTCCAGTTCGTGAAACACCCGCGCCATGCGGGTGGCCGTGCCGGTTTTTTCATACATGCTGCCGGACACATCAATCACAAACACCACCACCCGCCCCGCCGCCCGCAACCCGAAAAACGAATTCTGCCCCGCCACCCGCCTGACAGCGGCAGCCTTGGCCGGCGTCGGGCGCGGTCGTTCCGGCGTGTTGCCCGCCGCCTGGCCGGTGGCGCCGGCGGCGATTGCCGTCCCGCGGCCGACCGGCGCCACGGCGGGCGCCAACCGCGTGGACACCTGGTACAACTTCTGCCCCCCGCGCTCCTCCACCCCAAAGCGACCCTCATACGGTTGAAACGCGGCGTCCCTCACCGCCAGCCCGCGCACCCCGCCCGGATACACGCCGGAAAACACCACCACGCGGCACAACCCCGCCACCAGCAGCGCGTGCAACAACACCGAGCCGCCCCACACCAGCAGCGCGCGCGGCGTAAGCGTCGCCCGGCCGGACCGGACCAGCGCCGGCCAGCCCCCGGCCAAACGCCCGGCCCGGCGCCGCCAGCGGGTAGGAAGGAAGAATTTCAGAAAACGCGCCCGGTTCTCAGTCCGATTTCTTTTTCGCGGAGTCAATCAGCGCCCAAAACGCCGGATTGCTTTGCAACTCCTCGTCCTCGGACACCGGCAATTTGGAGCGGAACAGGAAATCCTTCAGCGAGTTCTTATGCAACACCCGCTGGATGGCCAGCCCCTGGTCAGTCTTCACAAAATAAATCCGGTACTCCCGCGTCCGGTAACGGTACAAGACCCGCTGCCCGTCGCGCACCAGCCCGAACTTCTCCGGATTATCCTGCACGAAATCCGGCGTCAACACCTGGAACTCACTGAGAATCTCCAATTGCAGCGCCTTCGGCAAAACGCTCATCTCCGCCGAGCTGACCGGGGTGAAAATAATCTGAAACATCGCCGTTATTATCTATCGCCTTCACCGGACTTGTAAAGCGGGGAAATTCCCCTACGCTGACCGCCCATGCACCCGCCCCGCCAATCCCACGGCCAGCCCATCCTCATGGGCGTGCCCGGCCCCGCCCTGACCGCCGGCACCCGCGCGCTCATCCGGCGCCTCCAGCCCGGCGGCTTCATCCTGTTCGGCCGCAACCTCGCCGCGCCGCGGCAATTGTTCGACCTCATCGCCGAACTGTACGCGCTCAGCGACACCACCCCCATCATCACCATCGACCAGGAAGGCGGGCGCGTCTCGCGGCTGAAACTCATCGGCGCGGAACCGCCCTCCGCGGCGCAACTGTGCCGCGCCGCCGACGCCGACCTCATCCGCGCGCACGGCGCCCTGACCGGACAACTGCTCGCCCTCTTCGGCATCAACCTCGACCTCGCCCCGGTCGTGGACTACGCGCCCGCCGCCGGCGCTACGGCGGACAACTCCCTGCGCGACCGCTGCTACGGCGCCACGCCGGACGAAGTCATCGTCAACGCCGGCCTGTTCCTCGACGCCTTGCAAGCACACGGCGTCCGCGGCACCGTCAAACACTTCCCCGGTTACACCCACTGCGCCCGCGACCCGCACGGCGAGCTGCCGCGCGTGGACCGCGCGCGCGCGCAACTCGACGCCGAGGAACTGCGCGCCTTCCGCGCCTTCACCGGCCGCGCCGACGCCTGCATGGTCGGCCACGCCCACTTCCCCGCGTGGCACCCGGAGCCGGTGCCCGCGTCACTGTCCGCGCCGATTATCCGCGAATTGTTAATCAACCAGCTCGGCTACCGCGGCCTGGTCATGACCGACGACTTGGAGATGGGCGCCATCGCCACCCGTTACGGCGCGCGGCGCGCGACGCGACAGGCCATCGCCGCCGGCGCGCACCTGGTCATGTTCTGCCACAACCCCGCCTGCGCCGAACTCGCCCACGACACGCTGGCGCTCATGTCCGCCGACGAGTTGCGCCCGGCGCTGACCGCGTTGGCCGCCTTCAAACAACACCTGCCCCGCATCCCGGCCGCCTTCGACGCCGCGCGCTTCGACGACATCAACGCCCGCATCAAATCCCTGCGCGCACGGGCGTTGGCGCTGGCCGCGCGGCGGGGATAACACGGCACCGCGTTGCGGGGGGAAGCCGTTTTATTCACCACGAAGGCACCAAGGCACAAAGGGAGGCAGTTTTTTTAACCGCAGAGGCGCGGAGAGCGGCACTTATTTTTAAAAAACTTCGTGCCTTCGTGACTTGGTGGTGAATAAAACAGTCATTTTCCCGTCCCTCGCCGTGTCGGAGGTGGCCAAAGCATTTGCTTTCATAGGTTCCGACGTGTCGGAGGTGGCAAAAGCATTTGCTTTCACGGGTTCCGACGTGTCGGAGGTGGCAAAAGCATTTGCTTTCATGGGTTCCGACATGTCGGAGGTGGCAAAAGCATTTGCATTGCTGGGTTCCGACACGTCAGAAGTGGCAAAAGCATTTGCACCACCAAGACACCAAGGCACGAATGTTAACAAACAACAATCCTTCGTGCCTTAGTGACTTCGTGGTGAATAAAAAGCAGTAACAACGCGCTCTCCGCGCCTCCGCGTCTCTGCGGTGAATTTTAAAAGGTATGCACGAACAACCCCGAACGCAACTTCGGCTCGAACCAGGTGCTCTTCGGCGGCATAATTTGGCCCGCGTCGGCGATGTCCATCAACTGCCGCACCGTCACCGGGAACATCGAGAACGCCACCGCCGCCGCGCCGCTGTCCACCCGCCGCGCCAACTCGCCGGTGCCGCGGCTGCCGCCGACAAAGTCGATGCGCTGACTGGCGCGCGGGTCGTCAATGCCGAGCACGGGGGCGAGCAGTCGGTTTTGCAACACGCTGACATCGAGGCGCGCCACCGGGTCAGCCGCGGCGTCCGGCGTCCAGCTCAACCCGTGCCACTGGCCGTTGAGATACATGCTCACGCGCGCGGGCGCGGTCGGCGCCGGCGCGGCGTTGGCGCTGACGGTGAAGCGTTGGCCCACCGCCGCGAGGAACTCGCTGACCGTCAGCCCGTGCAAGTCGGCCACCACGCGATTATAGGGCAGCACTTGCAGTTGCGCGGCGGGGAAAATCGTGGCGAGGAACCAGTTGTAGTCCTCCGCGCCGCTGTGCGCGGGGTTGGCGGCCCGGCGTTCTTGCCCGACGCGCGCCGCGCTGGCGCTGCGGTGATGACCGTCAGCGACGTAGCCGAGCGGCACCTTGGCGAAGGCGCGGACGAACGGTTCGCTGTCCGTGACGCGCCAGACCGTGTGCCGGACGCCGTCGGGCGCGGTGAAGTCGTACAACGGCGCGCCGCTGACGGTGGCGGCGACCAGCGCGTCAATCTCCGGCGTGTCCCGATAAGTCAGGAACACCGGCTCCGGATTCGCGCTCAACTCGTGCGTGATGCGCGTGCGGTCGTCCTCCTTGTCCCGGCGGGTCTTCTCGTGCTTCTTGATGATGTCGCGGTTGTAGTCGTCGGTGTGGAACACCGCGGTCACGCCGGTCTGCTCGTGCGCGCCGTGGCGGAGTCGGTACAAGAAGAGCACCGGCGCGGACTCGCGGCGCAACACCCCGCGCGCCTGGAAGTCCCGGAAATTCTCCACCGCCCGCGCATAGACCGCCGGGGCGTGCAAATCGGTGCCGGCGGGCAGGTCAATCTCCGGCCGGATGACATGCAGCAAACTGTCGGGATTGCCCGCGGCCAGTTGCGCGGCCTCGGCGCTGTTGATGACATCATACGGCACGCAAGCGACCTTGGCGGCCAGTTCGACGGGCGGGCGCAAGCCCTGGAAAGCACGAATCTGCATCGGCTAAGGCTAGGAAAAAAACGGCGCGGGGAAAGCGGAAAACCGCGCCGGTCGCAACTTTCCGCCGGCGGCCCGTTGCCTCACTCGACTTCCGTGACGCGCGGCGGGTGGGTGCAGACTTCGGGATTATTGGCGAGCAATTGCTCGTAGAACCAGTCCAGGTGCGGCAATTCCTCCGCCGGCACCCGCTTGCGCGCGGTGGCCAGCAACTTCTGCACGGCGGGCAGGTCGGCGCCCATGCCCATGGCGTGAATCAACACGTATAGCTGGCCCTCGTAGGCCACCGTGGCGCGGCGGTTGCGCTTGGTGATTTTCTGGTACTCCGCCAGCGCTTCGCCGTACCGGCCCTGCTCCGCCAGCCAGGCCGCGAGCTTGTACATCGGCGGCGCGTCCGCCGTCGCGCCGCCCCCGCCGAACAACGACTCGAAGTAAGAACCCACCGTCCCCGCCAGCGGCCACAGCAACACCGCCGCGCCCACCGCGAGAAACCCGACGCCGAGAATCGTCCACAGCATGTCCTTTAACTTTTCATCCGGGTGCGCGTCAATCGGCAGCCGCTGGGTGAATTTGGCGAAGACCACGCAGCCCAAGCCAATCAACACGGCCGCAATCAGGAGGTTTCTAAAGAATTGCCACATGTCGGCATGTTAGCCGATTTGGCGCGCCAACGCCATCATAATTTATTCACGCGCGCCGCCGCGCCCGCCACGCCCGCCACGCCTCGACGCCCACCGGCAGCAGCGAGATGACGATGATGCCGACAATCACCAGCGAGAAGTTGCTCCGCACCGCCGCGTGGTTGCCGAACCAGTAGCCCAGCAGCGTGATGGAGCTGCCCCAGCACAGCGCGCCGATGCTGTCGAAGAGCAGGAACTTGCGATAATCCATCGCCGCCACGCCTGCCGCGAACGGCGCGAAGGTGCGAATCATCGGCAGGAAGCGGCTGAACGCCATCATCCGCGAGCCGTAGCGTTGGTAGAACTGGTGCGCCTTTTGCAGATACGCCGGATTGAAAATCAGCGACTTCGGGAAGTGGAACGCGCGCGGGCCGATCCAGCGGCCAATCCAATAGTTGGTATTATCCCCGCACGAGGAGGCCACCACGAACAGCGGCACGGCGACCCAGATGTGCAGCACGCCCGCCGCCGCCAGCGCGCCGACGGCGAACAGCATGGAGTCGCCCGGCAGGAACGGCGTCACCACCAGCCCCGTCTCGCAAAAGACAATCAGGAACAACAGCGCGTAAATCCACACGCCGTACTGGTGCGCGTAGGTTTCCAAATACTTGTCAAGATGCCGCAGGATGTCGATGAGTTGATACATATCGTAGCGCGCCACATTAACCGCCGCCGCCGCGCCGCGCAAGCCCGCGTCGCGCCGCCGCGCGAAAAAAGCCGCCGCGCCGCGTCGTTTCTCCGTGGCCCGCCGTTGTTCGACTGCTAGGATGCGCTGATGCTGACCGCGCTCACGTTGCAAAATTTCCGCTGCCACGCGGAGTTAAAGCTGGAGGGCTTCACCGGCTGCAACCTGCTGCTCGGCCCCAACGGCCGGGGCAAAACCTCGGTGCTGGAGGCGGTGTACTTCCTCTCCCGCTGCCGCTCCTTCCGCACCCGGCAGCCGCGCGAGCTGGCGCGCTGGGGCGCGGCGGGCTTCGGCCTCGGCGGCGTGTTCGCGGACGCCGACGGTCAGCGGCAGCGGTTGAAAGTCGAATGGTCGCCGGCCCGGCGCAACCTCGCCGCTGACGGTCGGGACTATCTCAGCGTCCGCGAGTTCTGGGGCCGCGCGCCGGCGGTGGTGTTCCAGAACCGCGACCGCGACATCGTCAGCGGCGGCGGCCAGTCGCGCCGCCAGTGGGCCGACGGCCTGCTCGCCGCCGCGCAACCGCCGTACCTCGGCGAGATGCAACGCGCGCAACTGTTGCTGCGGCAAAAGAACGCGCTGTTGCGCGGCCCGCGGCCCGACCGCGAGTTGTGGTCGGCGCTGACCGCTCAACTGGCCGCGCTCAGCGACGGCATTCACCGTCAGCGGGTCGAGTTCACCGCGCAGGCGGCGCCGCTGCTGGCGGAATTTTACACCGGGTTGGCGGGCGCGGACGAGGCGCTGACGCTGACCTTCGCGCCGCAAATCCCGCGCGGCCTGGAGCTGGCGCGCGACGAGTTGTGGCGGCGCGAGCGCGAGCGCGGCACGGCGTTGCTCGGCCCGCACCGCGACGACTGGACGCTGGCGTTGCGCGGCCAATCGTTACGCGACTTCGGCTCCGAGGGGCAGGTGAAAAGCGCGGCGCTGGCGTTGCGGCTGCTGGAAGCGCGGCACATCCAGGCGCACACCGGCCGCTGGCCGCTGTTGCTGATTGACGACGCCCTGACCGACCTCGACGCCGGCCGGCGGCAAAAGTTCTGGCGCCTCCTTGCCGCCGACGCCCAACTCTTCTACGCCGCCACCCGGCGCGACGACATCAGCGCAACGTCAGCGGCGACGGAATTTCTCTTTTAGCCGCATTAACGCAAAGGCGCAAAGGGACAAAGAATTTTTTTACAGGGAGAACATGGAGTTCGTGGAGGTTTTAAAAAAATAATCTCCATGTTCTCCACGGTCTCCCTGTAAAAAAATTCTTTGCCCCTTTGCGTTAATGAAGCTAAGCGTTACAGTAGGCCGCGATGCCAATCGACCCCAACCCGTGGATGTTGCTGCCCTTCGCGGCGCTGCTGTTGTCCATCGCCGTCATGCCGTTCGTTAACAAACACTGGTGGGAAAAGTTTTACCCGCTGGTGGCGGCGGGGCTGGGCGGCATTACGCTGGGATATTATCTCCTCGCGCTGCGCGACCCGCTGACCGTGGCGCGCGCCGCGCGTGAATACGCCGGCTTCATCGCCCTCATCGGCTCGTTGTTCATCGTCAGCGGCGGCATCCACCTCGCGTGGCGCGGCACGGCCACGCCGGCGGGCAACGTCGTCTTCCTGCTCATCGGCAGCGTGCTGGCCAATATCATCGGCACCACCGGCGCGTCCATGCTGCTGATTCGCCCGTGGCTGCGGATGAACCGGTGCCGCGTCACCGCGCTGCACCTCGTGTTCTTCATCTTCACCGTCAGCAACATCGCCGGCTGCCTGACGCCCGTCGGCGACCCGCCGCTGTTCCTCGGCTACCTGCGCGGCGTGCCGTTTTTCTGGCCGTTGCAACATTTGCTGGCGCCGTGGGCGGTCGCGCTGACGCTGTTGCTGACGGTGTTCTGGGTGCTGGACCGGCGGAACTTCCGGCGCGCCCCGCGCCAAATCGGCGCCGCGCCGGCCGCCGCGGGCGAGACGTGGAAATTCTCCGGCGCGCGCAACCTCCTCTGGCTGGCGCTGATTCTGGCCGCCGTGTTCCTGCCCTCGCCGTGGCGGGAGGCGCTGATGGTGGCCGCCGCCGCCGCCGCGTACTGCACCACGCCACGCGCCATGCGCGTCGCCAATGGCTTCAATTTCCAGCCAATCCGGGAAGTCGCGTGGCTGTTCGCCGGCATTTTCGCCACGATGATGCCCGCGCTGGCCTATTTGAAAGCGCACGCCGCCGGCCTGGGCCTCGGCTCGCCGCTGACGTTCTACTTTGCCAGCGGCATCCTCAGCGGCGTGCTCGACAACGCGCCGACTTACCTCACCTTTTTGAGCGCCGCCGAGGGACTGCGCGGCGTCAACGTCAGCGGCTTGCTCGCCGGTCATGGTGAATATATCGTCGCCATCTCGCTCGGCGCCGTCTTTTTCGGCGCGCTGACCTACATCGGCAACGGCCCGAACTTCATGGTCAAAGCCATCGCCGAGCACGCCGGCATCCGCGTCCCCGGCTTCGCGCAATACATCTGGCAGTACGCGCTGCCCATCTTGTTGCCGACGCTGATATTGGTCGGGGTGTTGTTTCTTTAAGGGGCTGAAGTAGCTAAGTACCGAAAAAAGGTCTAACAATGGCTACGATGTATGAACGGAAAAGTCGTCTGAAGGTACGGCAACAAACTCGGTTGATTGAATTGTTTGTCGCCGGCG
>JAISDC010000031.1 GCA_031265105.1 Verrucomicrobiales bacterium
CCGAGGGTGTCGAGCAGGGCGCGGAGGCGTTGGGTGTCGGGCATGGTGACGTTGTCGCCGCTCTTTTGGGTGACGACTTGCAGGCGGGCGTCGCGGAAGCTGGTGAGCAGTTTTTCCAGCTCGATGATGAGGTCGTTCAATCGGCCGTAACCGGCGGAGCTGTTGGTAATCAGGCCGATTTCCGGGGAGGGCAGGCTGAGGCGTTCCCGGATACCGGGGAGGACGCCGACGTATTGGGTGAAGAACTCCCGGATGCCAGGCCAGGTTTTGTGGATGTATTTCTTGGTGCTGAACTTTAATTGGAGGCTCATGTTATAATTTCCTAATCTACTTATAGTTAACTGGTTACATTTCATGTTGGCGGCCACGCCAATGAAAAATCACGGTCTGCGGCCCGTGGCCGAGGGCCTTCGGCCTTGGGCCGAGGGCGTTCGGCCTTGGGCCGAGGACGCTCGGCCACGGGCCGAGGATGCTCGGCCACGGGCCGAGGACGTTCGGCCCTGGGCCGAGGATGCTCGGCCACAGGCCGAAGAGGTTCGGCCCTGGGCCGAGGACGCTCGGCCACAGGCCGAGGAGGTTCGGCCACGGGCCGAGGACGCTCGGCCAAGGGCCGAAGACGCCCGGCCACAGGCCGAACGGCGTGAATTTTGGGCTGAACAGCCTAAACCGGTGACCGCACAGGTGCGGCCAGCGGTGACAGACGCGCGGCCAATGGCGCTGATGCCGCTATCGGCGGCCGGGACGGCGCGGCCAACCGCGGCGCGACGGCTCGCGGGAAGAGGGCGGTGTAGCAGGATGGTAGTCGGATAGGGAATGAAACGGGCAAAACCCACCGGAGAAATTAAGCAGTCGGGGCAAGAGTCATACGGAGCGCGTGAGCGCGTGAGCGCGTGAGCGCGTGAGCGCGTGAGCGCGTGAGCGCGGCGTACTTACTTTATGACTTATCTTGCTCATCTTCAGCGGGTTTCGGTAACGCGGTTTGACGATTTGACGGGTGACGATATGGACTCCGGCTGTTGTGCGCAAGGTTTTTTTTAGAAATTCGCTCCGACCGCGAATTCGGGGCCGACGGCGTCGATGGCGCGGTTGTTGCGGCCGGGTTCGGACAGGCCGGCGTTGGAGAAGTGCTGGTAAAAAACCGCGGCGCGCACGTACCAGGTGTCGTTAATATCATAGCGGGTGCCGAGCGCGACGGTGAAGGTGAAGTTGAAATCCTGCCCCAGGCCGTGCGGACGGTCGTTATGACCGCCGGGGCCGTGGATGGGGTTGGAGTCGATGAAGCCGACGCCGACGCCGGCTTCGACGAAGGGCACCAGTTTCCAGCCGGGTTGCACGAAGTTGTAGCGCGGGCCGAAAGTGACGCCGATGATGCGGTGTTCGTGGCCGCTGACGATTTGGTTCCAGTAACCGCGGAAGAAGAATTCGGGGTAACCGCGGAAAATCCCGCCGTAGGCCTCGTTTGCGCCGATTTCGTCAAGTTTCAACGCGGCGGTCAGGTTGATCGGGAGGTAGGTGTAACCGTCGAGATGGGCGGAGCGGATGTTGGAAAAAACGGCGCCGGAACTCAGTTCCAGCGACCAGTCTTTGTTTTTAGCGCCGGCCGTGGCGACGGTTTTGTCAACGACCGCGACTTTGTCCAAGTCGCTGCCGGCGGGCGGGTTCGCTTGCGCCGCCAACGGGAACAGCCAAACGCCGACGGCGAGGAGTTTGCCAACCGAATATAAGTGTTTCTTGTGCATGTAACGAATCCTGGATTCCAATAATGGGGCATCATTGTGCCGTTTTTTTTTTTCAAGTCAAGAATAGGCGGCAAATGGAAAAAATTGGTCAAGACCGGATTACGTTTGGCTGCCGTTGGTCAACCGGGAGCCGGTGATTTGTCCGATGGCCCAGGCGGCGTGCTCCGCGATTAACGGGTCACGGTCAGCGGCGGCGTGGCGCAGGGCGGGGAGGTCGTCGCTGACGCCGATGTTGCCGAGCACCACGCTGATGTTGCGCAGCCAGCGGCGGTGTTTCAGCCGGAAGATGGGCGTGCCGCGAAAATGCGCGCGGAATCGGGCGTCGTCCCAATACAGCATTTCGCGCAAGTCGGGGTAAGGTTGCGCCGTCAGCGCCGCCTCGCGGGTCGGCCGCGCCCAGCGGTTCCACGGGCAGACGGCCAGGCAGTCGTCGCAGCCGAACAGGTGGTCGCCGATTTTTTCCCGCCAGGCCGGCGGGATGGCGCCCTGGTGCTCGATGGTGAGGTAGGCGATGCAGCGGCGCGCGTCCAACCGGTACGGCGCGGTGATGGCGCCGGTGGGGCAGGCGCCGAGGCAGCGGGCGCAATGGCCGCAATGGCCGGCGGCGGGCGGGTCCGGGGGCAGGGCCAGCGAGGTGATCAACTCGGCGAGGAAAATCCAGGCGCCGAATCGCCGCTGGACCAGCATGGTGTTTTTGCCGAGCCAGCCGAGGCCGGCGCTGACGGCGAGCGGTTTTTCCATCAGCGCGGAAGTATCCACCGCGCGGCGCTGGGTGCCGCCGCGCTGTTGCAGCCAGCGGTCGAGGGCTTCGAGTTTCGGCGGGATGAGGTCGTGATAATCCCGGCCCAGGGCGTACCTGGCAATCCGGCCGCGGCGCGGCGGCGGCGTTTGGTGGTAATTCAGGCCGAGGACGATGACGCTGCGGGCGTCCGCCAAGAGCGCGGCCGGGTTGGCGCGGTCGGGGGAGTTTTTCGCCAGCCACGGCGTCATGTCGCCCGCCTGGCCGGCGGCCAGCCAGCGTTGGAAATAGTCCGCGTCCGCGACCGCCGCCGCCGGCGCGATGCCGCACAAATCGAAGCCCAGCCGCGCGGCCTCGGCTTTCAGCTCCATCGTCAGCGTCGCGGGATTCATCGCGCTGCATTTTAACCACAGATGCGCACGGCTGAATACAGATAGTTGGCGCTACCCCGAATGGCTTTGAACTCCAGCCACGAAGACGCCAAGGCGCGAAGATTTTTTATCCGCGGATTAACGCGGATGATTTTTCTTAATCTGCAATACCGAGCCGCGCCTTGCCTTCCTTGGTCATCATGCCCGGATTCCACGGCGGGTCCCAAACCACCTCGACCTCGGCGACGCCCACTTCCTTCAGCGCCAGGATTTTGTTCCTGGCGTCAGTGGCGATCGCCGGCCCCATGCCGCAGCCCGGCGCGGTCAGGGTCATTTTCACATTTACCTTGACCGTGTCGGCGGGCAAGTCGCTGATGGTCACGCTGTAAATCAAGCCCAAATCGACAATGTTCACCGGAATCTCCGGGTCGTAACAAGTCCTGAGCGCCGCCCAAATTTTGTCACCAAGCGTGGCCGGTTCCACGGTCGCGGTCTCCTCCGGCCTGGCTTGGCCGAGCGCGTCAGCGTCCTCGCCCGCCACCCGGTAAAGCCCGGACGGCTCGGTCACATGCACGGTGAAACTGCCGCCCAGCGATTGAGTCACAATCACCGCGGTGCCCGGCGGCAGGGTAACCCGGTTGCCGTTCGGAATTTGCACGGCAATGACCTCTCGTTGCAGGGTGATGATATTTTCAACTGACATAGTTATTATTATATCCGCATACAAGTTTTTTACCACGAAGACACGAAGGCGCTTAAATAAAAAACGCCGCCCTTCGTGCCTTCGTGGTAAAAAAACCGTGTCCGTCAGCGGTCAAACGTATTGCGCGCGGTCAACTCGAAGGCGGACGGAATGAGCTGGCAACTTTTCGCCTCACCGTCAGCGCCCAGGTAAACTTCCACCACGTCAAAGCGCACCGGCATGTCCTGGGATGGCAGTTCGTCGAGATATTCATGGGCCGTGCGGATAATTCTGCGTTGCTTCGCGGCGGTTACCGCCGCGGCCGGAGAAGCCCAGGCCTTAAGGCCGCGCGCCTTGACCTCGACAAACACCAGCGTGTCCTGATGACGGCAAACCAGGTCAATTTCCCCCCGCCAACCGCGATAGTTGGCGACCAGGACGCGGTAACCGGATTTTCGCAGGAACCGGGCCGCGGCGCGTTCCCCGCGCCGGCCGCGCTCGTTTTTACGCGACGCGGCCGGCCGGGCCGACGCACTGCCGAACGGGAGCAAACGAGCGGCGATGGATTTGACACGGCCCCAGCCGCGCCAGCGCGGCGAGATGGCTGGCGGTGCCGTAACCTTTGTGTTTGGCGAACCCATAACCGGGGAATTCCTGCTCCGTCCGCTCCAGCATACGGTCGCGCGTTTCCTTGGCAAGAATGGACGCCGCGGCGATGGAGGGCGATCGACTGTCGCCCTTGACAATCATCCGGGTGCTCACCGGCAGCGGCGGCGCTTGCGAACCGTCCACCAGCGCCAGATCCACCGTCAGCGCCAGCCCGTCGAGCGCGCGCCGCATCGCGAGAAAGGTGGCCTGCAAAATATTCACCCGGTCAATTTCCGCCGCCGTCGCCACCCCTACCGACCACCGCAACTCGCCGCTGACAGTCAACGCCGCATACAGCCGCTGACGCTGGGCGCGGCTCAATTGCTTGGAATCGTTCAGGCCCGCCGGCCAATGCTCATGCGCGAGAAACACACACGCCCCCGCCACCACCGGTCCCGCCAGACAGCCGCGGCCCGCCTCGTCAATGCCGGCAATCAGCCGCGCGCCGCTGGCCCTGGCCGCCAGTTCAAAATTCCATGTCAACAGACCGCTCATCGTCAGCAATGCTTGCGCCGGCGGCTACAATTCCTTCCAGCCCTTGACCTTGCCCGCCTGGTTGAAATACACCACGAAAGTGTCCCGCATGACACTCACCTCGGCATCGTAAGGATAAGGATAAAAATACGGCCCGTAACCATAGCGAAACGGATAAGGCGACGGCCAGGCTGGCCGCATGGTGGCGTAAGTTTCCATCCGGCCATACACCCAGCTTTCACTGGTGATTCCGTCCATTTGCTCGCGCAACACCCGCAGCGGCCGGCCCAGCGCGATATACACCCCGTCCTTGCTCAACCCCTCGCTGATGCGCCCTTGCATCACGATGCGCTGCTGCTCCTTGGTCAGCAGGTTAAAAGCCTGCTCGCGCTCCGCCACGCGGCTGGCGATGGTGGAGCAACCGCTGAACATCAGCGGCAACAGTAATAACCCGCCCAGCCGCGCCAGCCGACTGCCCATGCGTTTGGTATTCATATTAACAAGCTATGCCGAATCGCGCGCAATTCAAGGCCCGTCACTGGCGGCGGCATCCAGGCCCGGGCCGGACTCCTCCAGTTCGCGCATGATTTCCATGACCCGGTCGCCGCGCTTGAGATTGGCGTCAAAGCGGAAATTCAACCGCGGCGTGTACTTGGTTTTCAACCGCGCCCCGATTTGCGGCTGCCATTCGCGGGCCAGCCTGGCCAGCAGCGACAGGATTTGTTCCGGCGCCAAGCCTTCGTTCAAGGAACTGACATACACATAGGCATTGCGCAAATCCGGGCTTACCGCCACCGAGGTGAAAGTCAGCAAGGCGCCGTCCAGCGATTTTTCCCGCGCCGCCAGCCGCGCCAATTCCGCCTGGATTAACACCGCAATACGTGTCGTGCGCCGTGTAGCCATGCCTTTTTCTAGCAGTAAAATTCCGTCGCCCAAGTTTAATTTTGCTCCCGATGGAACAAGCGCTGACATTTCACCGCGGAGGTATGAATTTTTTTTAACCACGGATAACGCACAGAGCTTTTATTAAATTAAACATAAACTCCGCGCCTCCGCGTCTCGGCGGTTAAATCTTATAAAAAAACACTTCGCTATTTCAATTTTTCCAACTTGGCGATGAACGCCTTCGGCCCGCCGGATTGGTAGCCGACCAGTTTGCCGAGCTGCTTGCCCGCGCTGTCCAGCACCACGGTGGTCGGAAAACCGTCCACCTGATATTGCCGGGCGAGTTTGTCATTGGCTTCCCGCTGCGCCGCCGGCAGTGGCTTGGCCTGCGGAAAGTCCAACTTCAATAGCACCAAGTTCTTGTTCGCATAATCGACGAAGGACTGCTGGGCATACACTTCCTTGTCGAATTTGACGCACCAGCCGCACCAATCAGAACCGGTGAAATCAATCAGCACCCGTTTTTGCTCCTGCTTGGCCTGCGTCAGGGCCTGTTGGTAATCCGTCAGCCACTTGCCTTCCGCCGCCCGACTGCCGAGCGCGCAAGTGAACAACCCCGCCGCCAGTAAACACCATTTGGACATCCAGTTGAGTTTCATGACGATAGCATAGCACATCCCGGCCAAAAATCGCACGAAAAAGACGGTTCCATTTTTCCCCGGAACAACCTATCGTGGGCGGTCGTGAGTTACCAAGTCTTAGCCCGCAAATACCGCCCGCGCACCTTCGCCGAGGTCGTCGGCCAGGACCACGTGATGAAAACCCTGGCCAACGCCATCGCCACCGGGCGCATCGCCCACGCGTTCCTGTTTGTCGGACCGCGCGGCATCGGCAAGACTTCCACCGCCCGCATCCTGGCGAAGGCGCTGAATTGTCCGGGCGGGCCGAAGGCGGACTTCGACCCCGATGACGAAATCTGCCGCGAAATCGCCGAGGGCCGCAGCATGGACGTGCTGGAAATCGACGGCGCGTCCAACAACAGCGTCGAGCAAATCCGCGAGTTGCGCGATAATGTGCAATACGCTCCCGCGCGCGGTAATTTCAAAATTTACATCATTGACGAGGTACACATGCTCACCTCGGCGGCGTTCAACGCGCTGCTCAAGACGCTGGAGGAGCCGCCCGCCCACGTCAAATTCATCTTCGCCACCACCGAGCCGCACAAGGTGCTGCCGACCATCCTGTCACGCTGCCAGCGTTTCGACCTGAAGCGCCTGACCGACCAGGACATCGTCGGGCAACTCCGCCACATCGCCACGCAGGAACAGGTCACCGTCAGCGACACCGCCCTGCGCATCCTCGCCCGCAACGCCGAGGGCGGCATGCGCGACGCCGAGTCGGCGTTCGACCAACTCATCAGCTTTTGCGGCACGACCATCACGGAACAGGACGTGCTGCAAATCTTCGGCCTGACCGGCCCGCAGGAAGTCTGGGCGCTGGCCGAGGCCATCCAGGCCGGCGAGGCCGAGGACGCCCTGCGGCAGTTGCGCGAGCTGGTCGCGCGCGGCAAGGACCTCACCCGCCTGAGCCAGCATTTGCTTCGCTATTTCCGCAACCTGCTGCTCTACGTCATCAACCCGCAACTGGCCGGCGACGAAATGGATCCCGACGAGGCGCAGCATCTGGCCAACCTGCAACCGCTGCCCGCGCAAGCGGCCATCCTGGCGTTCATTGACGAACTCGTGCGGCTGGAGGAAAAAATCCGCTATGCGCTGGTTAGGGAAGTGCTGTGCGAAATCACCATCATCCGCATGACACAGCAACGGCAGCGGGTCGCGCTGGAAGAAATCCTGGCCTGCCTCGCCAAGGGCGAAACGCCGCCGTTGCCGCCGTCACCGGCAGCGCCCGCCGTGCCCAAGCCGATTGCACCGCCAGCGTCCGCGCCCACGGTCAGCGTCGCGCCCGCGCCGGTGCTGAAAACGGCGCCGGCGGCCCCCCCGCCAGCAACGCCCGCCGCCGCTGACAGTGGGGAATTATGGCAACGCGCCACCGAGCCGTTGAAGAAAAACAGCCTGATGCTCCGCCTAGCATTAAATAACGCCACAGTAGTCGCCGCTGACAGTGGCCGCGTTAAAATTCATCTCAACGGCACGCAATCGCAACTGGAAACATTGCAAAATTCCTCCGCCTTGCAAGAGTCACTCGCCAAATCTTTCGGCGGCGCGGTGACACTGGACATCCAGTTTTCCGAAGTCAAAGAAAACCCGTCGCCCGGCGCTGACATTGACCTTACACCGTCAGCGTCCGCCGCCGCGCCCGCCAAACCCACCCCCGCCGCGCCGTCAAAACCAGTAACCAAAGCCGACTTTGAAAATGACCCGCTGATCAAAGAAGCGCTACAAGAATTCAGCGCCCGCATCGTCAGCGTGAAAAATTAACTTTGCTTTTTGCATTTTGACCTTTGAATTAACTCCATGAACATCGCCAAAATGATGAAACAAGCCCAGCAGATGCAAGCCGACATGGCTCGCATCCAGCAGGAACTCGCCCAAAAAACCTTCACCGCCACCACCGGCGGCGGCGCGGTCAAAGCCGTCGCCAACGGCGAGGGCGAATTGCAATCGCTGACCATCGCGCCCGAACTGTTGAAGGACGCTGACGTTGACATGCTGCAAGACCTCATCGTCAGCGCCGTGCAAGAAGCCGGCCGAACCGCCAAGCAAACAGCGCAAAAAGAAATGGGCAAATTAACCGCCGGATTGAACATTCCCGGCTTGGGATTTTAAGCAACCGATATTAACCGCAGAGACGCAGAGACGCGGAGGGTTCATTTAATTAAAAAAAATCTCCGCGTCTCCGCGCCTCTGCGGTTAACTATCCTTTGCTCCTTGGTCCCTTTGCGTCTTTGCGTTAATGTAGCTAAAGCATGAACTACCCGCCGTCAGTCTGCCGCCTGATTGAGTCGCTGCGCCAGTTGCCATCCATCGGCCCGCGCGGCGCGGAACGGCTGGCGCTGCACCTGTTGCGCGCCGACCCGGCGCTGGCGGAAACCCTCGCCGCCAGCGTCAGCGGCGCGCGCCGCGCCGTGCGGCCCTGCGAGTGCTGCGGGTTTTACGCCGAGACGCCGCGCTGCGAGATTTGCGCCGCCGCTGACCGTGAGGCCGGCGTGGTCTGCGTGGTCGAGCAGCCCGCCGACGTGGTCAACTTGGAAAAAAGCGGCGCGTTCAAGGGCCGTTATCACGTCCTCGGCGGCAGCCTCTCGCCGCTCGACGACATCGGGCCGGAGGAATTGAACATCGCCAAACTGCTCGCCCGCGTCCGCGACGAACAGTTGCGCGAGGTGGTCATCGCGCTGAACACCGACGTCAAGGGCGAGACCACCACGCTGTATCTCGCGCACGAACTGCGCCAACTCGGCGTCAAAGTCACCCGGCTGGCCACCGGCATCTCCATCGGCGCCTCGCTGGAATACGCTGACAGTGTCACCCTCAGCCACGCCCTCGGCGACCGCAAGGAAGTCTAAGACTAAAAATCAACCCTGTGCTTCTCTGTGCCTACCCTGTGTTCCTCTGTATCCAACCCCAAAAATCTCCGCGCCTCCGCGTCTCTGCGGTTAAATTTTATTTAAAAAACACTTCGTGTCTTGGCGCCTTCGTGGTGCTGAGTTTTCCCCGCTAATGACAGTCAGAATTTCCACGTCAAATCAACCTGCACGACATCGGTGCCATTCTGGTCGCCGCCGTACACCGTAAATGGCGCTGGCGGCGGGCCGCCCAAATCGCTGTCGATGCGCCACGATTTGCGATACAAGACCGAGGCGCTGACATTGTCGGCAAGGCCGTAGCCAAGCTTGAGACCGGGGCCGTGACCGTTGAGAAAACCGCCGTTAAAGGAAGTGTCCACAAACTGGGCGCTCCAGGACAGGGCGGCAAAATAAGCGTAGCTCAACTCCACACTCCACGCGCCTTTCCCCTTCCCCTTGCTGACTTCGTAACCGGCGACCAGGAATTGGTTTTGTCCGCCGCGCGCGTTGGTTTGCAACTCGCGCGCGCGGGCGCGGGCGGAGAAGTTGACGCCGTATTCGGCGAAGAGTTTGCCCTTGACGCCGTCGATGAAAAACGGCGTGTCCAGAACGGCATCCAGCACCAGGATATCGAGTTGGGCAATGTCGTTCAAATAAGTCACACCGCGGGTGCCGTATTTGGCGTCGCCAATGGAACTGACGAAGCCGGGCGAGAAACGAAGTCGCCAGTCTTGGTTGAACCGGTAGCCCAGGTTCACCTGGTTGATGAACAGAAACACGTCATTCTGGCTGTCAAAATTGAATGAATTATCCTCCCGGTCCGTCCACACATACGCGCCGTGCGCGCTACCGATGGTGAAATCGTCCGAGATTTTCCAGTCGCCAAGTTTGATGACGCCGCCGTCCACGGTCAAATCACTGCACCAGGCGTATCCGTTGAAGTGATGCGGCTGGACGATGCGGCCGGCGCTGAGGCTGAGCCATTCCGCGCCGAAGGCATGGTCCCAACTCAGATACACCAAATCCACGTTCAACCGGTCATGACCGCTGTAGTTCTGCTCACCGGTGCCGAAATCGCTATTGCCCGTGCGCCGCGATTCACCGGAACGCAAACGGATACCGGATGAGAAATTATCCGTGAACTTATATTCCGCGCCCACGCGCAAACGATAACGGTAACGCTCGCGTTCCTGGTTGGCGCCGTCGCCGCGCTGTTGGCGCAAATGCTCGTAACGCAACCGCGCGTCGCCGTAGAGCCGCAAACCCCGGTCCGCGTCGGAGCCGAGTTGCAAAAATCCGCCCGGCATGGCTGGCGCCTGTTGGTCCAGGTCGTCCTGAATGCCCCTGGCTTCCTCGCTGGTGAGCACGCCTTTTTTGACCAGCGCGTTAAGCAGGGCGTGGTGATCACCCGCTGCCGCTTTCGCCGGCGCCGCGGTGACCGGTGTACCCTGGATGTTCGAGTCCGCCCGCAATGACGCCACCGTCAGCGGCAAGATCCCTAACCAACATAACCATCGTCCGGTTTTTTTCATGTTACCTCCTGTTCGCAATATCAGGTTTCAACCGCATCCCAAGACTCATGAGGTCACGTCATCCCGCGAATACACCAATACGCAAACTTGTTACACGATTATCACGATGCAATCAAGCATCTTGGCGCCCGCGGATTTTCCCTTCCCACCGGCAGCGGCGACGCTATGGTAGTTGGCCAAGTATGACGCTCAGCGAATTGCACGACCTTTACCACCAGCCGGTTTTTCAGTTGCTCGACCAAGCCCGCGCCGTGTGCCGCGCCAACTGGCCGGACCACGCCATCCAGCTGTGCACCCTCCTCAGCATCAAGACCGGCGGGTGCAGCGAGGATTGCGCCTACTGCGCGCAAAGTTCGCGCCACCACACCGGCCTCGCGCGCGAGGAGTTGCTGGGGCTGGACACGGTGCTGGCGCACGCCCGGCGGGCGCGGGCGAGCGGCGCGACGCGCTTTTGCATGGGCGCGGCGTGGCGCGGCGTGCGCGAGGGGACGCCGAAATTCGCGCAGGTGAAACGCATCGTCAGCGAGGTGGCCAAACTCGGCATGGAAGTGTGCGTGACGCTCGGCGAGTTGACCGAGCGCGCGGCGGCGGAGTTGAAGGAGGCGGGCGTCACCGCGTACAATCACAACCTCGACACCAGCCCGGAGTTTTACCCGAACATTGTCACCACCCACACCTACGCCGACCGGCTCCGCACCATCCGCGCCGCGCAACAGGCGGGCCTGGACGTGTGCTGCGGCGGCATCCTCGGCATGGGCGAGACCGTCGGCGACCGCCTGCGGCTGCTGGAAATTCTGATCGGCTTCGACCCCGCGCCGGAGAGCGTGCCGATTAACTGTCTGGTCGGCATCGACGGCACCCCGCTGGCAGACGCGCAACCGGTCGGCATTTTCGATTTGCTGCGGATGATTGCCGTTACGCGCATCGCGTTGCCGGGGACGAAAGTGCGACTGTCAGCGGGCCGCTCGTATTTGACGAAGGAAGGACAGGCGCTGTGTTTCTACGCCGGCGCGAACTCGATTTTCTACGGCGGCAAATTGCTCACCACGCCCAGCCCCACTGAGGATGAGGATTTGGCGCTGCTCCGCGAACTCGGCCTCACCCCGCTGGAGCCGAAAAAAGCGTGCTTGAACGATTTGCAAAAGGCGGCGCTGACGGTGACGGCAGCGTGACGGAATTTAGGTTTTGCAAATATTCACGCGCCTCGGCACCGCTAAAATATATACTTGTGCCCGGGCTGATTTGGCGTACATTAATCACCCCTTGTCTAATAGTTTCGAAAGTACGAAACGGCATAGGAAAAAAATCAACCCTCTGCCGCCGAGGTTTGGGCGGATGGTTAAATAGTTAGCAAACATGTCTGGGGCCTGACCTTAAACCTCTTTACGGGCCGTAATCACCAGGCATTTCATTCAATGAAAGATATCGCAACATTGCTGGATTCCTCCCTGCAAAACTTCAAGGAAGGCAGCATTATCAAGGGTGACATTATCGCCGTTCACTCCAAGGAAGTGGTGGTGGACATCGGTTACAAATCCGAGGGCGTGATCGGTCTCGAGGAATTCGAGGAACCCGAAACCCTCAAGGTGGGCGACGAGGTGGAAGTTCTGCTCGAACGCCTGGAAAACGACGACGGCGCCGTGGTGCTCTCGCGCCAGAAGGCCGCGCAAAAACAAAACTGGGAAAAAATCGTCAAGATTTACAACGAGGGCGGCACCATCACCGGCCGCGTGCGCAAGATTGTCAAGGGCGGCCTGATGATCAATGTCGGCATCGAGGCGTTCATGCCGGCGTCGCAGATCGACATTATCCCGCCGAAGAACCTGAAGGAATTCGAGGATAAAACCATCGAGTGCAAAATCGTCAAGCTCATCGAGGACCGCAAGAATCTGGTGCTGTCCCGCCGCGAAATCATCGAGGCCGAGCGCGCCGAGAAGCGCGCCAAGTTGCTGGCGGCAATTGACAAAGGCTCCATCGTCACCGGCGTCATCAAGAACCTCACCGACTTCGGCGCGTTCATCGACCTGGACGGCCTGGACGGCTTGCTGCACATCACCGACATCAGTTGGAGCCGCCTGAACCATCCTTCCGAAGTGCTGAAACTCGGCCAGGAAATCAGCGTGGTGGTACTCGAAATTGACCGCGAAAAAGAACGGGTCAGCCTCGGTCTCAAACAACAGACCGCCAACCCGTGGGAGAAAATCGCGGAGAAATACCCGATTGGCACCCGCCTCAAGGGCAAAATCACCACCCTGGTGCCTTACGGCGCCTTTGTGGAACTGGAGCCTGGCATCGAGGGGTTGATCCACGTCTCGGAAATTTCCTGGACCAAGCGCATCGCCAAACCCGCGGAAGTGCTCGAAGTCGGCCAGCAGGTCGAGGTCGCGGTCACCGAGGTCAATCCCGAGGAGCAGAAACTGTCGCTCAGCCTGCGCGCCTTGGAAGCGAACCCGTGGGACACCATCCAGGAGAAATATCCGCCCGGCGCCAAGGTCAAGGGCATCGTCCGCAACCTCACCGCCTATGGCGCGTTTGTGGAACTGGAGGAAGGCATCGACGGCATGATTCACGTCTCCGATTTGTCGTGGACGCGCAAAATCAACCATCCGTCCGAACTGCTCAAGAAGAACGACGAAATCGAGGCGCAAGTGCTCGGCATTGACAAGCAGAACCAGCGCATCAGTCTGGGCATCAAACAACTCGCCGACGACCCGTGGAACAACATCGACAACCGCTACAAGGTTGGCGACCTCGTCACCGGTGCTGTCTCCAAGGTGGCCAGCTTCGGCGCCTTCGTGCAACTGGCCGAGGAAATCGACGGCCTGGTGCACATCTCGCAAATCAGCGAGGAGCGCGTCGCCAAGGTCAAGGACGTGCTCAAAGTCGGCCAGGAAGTCAAGGCTCGCGTGGTCAAGGTGGACAAAGTGGAGCGCCGCATCGGTCTCTCCATCAAAGCCGCCGACTACACGCCGGAACAACTGGCGGCGGAAACCGCTTCCCTCGAAAGCCTACGTGGCAACGACATGCTAGGCTCGATGGGCGACGCCTTCAGCCGCGCCGAGGAGGAATTCCGTCCCGGCCAGGGCAGCGAGACGAAATAACCGACCCGCTGACCGTGAACTGCAAAAGGCGGCCCCGCAAGGGGTCGCCTTTTTTGTTGGCAGGATTCACCGCGGAGGCGCGGAGACACGGAGATTTTTTTGTTCGTGTTCCGTGTTAGTTGTATCTCCATTAAAAACGGTAGCTACTCCGTGTCTCCGCGCCTCTGCGGTGAAAAAATTTTTCGTCACCGTCAGCGGGTGAGCTTACAATTTCGCCAGCAGATCATCCCAGCGGCAACCCAAGGCGCGGCGGAGTTTTTGCAAAGCGGCAATTCTGGGAAATTGCATTCCCGCTTCAATGCCTTGAATATAACGACTGCTCAAATCCGCTTTTTCCGCCAACCATTCCTGCGTCCAGCCTCGCGTCACGCGTAGCCGACGAACATTGGCACCGAAAACTTTTTTGCAATCCGCCATAAGTAAAGTTTGCCCCATTCCCCTTGGCGAGTAGGCGAGTGGAACATTCGTGAAATCACTTGCGGCGCCGCGCAAAATCACATAATGTTAACGCGCATGATTCATTCGTGCTTAAAAATAACCAGGAAAAAACACCAAATGCAGACCGACAACATAAAGCAACTGGGCGGCGGCGCCCGCCACCGTCAGCGGGTACGGTTACAATTTCGCCAGCAAATCATCCCAGCGGCAACCCAGGGCGCGGCGGAGGTCCCGCAAATTCCTCATCCGCGGAAAACTGACGCCGGCCTCAATCATTTGAATATAGCGGAGCGAAACATTGGCTTTTTCCGCCAGACCTTCCTGAGTCAGCCGCCGTTCCGTGCGGAGCTTGCGCACGCTGGCGCCAAAAATATTTTTGCCGTCATCCTCCACGATTAAAGAATGCACCAATCCCGCCCGCCTTAGTGCGAAGGATACCTTCGTAAAAAGGCTTGCCACCTCGCAAGGAATTTGTTATTTTTCATACGAATGAAACCTTCGTATTCAAAATTACTAAAAAGAAAACACCAAATGCTAACCCCATATATGAAAAACCTAACCCTGATCTTAACCCTCCTCCCCGCGCTGACGCTGACCGTTGTCGCGGAAAACAAAGTCGTCACCTCCGGCACCGTGATGGAAGCGGACCAGACCTACGAAGCCGTTCCCAATTACGCCGCCCTGCAAGTCAGCGGCAGCGAGACTTTCTACCGCGGCACCAACCTCACCCTCAGCGGCAGCGCCATTGCCAACAACGGACGGTGGAGCGCCTACGTTTATGATCAGGGCCGGCTGGACTTGCACGACGTCACCGGCAGCGGCGGGCCATCGCAAAGTAGTTACGCCGTGTATGCGACCGGTTCCTCCACCCTGACCATCACCGGCGGCACCTTCACCACTACCGGGTATCTGAGCGATGCGATACTGGCCAACGCCGCCGACAGCGTCAGCTTGTCCGGGGTCACGGTCGCCACGACGGGTGACAGGTCTTTTGCCGTCTCGACGTACAACCACGTCACGCTGACCATCATCGGCAGCACCATCACCGCCACCGGCTCGGACGGACGCGGAGTGCGCAGTCAGGATGGCTTCGCCACGCTCACCGACACCGTGATCACCGCCACCAGCGCGCTTACCACCAATGCGTTCCATCTGGCCGCCACCGGCACAGCCATTCTCAATAACGTGAATATCACCGCCAGCAAAAATGCGATTTGTCTCAGCGGCTCCGCCAGCGAGCGCCCCGTCCTGATCATCAACGGCGGTTCCTTTGTCTCGGAGCGCAATGCCCTGATACTTGGCGCGGACATGGGCGCGGCAGCCCTCATCACCATCACCGGCGCCGACCTGGTCGCGCCCGTCGTCATCAGCACGGAGGCCGTCAGCGGTTTCAATAACATGCCCGCGGCGGAGATTGCCATCACCGACTCCACCCTGACTGGCGACATCGCGGGCAACGCGCTCTCCACCTTGACAATAGACTTGAACCGCAGCACCCTCACCGGCGACCTCATCGCCAACGACAACGCCACCCTCACCGTCAGCGGCAGCAACGGTACCGGCATCACCGGCAACGTCACCGGCAGCGGTACCGCCACCCTCGACCTCACCGTCAGCGGCCCCGGCACCTCCCTCCTCGGTGACATCGCGCAACACGATGACGCGGCCGTCACCGTCACCATTGACCACGGCGCCACCGGCAGCGGCGGCTTCACCGGCGGCAACCTCGTCACCGGCGGCGACAGCGCGTGGACCTTCGACAAAGACAGCCACGGCGACTACGGCAAAAATGACGGGGTGTGGAACATCGGCGACTACGACGTCATCTTCGACAACCTGACCAACAGCGGCACCGTCACCATCAGCGTCAATAGCGATACCGGCGACGGTGGTTCCATTATTGTAGAAACCGCTACCGGTGACGGCACAGTTCACATCGATACCACCGGCAACGGCCAACTCAATCCCAACGACGTACTACCCGGCATTGTCAGCGGCGCCGGCACCGAACACTGGCAATGGGATCCAATTGACTGGGGCATTGATCAACTCATCAAAGACGGTGACCACTTCATCAAGAACGGCACCAGCCCCGCCGGCGCGGTCTTGAACAGCGCCATCGCTGTCCAGCAAAGCATGTGGTTCGCGCAACAAAACAGTTTGCTCAAGCGCATGGGTGAACTGCGCTATGGAGCGCGGGCGTCTCGCCCGCCAGCGGGCGGGACGCCCGCGCTCCATAACCTCATCGACAACATCTGGATAAGAAGCTACGGCCAGCAGCTAAACGTCGGCAGCCAAGTCGTCGGCAAAGCCTACGAACAACTCATCTACGGCGTGGATCTCGGCACAGACCACAAATTCACCCTCAACGCTGACAATGACCTCTATCTCGGCATCTACGCCGGCTACGGCCGCAGCGACCTCGACTACCGCACCCCCGACGCTGACGGTGAACTCAACTCCTACTCCGGCGGCTTCTACGCCACCTGGCTCCACTCCAGCGGCTTCTACCTCGACGCCACCTTCAAAGCCGCCAGCGTGGATAACGATCTGAAAGCCCCCTACGGCACCACCCAACTCACCGCCAACTACAGCGACGTAAACCTCGGCGGCAGCCTCGAAATTGGCAAGAAATTCACCTTCAGCGATGCTTGGTTCATCGAACCGCAGTTTCAGGTGAATTATCTCCACATCCTCGCCGAGGACTACACCGCCGGCCCCATGACCCTCAAAGCCCAGGACCTAGACGCCCTGCAACTCCGCCTCGGCTCTTTGTTCGGCCGCACCATCAAACTCACCAACAGCGGCGCACTGCAACCTTACGTGAAGATCAGCGGCGTCGAAACCATCAGCAGCGGCGGTACCCTGCGCAACGGCTACCAACACACCCGCGCCAACACTGACGGTGCCAGAGCCGAGTTAGGTGCCGGCCTCATCTGGCAACTCGACGCTGACAATCAACTCCACCTCGACTACGAAGCCTCCTTCGGTGACAAGTACGATAAACCGTGGGGACTGACAGCGGGCTACCGGCACCAGTTCTAAAAGCAATTTGCACCACGAAGACACCAAGGCGCGAAGGTTTGTTAAAAAAACAGCCTTCGTGCCTTAGTGGTGCAAATTTCTCTGCGTCTCCGCGCCTCTGCGGTTAAGTTTCGTTTGAAATGCTCCGACACCGACAATCTACAACAACTTCGGGAAATCAACGAAGACGTCTTGGATTTTCACCCGCAGCGCGCGCGTGATGAGGATGAGTTCGCGGTCGGTCAAGCAGCGGACACCGGTTTCGATTTTGGCAACGGTGTTTGAACTCGCGTCCCAGCCCAGCACCGCGCAACGGGCGGCTAGTTGCTCTTGCGTCAACTCGCGTTCGACCCGTAGCGTTTGCAACCGACCGCCCAAAATGTTTTGCCGGGATGACATTTTCTAATTTCGGAATTTGACATTACAGCGAGCCGTCGCTAATAATTTTCTGAAATCGGAAATGTAAGAGCGATTTTTTTTCGCCGGCAACTTTCTGAAATTGGAATATTCTAACAATTAAAGAAAAGATAATATGAAGAAAAATAAAATATCCAACTGGGCCGCATTGCTGCTGACGGTCAGCGGTCTGGCGGCGTTACCAATCAATCTACACGCGACATTTACAGACACCGGCACCTCGACCATTCGCGCCAACGCCGGTTCTTCCGGCACGGCCTCCGGTGCGGTTTATACCATCGGCAACAGTGACGGCTTTGTGTTTCTGGCGCAAGGTGCCAGCACGATTTTTGGGGACAATGTCAGCCTGATTGCCACGGGTTCCAACACGCCTATCGTGATCAGAGTGGATGGCGGGTCGGCGGTGCGGTTGACCAACGCCGCTGTTGAAAATCGTGTCAGCGGCGCGGCCCTTAGCGTCGGTAACGTTGGTTCCGTCATTGATATTGACGGTGCCACGATTACCACCGGAGCCGGATACGGCGTGGAAATACAAGCGGGCAGCTCAGTGGAACTGCACGGCGGCGCGGTGATTAAAACCGGCACGAATGCCATTGACGGGGACGCCAATCTCGGCAGAAACTCCGCCGCCATCTATGCCAATGGCGCGGGTGCCAGTTTCCACGGCACGGACATGACCATTGACATGTATGGCGGTTATAATTATCAGGCGGAAAATTACGGCAGTCCGGGGGTGTGGACCCAACTTGGCGGGGTGATTGATTTGGGTGCGAATACCCGGATAACCGTCCATAGCACTGGAACCGTGAGAAATGGGTTCGGCATCTACTCGCAGCACTTGAACTCCTTGATCACGGGCACAGCGGTGACGGTGACAACCACCGGTTACGCGGTGGCGGTTGGCTTGGGCGGCAAGGTGGTTTTGGTTGATAGCGATTTGACCGGAAATCAAGGTGGTATCCTGGTCGCTGATAATGCTGGCGCCACTAACATCAGCGAGGTCATCATTAGCAGCGGCACCATTACGGCGGAGCATGGTAATTTAATCCAGCTGGGGGAAAACGACGAAGGGAGCGCGCCCGCGGTGATTACGATAAGTGACGCCACCTTGAACACCGTCAGCGGTGACTTGATCAACAACCAGGCTAACAACTGTTTAAGCGACATCACACTTGATAATGTGGATGCGGCCAATGCCGGCGGCATTACGATTAATAGCAACAACAGCGGCACGACCAATGTCAACCTCAACGGCGGCAGCGGCCTCACCGGTGACGTGACCAACAGCGGCAACGGCACGCTGACCGTGAACTTGAACAACAGCGCCCTGACCGGCGATGTCACCAACGCTGGCGACGGCATCCTGACCATCATCCTCGACAACAACTCAATCGGCACCGGCGGCTACCACGGCGGCAACCTGATCACCGGCAGCGACAGCGCGTGGACTTTCAACAAAGACAGCCACGGCAACTACGGCGAAAACAACGGGGTATGGAACATCGGCGATTACGAAGTCATCTTCGACAACATGATCCACAGCGGCACCCTCAACATCAGCGTCAACAGCGACACCGGCGAAGGCGGCTCCATCACCATCACCGGCACCGCTGACGGTGAAGGCACCATCCACCTCGACACCACCGGCAACGGTAAAGCCGACCCCAACCAAGTCCTCCCCGGCATTGTCAGCGGCGACGGCACGGAAAACTGGCAATGGGATCCCATCGACTGGGGCATCGACACCATCATCAAAGACGGCGACCACTTCATCAAACAAGGCACCAGTCCCGCCGGCGCAGTCCTCAACAGCAGCGTAGCGATCCAACAAGCCATGTGGTTCGCGCAGCAAAACAGCTTGCTCAAGCGCATGGGCGAATTGCGCTATGGAGCGCGGGCGTCCCGCCCGCTGGCGGGCGAGACGCCCGCGTTCCATATCATCGAAAACATCTGGCTCAGAAGCTACGGCCAACAGCTAAACATCGGCAGCCAAGTCGCTGGCAAAGCCTACGAGCAACTCATCTACGGCGTCGATCTCGGCACGGATCACAAGTTCACCATCAG
>JAISDC010000077.1 GCA_031265105.1 Verrucomicrobiales bacterium
GAACAACTCATCTACGGCGTCGATCTCGGCACGGATCACAAGTTCACCATCAGCGCTGATAGTGACTTGTATCTTGGAGTCTATGCCGGCTACGGTCGCAGTGATATAGATTACCGCACCCCCGGCGCTGACGGTGAACTCAACTCCTACTACGGCGGCCTCTACGCCACCTGGCTGCACAGCAGTGGCTTCTACATCGACGCCACCTTCAAAGCCGCCAGTGTCAACAACGACCTAAAAGCCCCGTATGGCAACACCCAACTCACCGCCAGCTACAGCGACGTAAACCTCGGCGGCAACCTCGAACTCGGCAAGAAGTTCACCTTTAAAGATGACTAGTTTATCGAGCCACAACTCCAAGGTAACTACCTCCACATCCTCGCCGAGGATTACACCGCCGGCCCGATGACCATCAGCGCCCAAGACCTCGACGCCCTGCAACTCCGCATCGGCAGCGTGTTCGGCAGAACCATCAACCTCACCAACAGCGGCGCACTCCAGCCTTACATCAAGATCAGTGGCGTCGAAACCATCAGCAGCGGCGGCGCCATCAGAAACGGCTACCAACACACCCGCGCCAACACCGACGGCGCCAGAGCCGAACTCGGCGGCGGCCTCATCTGGCAGCTCGACACCAACAACCAACTCCACCTGGATTACGAAGCCTCTTTCGGCGACAAGTACGACAAACCGTGGGGTTTGACCGCTGGATATAGACACCAGTTCTAAACCACGAATGCACACGAATTGACACGAATTAAAATGCCAGAGGCAGCCGCTAACCGTGGCTGCCTCTTTTATTAGTGTCCATTCGTGTTAATCCGTGGTTAAAAATCCTCCGCGCCTCCGCGTCTCCGCGGTGCAAAATTTCCTAACCTTACTATAACCTTTGACAACCCGCGCCGTTGTCATATAACCGCCTTTTATTCATCGGGAGCCACCATGTTCTATAAACCGAATTGGGACCAAGTCCAACAGCGCTATCGGGAATACTGGGCGCGGGAAAATCATGACCGTCCGCTGCTGGACCTCACCGGCCCCAAGGCCGGGCGTCCCGCGCCACCGTCAGCGCCAAAGCACGCGCGCATGCGCGATTTGTGGTGCGACATGGAGTATAACCTGGCCCGCGCGCGATGGCAGATGGAGCACACTTACTTCGGCGCCGAGGCGCTGCCGATCCAGTGGCCCAACCTCGGCCCCGACCTGTTCGCCGCGCTGTACGGCACCCCGCTGGAATACGGCCCGGCCACCAGTTGGTCGCTGCACACGCTGGCGGGCTGGGAACCGTACCCGACGCTGCGGCTGGACCGGGAGAATTTCTATTACCGGAAAATCATCGAGATGACCGAGGCGTTCGTCGCGGACGCCCGCGACCGCTATCTGGTCGGCATCACTGACATTCACGCCGGCCTGGACGCGCTGGTGGCGATGCGCGGGCCGGAGGAGTTGTGCCTCGACGCGCTGGAGTGCCCGGACGCCCTCCGGCGCGCGGCGCTGGAGTTGTGCGCCGGGTTCAAGACGTTGTACGACGAATTGTATGCCATCACCACGCGGCATCAGCGCGGCTCGACCAACTGGTTGGGCACCTGGCATCCGGGGCGGTGGTACGTGACCAGTTGCGATTTCGGCGGGTTGATTTCGCGGGCCATGTTCGACGAACTGGTGGTGGATGAGTTGCGCGCGGAACTGGCGTTTCTCGACGCCAGCATTTTCCATCTCGACGGCCCGGGCGCGCTGAAGCAGCTCGACCGGCTGCTGGCGATTGAGGAACTGGACGGCATCCAGTGGGTCTATGGCGCCGGCCAGCCGACGGCGACGCACTGGCTGGATGTGCTGCGGAAAATTCAGCAGGCGGGGAAACTGGTGAACATCGAGGTCACGGCGGCGGAACTGCCGGCGCTGCTGGAGGCGTTGCCGCCGGAGGGCGTGCTCTATCGCGTGAACGGCGTCCGCAGCGAGGAGGAAGCCCGCGCCTTGGAAAAACTGGCGGGCGTCGAGTATTGAGCGCGCGGTGTTGCGGCGCGTAAAAAAGTCGCTGCCGCCAAACAAAGTATTGACGATAAATCACGATATGTGTTTTACTTCGCACCGCATGACCACTGTGGCCCATGAATCGAATCCGCTTCGCTGCTTCAGCAGCGCCAAGCCGCGGCTAGCCGCGAAGACTTTGCGTTAAGGCACATTTTTCGATTTTTTCAAGCCGAAACAGGCTGTTCCGCGCATTTTTTTAAACGCCTGCCTTGGCGTTTCCCGCGTGCTTTCGCGGCCAGCAATACCAACCCGCCCAGCTTTTATGAAAAATAACACCCCAAGCCAATCCGCACTTAAACTGCCGCTCCTCCTCTGCGGCCTCACCCTCGCGCTGACGCTGACCGCGCGGGCGCAAAGCAGCCTGTATGTCAGCGGCACCGCGTATCCCGCCGAGTCTGACATGTATTACACCGCCACCGGCACGGCGCGCGCGGCGTTGCAAATTTCCGGCACCTCCGCCGCGGGCCTGAACGGCAGTTACAGCGGCACCAATATCAACCTCAGCTCCACTTTCGCCAACGGCAGCGGCCGGTTCGGAGCCTATGTTTATTACCAGGCCGCGCTGACCCTGACCGGCGGCACCATCTCGACCACCGCTGATAACGGCCACGCCGTCACCGCCTTCAGCACCTCAACCGTCGCGTTGCGGGATGTCCATTTCACGACCACCGGCAGCAACGCCCACGCGGTCAATGTCACGACCGGCGCGACGCTGATGCTGACGGGCGGCCGGATTACCACCGCCGGCATCATGAGCATGGGGGTGCTGGCCTCCGATGGCGCAATCGCCGAGGTCCGGGGCGTGGAGATTGTCAACCTCAGCCCGTCCAAGGGTTACGGTCTGTATGTGAACTACGCGGGCACCCTGACGGCGACGGCGGTGACCATCAACACGAGCGGCACCCAGGCGCACGGCGTCGGCATGAGCGAGCGCGCCGGTTCCACGCTGACCCTGAACCGCGTCAACATCAGCGTCGCGGGCGAGGATGCGTTCGGCGTGTTCATGAGCGCGACGGGCACGGAGGCGGGCACGCAAACCGTGATCATCAACGGCGGCGAGATTCGGTCGGCGCAAAGCAGCGCGATCGGCATTAACAGCCCGCTGCCGCAAGTCGCGGGTTCCACCATCACCCCGGCGGACGACATCAACACCAACGCCGTGTACGCAGTGACCGTCAGCGACGGGGCGAAACTGAGCGGCACCTCGGTTTTGCGCGTGGGCAGCATCGTTACCGGCACCGACAGCAGCGGCAATCCGGTGCAGGTTGACAAGCACACCGTCGCCAATGTGCAAGTCAACGGCGGCGCCGAGCTAAGCGGCGACGTGAATATTCAGGATACCGCCAAAGTGACCCTCAACATCAGCGACACCGCCGCCCTCACCGGCAACGTCACCGGCAGCGGCACCGCGACCCTCGACCTCACCGTCAGCGGCCCCGGCAGCACCCTGCTCGGCGACATTGCGCAACACGACCAAGCCGCCGTCACTGTCACCATCAGCGACGGCGCCACCGGCAGCGGCGGCTTCGCTGGCGGTAACCTCATCACCGGCGAAGACAGCACGTGGACTTTCAACCAAGACAGCCACGGCAACTACGGCGAGAATAACGGCACCTGGAACCTCGGCGACTACGACGTCACCTTCGACAACCTGACCCACAGCGGTACTCTCAACATCAGCGTCAACAGCGATACCGGCGCGGGCGGCTCCATCACCGTCACCGGTACCGCTGACGGTGCGGGCACCGTCCACATCGACACCACCGGCAACGGTAAAGCCGACCCGAACCAAGTCCTCCCCGGCATCGTCAGCGGCAACGGCACCGAACACTGGCAATGGGATCCCATCGACTGGGGCATCGACACCATTATCAAAGACGGCGACCACTTCGTAAAACATGGCACCAGCCCCGCCGTCGCGGTCTTGAACAGCAGTGTGGCCATTCAACAAGCCATGTGGTTCGCCCAGCAAAACAGCCTGCTCAAACGCATGGGTGAATTGCGCTATGGACCGCAGGCGTCCCGCCTGCCAGCGGGCGGGACGCCCGCGCTCCATATAATTGAAAACCTCTGGCTTCGCAGCTATGGCCAACAGTTAAACGTCGGCAGCCAAGTCGCCGGCAAAGCCTCCGAACAACTCATCTACGGCGTCGATCTCGGCACGGATCACAAGTTCACCATCAACGCTGACAGTGACCTATACTTGGGCGTGTACGCCGGCTACGGCAGAAGCGACCTTGATTACCGTACCCCCGGCGCTGACGGTGAACTCAACTCCTACTACGGCGGCCTCTACGCCACCTGGCTCCACAGCAGCGGTTTCTATATAGATGCCACCTTTAAAGCCGCCAGCGTGGATAACGACTTGAAAGCCCCCTACGGCAACCATCAACTCACCGCCAGCTATAGCGACGTGAATATCGGCGGTAGCATTGAGATTGGCAACAAATTCACCTTCGCTGATGATTGGTTCATTGAGCCTCAGTTCCAAGTCAACTACCTCCACATCCTCGCCGAGAACTACACCGCCGGCCCGCTGACCATCAGCGCCCAAGACCTCGACGCCCTGCAACTCCGCATCGGCAGCCTCTTCGGTCGCACCATCAAACTCACCAACAGCGGCGCATGGCAACCCTACATCAAGATCAGCGGCGTCGAAACCATCAGCAGCGGCGGCGCGATCAGAAACGGCTACCAACACACCCGCGCCAACACTGACGGTGCCAGAGCCGAGTTAGGCGGCGGCCTCATCTGGCAACTCGACGCTGACAATCAACTCCACCTGGATTACGAAGCCTCCTTCGGCGACAAGTACGACAAACCGTGGGGTTTGACCGCTGGATATAGACACCAGTTCTAAAAGCACATTCAACGCAAAGGCGCGGAGACGCAGAGGTTCAATCAAAAAAATCTCCGCGCCTCCGCGTCTCAGCGGTTAAAAAAATACTTGCATATGTTAGGCTGATAAGATATCGTCCCACCCCGTTACCCCGTTATCGGTACCAGCTGACACAGACCACTAAAAAACACGGTGGTTAAGCCAAAGCGAGAACCCGGTAACCCGCTGAAGATGAGAGAGCTAAGTCATAAAGTAAAAGCATCGCGCTCACGCGCTCACGCGCTCACGCGCTCACG
>JAISDC010000110.1 GCA_031265105.1 Verrucomicrobiales bacterium
GTATTCGCGGGTGTGTTCGTAAACGGTGGTGGAAAAAGAGAGTTGCTGGATGAGGTCGGGGTCGAGTTTGTAGATGCTGGAGAAGCGCGGCAACTCGGTCTTGAAGTTGAGGAGCCAGAGGAAGGCTTTATCCTCGGCGACGGGTAAGTAGTTGCGAATGAGGGGTTTGATGAATTGGGTGGACATGGTTGGTTTCCTTTAGTTGTTGGTTGATATGGGGTTGAAAGGGGTAAAAACGGGTTTAGGAAGGTCTTTCCTGCTGATAGGAAAGACGTTCCTGTCGATAGGAAAGACGTTCCTGTTAATAGGAAAGACGTTCCTGTCGATAGGAAAGACTTTCCTGTTAATAGGAAAGACTTTCCTGTTAATGGGAAAGACGTTCCTGTTGATAGGAAAGGCTTTCCTATCGATGGGAAAGACATTCCTGTTGATAGGAAAGCTCTTCCTATTCGCAGGAAAGCCTTTCCTATTGGCGAAATTTGCCACTCCACGACCGGTGTTGACCGCCGGATGGGGAATGAAACGGGCAAAATTCTGCGGGAAATTAAGCGTGAGCGCGTGAGCGCGTGAGCGCGTGAGCGCGTGAGCGCGTGAGCGCGTGAGCGCGTGAGCGCGGCTCACTTTGTTTATGACTTATCTCGTTCATTTTCAGCGGGTTATCAAGAGTTAGTAGATAGCATGTAGTAGGTAGTAGGTAGCATCTATTTATTCCCGATAACGGGATGGGACGATATGGAATCTGGCTGCCTTGTGCAAGGTTTTTTTTCATTTAATCTGTGTGCATCGGGGTACAGCCGTGGTTAAACATCGTCAGCGGCGCGGCGGGCGGGCCATTTCTTTTTGCGCTGCATGTCGCCGAGTTCTTTGGCGCGGAGGCGCACTTCGTCGCGGCCGTAGCGCTGGCGCAGGTCTTGCAGCAATCCGGTGGTCACGGTCAGCGCGAAATCCGGCGAGGTTTCCAGCACGGCCAGGCCGCCGTCGGCGCCCGGAATCACCAGGCACAGCGGTTGCGCGCCGTGATGGGCGGCGGCCAGTTCTTTCAATTCCGCCCACAACGCGGGGCCGCAGCGTTCGCGCGGGCAGCGGAGATACACATCGCGCACCAGTTCGTGGCAGGCTTGCTCGATGGTGTGCATTTCGCGGGCGATGACTTTGGCGGCGGCGGGTTTCGCGCGGTCATCGTCAGTGGCGGCGGGTTTGGCTGGCTCATGGTCAGCGGGGTTGTTGTCCCGGCTGTTTCTGAAGCCGCCCTCGTCAATGGTGCCGCTGACAATCAGCGGTTCGCCGAGGGTGATTTCGTTGCCGTATTGCTCGTATTGCTCGTTGAAGACGGTGACCTCGACGCTGCCGAGCCGGTCTTCCAACTGGAGGCGGGCGTAGGGTTTGCCGGATTTTTTGGCCACTAGCACGTCCTTGCGGCTGACCAGCCCGGCGACGCGCACGCCTCGGCCGGGCGCCAGTTCGCCGAGTTCGTCGAGCGCGGCGGTGCGGAAGGCGCGCAAGTCGGCCTCGTATTCGTCAAGCGGATGGCCGGTGATGTAAAATCCCAGCAATTCCTTCTCGCCCTCCAGCCGCTGACGGAGCAGCCAGTCCTCGATTTGCGCGGTGTGCCGGTGCATCGTCAGCGGGCGGCCGGCGGTTTCCTCGATGTCGAACAGCGAGACCTGCCCGCTTTCGCGCTCCTTGGCGAGCGACGCCGCCTGCGCGAGGCACTCGTCGATTTGCGCGAACACCAGCGCGCGGTTCGGCTCGATTTCATCGAACGCGCCGCTGCGGATGAGGCTCTCGATGGTCTTGCGGTTGATGCTGCGGTAGTCCACTTTGCGGCAAAAATCCTCCAGCGAGATGAATTCGCCCTGCGCCTGCCGGGCGCTGACGATGGCTTGCGCCGCGCCGGCGCCGACATTCTTGATGGCGGCCAGGCCGTAGCGGATGGTGTTCGGCTCGACGCTGAATTTCAGCCCGCTGCGGTTGACCGACGGCCCGAAGATGCGGATGCCCATCTGTTTCGCGTCCTCGACGAACACGGCAATCTTGTCGGTGTTGTCCAGTTCGTTCGACAGCAAGGCGGCCATGAACTGCACCGGGTAGTTCGCCTTCAAGTACGCGGTCTGGTACGACACCAGGCCGTAGGCGGCGCTGTGCGATTTGTTGAATCCGTAGCCGGCGAATTTTTCCAGCAACTCGAAAATCTCGTTCGCCAGTTCGGGCTTGATGCCGTGGTGCTGCTCGCAACCGGCGACGAACTTGGCGCGTTCCTTGGCCATTTCCTCGACCTTCTTTTTGCCCATCGCGCGGCGCAATAGGTCGGCGCCGCCGAGCGAGTAACCGGCCAGCACCCGCGCCGCCGCCATGACTTGCTCCTGGTAAATCATGATGCCGTAGGTGTCGCCGGACACCTGCTCCAGCAGCGGGTGCAGGTAGGTCGGCTGCGCCAGTCCTTTTTTGCGCGCGATGTAGTCGGGAATCAAATCCATCGGGCCGGGCCGGTACAAGGCGATCAGCGCGATGATGTCGTCGATGCTGCGGATGTCAAATTGCCGGCACATGTCGCGCATCCCGCCGGATTCGACCTGGAACACGCCGACATTCTGCGCGCGGTTGAGCAAGTCGAAGGTCTTCCGGTCATCGGTCGGAATTTCGTCGCGGATGATTTTTTGCCCGGTGGATTGCTCGACCAGGTTCAGGCAATCCTGAATCACCGTCAGCGTCTTCAGGCCGAGGAAATCCATCTTCAACAACCCCAGCGCGCCGACCGCGTTCATGTCGTACTGGGTGACCACGCTGCCGTGATCGTCCCGCGTCAGCGGCAGATATTCCGTCAGGTCGCGGTCGCTGATGACGATGCCCGCCGCGTGCGTGCCGGTTTGCCGCGCGATGCCTTCCAGCGCCATCGCGTTGTCGAGCAATTCCCGCACGCGCTCGTCCTCGTCGTACAGCTTTTTCAAATCCGGCGAGCGAAATTTTTCGTCCTCCTCCTTTTCCGGGTTCTCCTTCAGCGCCTTGCCGATGGTGACTTTCGGATCGCGCGGCACCAGGTCGGCGATTTTCGACGCCTCGCCGAACGACAGCCCCATCACCCGCGCCACGTCGCGGATGGCCATTTTCGCGCCCAGCGTGCCGGAGGTGATGATTTGCGCCACGGCCAGCTCGCCGTATTTGCCGCGCACGTAGTCGATGACTTCCTCGCGGCGGTTCTGGCAAAAATCCACGTCCACATCCGGCGGCGAGATGCGTTCGGGGTTGAGAAACCGCTCGAACAGCAACTGGTACCGAATCGGGTCCAACTCGGTGATGCCCAGCGAATACGACACGATGCTGCCCGCCGCGCTGCCGCGGCCCGGGCCGACCGGGATGTCCTGCGACTTGGCGTAGTGGATGAAGTCCCACACAATCAAAAAGTAGTCGATGAAGCCCATCTGGGTGATGACGCCGATTTCATATTCCATGCGCTGCCGCAACTCACCGTCAGCGGCGCGCGCGCCGTAACGCTGGCGGAAACCCTGCTCGCACAACTCGCGGAAAAACTCCGCCGTCGGGCGTCCGTCCGGCACCGGATAGGCGGGAAACTTGTCCTTGCCGAACTCAAATTTCACGTTGCACCGCTCGGCCACCCTCAGCGTGTTGGCCAGCGCTTCGGGCAGTTCGTAAAACAACTCGCCCATCTCGTCCGGGCTTTTGAGATAGAACTGGTCCGACGGATAACGCAGCCGCTTCTCGTCGGCCAGCCGCGCGCCGGTCTGGATGCACAGCAAAATCTCGTGCGCCGCCGCGTGCTTCCGGCGGACATAATGCACGTCGTTGGCCGCCAGCAGCGGCGCGCCGGTCTGGCGGGACAATTCGCGGCAGCCCTCGATGACGCGCAATTGCTCAGGCAGGCCGTGATTGTGCACCTCCAGGAAAAAATTGTCCGGGCCGAGGATGCCGCGGAACTCGTCCACTGACCGTGCCGCGTCCTGCATCCGCCCGCTGACGATGGCCTGCGCGATTTCGCCCTTCAGGCAGGCGCTGGTGCCGATGAGTCCCTTGGCATATTTGGCCAGGTCGTCCTTGTCAATGCGCGGCTTGTAATAAACCCCTTCCAAGTGGGCCAGCGACACCAGCTTCACCAGATTCCGGTAGCCCGTCTCATTCTCAGCGAGCAACAGGAAATGATAATTCGGGTCCTTGCCGTCGCGGGAAGTCCGGTCCGTCCGCTTGCCCGGCGCCATGTACACCTCGCAACCGATAATCGGCTTGATGCCCGCCTTGGTCGCCTCCTGGTAAAATTCAATCGCGCCGAACAAATTGCCGTGGTCGCTGATGGCGAGCGCCGACATGCCGAGTTCCCTGGTGTGTTTCACCAGTTCGGGAATGCGGCAGGCGCCGTCGAGCAGCGAATACTCGGTATGGACATGCAAGTGGGCAAAATGGTTCGGCATGGACGGAAGTTATCATGCCCGCTGGAAATAATTGTGGAAGGTTTTTTGCGGCCCGAAAACCGCTCGTCCGGCCAATAGTTTTTACGTCATGAACATTCAATTAACATGCAAGTGGTTAAAATCCAATTAGTTATACAAATATTTTGACATACACCGGATATCTCGCCTATGCTCTTCCTCCCCTGCCAAGGGTAATTTATACGGGAGCGAGGTGATTGGTAATGACAGAAGTAAAATTGAAAAAGGGCGAGTCAGTTGACAAGGCATTGCGCCGGTTGAAAAAGAAACTGGACCGCGAAGGCACGCTGCGCGAAGTGCGCGCGCGCCGCAGCCATGAGAAACCCAGCGACCGCAGAAAACGCAAGGCCAAAGAGCCGAAAATCAATTACTGGGGCAATGTCTCCCTTTATTCGTTGTGTTACCGAAATCCCGCCGCTGACCGTGGCGGGTTTTTTTTTGGATCTTTTTCAACCACGGATGAACACAGATATTTTTTAAAATCCGTGTTAATCAGTGTTCATCTGTGGTTAAAATAAAACGCGCATGAGCCTGCCTGAGCTTGCCATTTCAACCTCCTGGAATTCCGCCCGCCACACGGACGGTTTCGCCATGCTGGAAGAACTGGCCGCGCTCGGCTTCAAGTCCGTGGAACTCGGCCACGGCATCCGGCTCAGCCTGTGGCCGGGCCTGCTCAGGGCGCTCGACCAAAAAATCATCCGCGTCACCTCGCTGCACAATTTCTGCCCGCTGCCAATGGGCTTCCTCAAGGCTTCGCCGAATTGTTATGAATTCACCGACCCGCGCCCGTCCCGCCGCGCGCGCGCCGTGGCGCTGACGCTGGAGACGCTGGACCACGCCGCCGCGTTTGGCGCCAAGGCCGTGGTGTTGCACCTCGGCTCGCTCCGGCAGCGGCCCCGCAGTCACCGGCTGGTGGCGCTGATGGCGCGCGGGCAATTGGGCAGCCGCGCCTATGTCCGCCAGAAAATCGCCGCGGTGCGTGAGCATGAACAACTGTTCCCCGCCGCCTGGCCGTGGCTGCGGGACTGCCTGCTCACCGTCAGCGACCACGCGCGCAAAAAAAATCTCCGGCTCGGCTTCGAATCGCGCGAGGCGGTCGAGGAAGTGCCGCTCGAAAACCAATGGGATTTGCTGCTGAATGAATTCCCCGCCGCCGGCTACTGGCATGACTTCGGCCACAGCGCGCAAAAGGACGCGCTCGGTTTCCTTGACCACGCCGCCGAATTCCGCCGGCGGCTCCCGCGCCTCATCGGCTGCCATGTGCAGGACTTTCGCGCCCCTGACCACGACCATCTCGCGCCCGCTGACGGTGACCTGCCCTTCAACGATTTTCTGCCGCTCATCCCACCGTCAGCGCTCTGCGTGCTCGAGCTTTCCCCCCGCGTGAAGCAGGAAAAAGTCGCCGCCGCGTCAGCGTGGTGGAAAACCCGCCGCCGCGCCTGACCACTTATGAAAGACTGGAAAAATTACGCCAAACTCGCCGTCACGCTCACCATCCTGGCGATTATTTTCCGCCGACTCGACTGGCACGCCTTCGCCCGCGAACTTGGCAACATGCAACTCGCCTGGCTGCTGGCGGGTTTCGCCTGCATCGGCGCCAGCACCGTCACGCAAGCCGTCCGCTGGCGCTATCTCCTCCGCGTCCAGCAGGTCAATCCCACGCTGACGCTGACCTGGCTCATCGTCATGATTGGGCAATTCTTTAACCAATTCCTCCCTGGCAGCGTCGGCGGCGACGTCATCAAGGCCTGGTACATCGTCCGCCAAACGCCCAACCTCAAAGAACGCGCCGTCCTCGCCGTGCTGCTTGACCGCGTGCTCGGCCTCGTCGCCGTTTTGTTCATGACGCTGGCGCTCATTCCGTTGCAATTTGAAAAAATCGCCGCTGACCATCACGCCCGCCTCATCATCGGCGCCCTCGCCGCGCTGCTCGTCGGCGTCTTCCTCGGCTTCGCCTTGCTCTGGCTGGTGCCGCTGCGCAAGCTGCCGCCCGGCTGCCGCCGCCTGTGGCAAAAAATGCCCAAACGCGAAATCTTCGAGTCACTCTACGTCGGATTCCACGAGCACGGCAAAAACTTGCGCCTCACGCTGGCCGCCGTCGGCTTCGCCATCATCTCCGTCGGCTTCGTCCTCAGCACCGGCTACCTCATTGGGCGCGCGTTTGAACTCGACATCAGCTACGCGCAAATGACCATCATCTTCGCCATCGTGCTGTGCGCCATCGCGCTACCCTTCACCCTCAGCGGGCACGGCCTGCGCGAGTGGGCGTTCCTCACGCTGTTTCCCATGTTCGCCGTCACTCGTCACGGTCAGCCGGTCGGCGCGGCGACCGCGCTGGCCTGTTCGACGGTCTTTCTGGCGCTGACGCTGTTGTGGGCGGCCATCGGCGGCGCGGTGTATCTGCTCTACTCGCACCGATTAAAAAAAATCGAGCCGTAAACCACTCCTTTTTCACCGTCAGCGTGCCAGGCTTTCGCCGCTGACAGCGGCGCGGCATTGACGTTAACAGCGCGGCGTGAGAGATTGAATGTGCCATGAAACTCGAACTGTCCAGCCTGACCAACGCCGTTGATACGCTGGAAAAATCCATCGGCGCGATGGAAGAATTCGCGGCGACACTCCCGGCGGCAGCGCGTGAAACCATGCGCAGCGGGGTGATTCAGAATTTCGAGGTCGCCTACAAGCAGTGCTGGAAAATGATGCAACGCTGGCTGGAAACCAATGTCAGCCCGACCACCGCCGACGGTGTGACGCGGCGCGAGCTGTTCCGGCTGGCGGCGGAAAACCTGCTGATTGACGACGTGAATTTGTGGATGGAATTTCACGTGGCGCGCAACGAAACCGCGCATGTTTACGACCGCGACACCGCCGCCATGGTCAGCGGCGTGGCGGAACAATTTTTGACTGCCGCGAAAAAATTCCTCGTCAATTTGCAAGCGCGCAATGATTGACCTCGACGCACAACAACTGGCCCTGGTGCGCCGCCTGGTGCGCGAGCATTTTCCCGGCGCGGAGGCGCGGGTGTTCGGCTCGCGGGTCACCGGCGCCGCCAAGCCGTATTCGGATTTGGACCTCGCCATCGTCAGCGCCACCGGCGAACCACTGCCGCCCGCGCGGCTGCAACTGCTGCGCGAGGCCCTGCAAGCCGCGCCGCTGACCGTGCGCGTTGATGTGTTGGACTGGCACGCGACTGCCGCAAAGTTTCGCGCCATCATCGCGGCGCGTTTTGCAGCGCTGTGAGGGGCCGGGGATGGCGCGGCCGGATCACGCGGGAATTTTTTGTAATTTGAGCTTTGGATTTTTCCGCGTAACATGGCGCGGACGATGAGCTTTGAAACTTACCCGCTGACGGTGCCCGACACGCCGCTGACGGTCGGCGGCCGCGAGATTGTCCACGCGCTGGCCGCCGCCGGCCATACCGCGTATTTCGCCGGCGGCTGGGTGCGCGACGCCCTGCTGGGCCGCACGGAAAAAGATCTCGACCTCGCCACCAGCGCCACGCCCGACCAAGTACAAAAACTGTTCCCGCGCGTCACCGATTTGCAGGGCAAGAGTTTCGGCGTGGTCCGCGTACTGCACGGCGGCAACACTTTTGAAATCGCCACCTTCCGCAAAGACGGCGCCTACCAGGACGGCCGCCGCCCCGACAACGTGACCTTCACCACCGCGGCCGAGGACGCGCAGCGCCGCGACTTCACCGTCAACGGCCTGTTTTACGACCCGCTGACGCTGACCGTGATCGACCACGTCGGCGGCCACGCTGACCTGGCCGGCAAGACGCTGCGCTGCATCGGCCAGCCCGAGGCCCGCTTCGCCGAGGACTATCTGCGCATGTTCCGCGCCGTGCGGTTCGCCGCTGAGCTTGACTTCGCCATCGAGGAGTACACCTGGCGCACGCTGACCATGCTGTCGCAAAAAACCGCGGCGCTGGCGCCCGAGCGCGTGCGCGACGAGCTGGTCAAATCCCTGTGCGGCAGCCACCCGCTCCGCGCCTTCGATTTGCTCGACCAGTCCGGCCTGTTCTTCATCTGGCTGCCGGAAATCGAACTGCTCAAAGGCGTCACCCAGCCGCCGCAATTCCATCCCGAGGGCGACGTGTTTGTGCACACGCGGCTGATGATCGCCGGCCTCGCGCCGCACCCCGACCCGGTGCTCACCCTCAGCGTCCTGCTGCACGACATCGCCAAGCCCGACACCCGGACGGTGGACGACACCGGCCGCATCCGGTTCAACGGCCATGAGTCGGTCGGCGCCGGCCAGGCGGAAAAAATCCTGCGCCGCCTGCGCTGCTCCAACGAGCAAATCGAAGCCGTCAAGATGTGCGTGGCCGGCCACATGATGTTCAAGGACGCGCCGAACATGCGCCTGAGCACGCTCAAGCGTTTTCTTGCGCGCCCGTGGTTTGAACAGGAACTGGAGTTGCACCGGCTCGACTGCACCAGTAGCCACGGTTTGCTGGACATCTACGAAATGCTGAAAGCAAAACGCGCCAGCCTGTCACAGGAAGAAGTCAAGCCCAAGCCATTCGTCACCGGCCGTGACCTCATCCAACTCGGTCTGCCGCCCGGCAAGGAACTTGGCCGGCTGCTGGCGCTGCTGATGGACGAGCAGTTGGAAGGCCGGTTCGCTGACCGTCAGGCCGCCTTGACACGCGCCGAGGAACTGATTAAAACCGGCTTTTTTTAACCACGGATGAACACCGATAAACACGGATGGTTAATCCGCAGATTAACTTATTTTTAATAATATCCGTGTTCATCTGTGGTTAAAAAAATCTCCGCGCCTCCGCGTCTCTGCGGTTAAATTTTATTAAAAAACACTTCGTGCCTTGGTGCCTAAAATCTTAAATTCCCCACGCGGCCGGGGTGTGGCCGCGCTCGTGGAGGAGGTCGTACATTTTTTCCAGCACGGCGGTTTTGCTGACCACGGCGGCGAACCAGAAATAGACGGTGCTGTGGTCCTGCAGATGGTCGAGGAGGTAACGGAGCAGTTCCGCTTCGTCCTGGAAGCCGAAGCGGAGCAGGTCGTTGTCCAGGTGCATGTCGATTTGGATGTGCGGGACCAGCAGCGCCCGGCCGGAGAACTCGCGGATGATCAGCGCCGGGTCGTCGGAATTGCCGGGGTTCCAGTTGTAGGAGTGGACGTTGCGCACTTGCCGGATGTTGGCGAAATATTTTTCCCGCCAGGTGCAGGAGTGGTAGTAGAGCGGCCCCGCAGCGTCGGCAATCCGGTTGACATAGGGCAGGCTGAATTCCGCGTGCATTTCGGGCGAGAGGAGTGAGATCATGTCGTCGCCGATCATCGTGCCGCGCGGCCCGCCCCAGATGAGCGGAAAGCCCACGCTGTTGCAACGCGCGCCGAGCACTTGATGCACTTCCCGGACAAAGGCGATGATAAAGTCCGTGATTTTTTCCAGCAGCCGGTGCACCGCTGCGGGTTCCTCCACCAGCGCCAGATAAAACGAGCTGTCCCACATCATTTCGGCGACATTGAGGGGCGATTGCACGTCCGGCTGGCGGATCAACACGTCCGGCGGCAGCGCGGCGGCTTGGGCGCGCAAGTCCCGCAACACCTCCCCGGCGCGGCTTTCCCAGACCGCCGGGACGCGCAGAGCGTCCACTTGCGCCGGGTCGGTAATCAGCGGCGCGGCCCACTCCTTGCCGTCCGTCAGGAACGTGGACTGGCACCCCAGCGCCAGCGGGAACAGGCAGGTGTTCAAGGCCAGCGCGCCTGGCGACGCGGTGCGTTGCGGCGTCCAGTCCCAATGCCGCAGCGCCCGCAGCCGGGGGGAGGAAATTTCCGCGCTGTTGGCGGAATAAAAGACGCGCGGTTGGGTTGGATTGCGCCACGCTTCGGCGAGGATGCGTTTCATTTCGGTGCTAGAGTCAGTCATAGGGTGGCTTATCTAGCATGGGCGGGGGAAAACTCAAAGCTCAAATCTCGGGGTGCTGTAATTAGCCACATTAACGCAAAGGCGCAAAGGGACAAAGGCGCGAAGAATTTTTCACAGGGAGTTCATGGAGGACATGGAGTTTATTTTTTTTAAAAACCTCCGTGAACTCCATGGTCTCCCTGTAAAAAATTCTTCGCGTCTTTGTCCCTTTGCATTAATGCGGCTAAGAGCGTGATTACGATTTTTTGAGTAACACGGAGAGAAACGCGAGCAAGACGAGTTGGCGGGAGGAGTTGAGCAGGCGTGCGGCGTTTTTCCAGAGTCTGCGGCATGTGTCCAACCAAC
>JAISDC010000143.1 GCA_031265105.1 Verrucomicrobiales bacterium
CGTTGCCGCGTTGCATGTCAAATTGCGGGCCGACCGTGACGACATAACCCTTGCCGATTTTGCGCAGGCCGACCGCCGCGCTGCCGTCGCTCCACTTGGCGAGGATTTGCGCGTCGTCCTCGACCCGCTGATAGTGCGCGCCCCAGATGGCGCCAGCGTCAAGGTCAGCGGGCAAAAACCCGCGCTCAGCGTCAGCGGTGTTAACGCTGAACGTGCTGTTAGTGAAATATTTGCCCGGCTTCGCGCGGAAGCCGGTGAGTCGCGCCAGCGGCCACGAGTCCGGCACCTCGTAGGTATGCCGCCCGCTGTCGCCGTAAGTCACGAACACGCCGCCGTTTCGCACGTAGCGCTCGATGCCGCTGACGGTGGCCTCATCCATGAACGAGGTGCTGGTGTCCACGATGACGCGGTATTTGCCGCACTGATCTTTTTGGAACGACAATTCGGTCACCGCGTCGCTCTCGAAATACCGGCAGCCTTCCGGCAGCAAGCCGTTGCCAAGCGGGCTGAACAGGCTGCGGACGTTGAACTGCGACACGTAGGCGTTGCCGCGAAACAGCGGCTCACCGTCAGCGTTCGTCTGCGCGCGCGCGTGCAGCCACGGGAAGCCGAGCAGCCGCTCGACGCGCCCGGAATACAGCGCCGCGATTTGCGCCGTCTCCGCGTGGTAGCGCCCGACACTCGTATAGACGCGCAGGTAATCGTCGAAATTTTTCTTCACTTCCGGCCACCACAGCGTCTCGCCCATGTGCTGGAAAAAGTCCACCGCGTTCACGCCCTCGGTCAGCCAGTGCCCGACGTACAGCGGCAACTCCCACGCCGCCTGCGGCCCGCCGCCCGGCTCGACGCTCATCGGCAGCCCCGCCGCGCGCATGTAGGCGGCCAGCCGGTCGCACCACCAGGCCGCCATGTAGCCGGTGTTGTGAAAATCGCCGCCGTATTCAATCGCCGCCTGGTGGATGGCCTCGACGTAATAATCCGGCGACATCAGGATAATCCCGCGGTCGGGGTCGGCCTGGCGGATCATCTGCATCCCGCGCCGCAGCACGTTCGCGCGGATGTGAAAGGTCCAGTTGTAAAAATCCGTCCACTGCGCGTTGCCGCCCGCGCCGAGCAGCGGATACGCGCGCGGCGCCTCGCCTGACAAATAAATGCGATAGTTGACCGCGCCGCGCGGCAGCCGCAGCGCCAGCACGTTGCCGCGGTCCTTGACCAGGCCGGTCACGTCAAACGCCGCGCGATGGCTCTCGTCGAACAGCGGATTTTTTTCCTCCAGCACCTTGCCGTTCAACGCCGCCACCACGCGCAGGCTGGCGTCTTTTTTCCGCGCGTGGTCGATGTTGTTGTTCATGTCCCAGATGTAGAGCCAGACTTTTTTTTGCGCCGACAGCCACAGGCCGTCCGCGTCGAAGTGCCGCCGCCACAACACCGGCTTCGGCGCGATGGTGCCGGCCAGCCGGCCCAGCGCGTGGTCGGGCGCGACAATCGTCGGCCACGCGCTGTCGTCAAAATTCGCCGTTAGCGCCGCGTCACTGTCAGCGGCCTCGTAACTCGCGCGCCACTCGCCTTTCAAGTCCCGCGCGTCCGGTCCCCAGCCCATAAACTCCGCCACCTCCGGCACCTTCACATCGTCCCACGAACGCAAATTTTTCTCCCAGCGCGCTGACAGTGCGGCGACGGTCTGGTATTTGCCGCGCAGATACTCGCGGTAGCTCGCGTCCGCCCGCGGCCCGAACTCGACCAGATAATCCGCCGGCCCGTGCCCCATCTCGCCGTGCGGCTCCAGCCACGCGCTGACGTTCTCCAGGCCGGTGTATTTCCGCACGATTTGCTGCAACTGCGCGAACAGCAAATCCTGCGCATCGTCCGCGCACCACGACACCGTCTCGCCGCCCCAGCGCATCGAGCCGTAATACGAACCCATGAAGCCCGGCGCGAATTGCATCATGCTGTCCGGCCAGCGGTTGTACACCCAGAAATGCGTCTTCGACGTGAGGTCCACGTTCATCCCCACCGGCAGCCCCTTGTTGACCGCCGCGCGCACCGCCCAGTCCCACACCGGGTCGTTGGTCAGCCACTCCGCGCTGTGCCCCCATTGCGCGCCGACCCAAATGGTGATGCCGGCGTGGTTGCTCGCTTCCGCGAAATCGAAATCCTCCGCCAGGTCGTAAGTCAGGTCTGGGCGGCCGTTCAGGCCGAATTGCAACTGCTCCGGCAGCGGTTTCAGCCGGTGCCCGTAATAAAAATGCCAGCCGTATTTGTCAAACCGGTCGAGCCACATCGGCACTTTCGCCGCCGCTGACGACGACCACTCGCCGACGGTCAGCGCCTTGCCTAACAAGTCGCCAAGCGCCGCCACCGTCGGCGCCGTCGCGACCACCAGCGTGTCCCCGCGCTGCAACGCCGCGATCACGCCCTGCGCGCCGACGTCGCGGAGATTGACGGTTTGTCCGCCGACGCTGACCGTGCCCGGCTTGGTGCCCGGCGGCAGCGTGTCGAGGTCGGACAAATATTTCGCCTGCGCCAGTTTCGCCTTGTCTTCGCTCTCGCACTTGATTTGCAGCAACGTGCCGCCGTCAGCGGCCCGCCAACTGGCGCCGCTGACCGTGCCGTACCCGCGCAATTTTTTCGGCGCAAACGTGCCGCTCGCCGTCAGCGCCGCGGTGTTCACCGCCGCCGGCGGACGGTCGGCGACCGCGGTTTTTTGCGCCGCGTCGCCAGTAGCGGCGGCGGCGCGCGGTTTGCTGATGCGCTGCCCGCTGACGTTCAGCGTCAGCGCCAGCAGCAGGGCCAGGGTGGTTTGCCAGGGCATAGTTTTAGCTTTCATTTCATGGATAGGTTCCGGGCGGGTGGAAGTCCAGGGTCATGGAAGTGATGGCGTCCGGCCCGCCGCCGAGGGTGAGGATGATTTCATTGTCAGCGCCGGGCTTCACCCACGGCGTGATGTTCAGCGTCAGCACGTCGGCTTCCTTGGTGTGCGGGCGCAGATAATGACCGTTGATAATCACGCCGGTTATCCGGTTGCCGCGCAAACACACCGTGCGCCCGCGCGCCTCGTCGCTGACCCTGACCACGCGGCGCAGCGCCAGCGTGTTCTTCTCCGTCGTGCCGGGCACGCTGACGGTGGCGTGCCAGTTCAAGTAATCGCCGCTCGGCTGCCACTCGCCGGACAAATCCTGCCGCGCCGCCGGATGGGGATAAAACGCCAGCCACGACGACTCGTGCGCGCCGAGCAGGACGCGGCCGTTGTCGCTCTGCACGTCGATGGCCAGCATGTGTTGTTCGCCCGGTTGCATGGCCAAGTCGTCGTTGCGGCCGATTAGCCGGCCGTCCAGGTAATACCGCGCCTGCCCCCGCATATAGGTTGACGACAACCGCAGGGAGGTGGTGCCGTTGAGCCAGTGGTCAGGGATTTGGATGGCGCGCCGGAACACGCCGCGCTTTACGCCGGGGTGGTCGGGATGCGTGAACACGTCGAACGCGCGTGTCTCCCAGTCGCCGTCGCTGACGGTGGCACCGACTTCCGGCAGCGGGTCGGTGGCCTGCTCCAGCGACAGCGGCTTGAATTTCCAGCCGTCGGTGACATCCAGCGACCACTTCGGCGCCGGCTGGGGAAACGGCTTGCCCAGGTCATCGGCAGCGCCGCCCCACCAGCCGCGTTGCAAGGTAAACCACTCGTCCGCCGCGCCGCCGGCCGCGCGCGGCGTGAGCCAGACCTTGACCGCCAGCGGCGGCGGCACTTGCACCGGCAGCCGCCCGTCACTCAGCGCGTGACGCTCGCCGGTTTTTAAATCAATACACCACGCGGGCCGCAACGGCTCCGCCAGCACCAGCGTGCCCGACAACTCGTCCGTCTGGCTGCGGTTGAACACCGCCCACACGTCGTACAGGCCGTTGTTGCTGATGAAATGCCGCCAGATGATGTTTTTGCCGTCGCCCTCGAAATGCGCGGGCACGGGCGCGAGTTGACGCCATTGCAGCAGGTGTTGGAAAAATTCCTGGCCATGCGCGACATCGAAATGCGGGCCGACGGTAACCACGTACCCCTGGCCCACTTGCCGCAGACCGAGCGCCGCGCTGCCGTCCTTCCAGGTGGCGAGTATTTGCGCGTCATCCGCCGCCCGCTGATAGTGAATGCCGTTGAGCTGCCTGGCGCCAAACTCATAGTCAGCGGGCAGGAACCCGCGCTCCGGCTTGACGCTGGCGGTGTCGGGGAAAAAGTATTTGCCCGGCTTCGCGCGGAACCCGCTGAGCCTGGCCAGCGGCCAAGTGTCCGGCTCCTCGTAGGAATGCCGCCCGCTGTCGCCGTAGGTGACGAACACGCCGCCGTTCTTGACGAAGCGCTCGATGCCGCTGACGGTGGCCTCGTCCATGAACGCGGTGTTAGTGTCCACGATGACGCGATAGTTGCCGCACTGGTTGTTTTGGAACGACAACTCGGTCACCGCGTCGCTCTCGTACATGGGGCCGTCCGGTATATGCTCCATCGGGCTGAACAGGGAGCGGACATTGAAGAAGGAGACGTAGGCGCTGCCGCGAAAATACGGCTCACCGTCAGCGTTGGCGGCGAGGAAGGCGTTGCCCAGCCACGGATTCATCCACGGGAAGCCGGGCAACCGCTCGACGCGCGCGGAATACAGCGCCGCCACCTGCGCCGGCGCCGCGTGATAGCGCCCGATGGTGGTGTAGATGTTGATGTTGTCCTCGAAATTCTTTTTGATGGCCGGATGCCAGTACACCTCGCCCATATACTGAAAAAAATCCACCGCGTTCACCCCCTCGGTAATCCAGTTGCCGAACGAGTTGCTCAAGTGCCACGGCTCCGTCGGCCCCCCGCTCGGCTCGATGCTCATCGGCAGCCCCGCCGCGCGCATGTAGGCCGGCAGCCGGTCGCACCACCAGCCGGCCATGTAGCCGGTGTTGTGGAAATCGCCGCCGTACTCAATCGCCGCCTGCTGAATCACGTCCACGTAGGAATCCGGCGCCATCAAAATAATCCCGCGGTCGGGGTCGGCCTGGCGAATCATCTGCATCCCGCGCCGCACAACCTGCCCGCGAATGTGCGCCATCCAATCATAAAAATCCACCCACCGCGCGTTTTTGCCCGCGCCGAGCATGGGATAGATTTGCGGCGCCTCGCCTGACAGGTAAATACGATAATTGACCGCGCCGCGCGGCAGCCGCAGCGCCAGCACGTTGCCGCTGTCTTTCACCAGTCCGGTCACGTCGAACGCCGCGCGGTGGCTCTCGTGAAACAGCGGGAATTTTTCCTCCAATACCTTGCCATTCAACGCGATGGTGACGCGCTGGCTCGCGTCCTGGGGCTGCTGGCGGTTGTCGTTCATGTCCCACACGTACAGCCAGACTTTTTTGTGCGCCGACCGCCAGCCGCTGTCGGTGTCGAAATGCCGCCGCCACAGCACCGGCTTCGGCGCGATGGTGCCCGCCAGCCGGGCGAGGCCGTGGTCGGGCGCGACGATGGTCGGCCACGCGCTGTCGTCAAAGTTCAGCGTCAGCGCCGCGTCATTGTCAGCGTCGGCGTAACTCACCCGCCACTCGCCTTTCAAATCTCGCGCGTCCGGCCCCCAGCCGAAAAATTCCGCGACCTCCGGCACTTTCACGTCGTCCCACGCGCGCAAATTTTTCTCCCAACGCGCTGACAGTGCCGCGACGGTCCGGTATTTCTCCCGCAAATATTGCCGGTAACTCGCGTCCGCCACCGGCCCGTGCTCGACCAGATAATCCGCCGGCCCGTGCCCCATTTCCCCGTGCGGCTCCAGCCACGCGCCGACGTGCTCGGTGTCCTGGAACTTGCGCACGATTTGCTGCAACTGCGCAAACAGCATGTCCTGCGCGTCATCCGCGCACCACGACACCGTCTCCCCGCCCCAGCGCATCGAGCCGTAATACGAACCCAGGAAGCCCGGCGCAAACTGCATCATACTTTCCGGCCAGCGGTTGTACACCCAGAAATGCGTATTCGAGGTGAGGTTCAGGTTCATCCCCACCGGCAGCTCGCTTTTCACCGCCGACCGCACCGCCCACTCCCAGGACGGGTCGTTGGTCAGCCACTCCGCGCTGTGGCCGTATTGCGCGTTCGCCCACATGGTGATGCCGGCGTGGTGGCTCGCCGCCGCGAAGTCGAAATCCTGCTGCGGGTCGTAGGAAACAATCGTCCGCTGATTCTCGTCCCACCGCAGCAAACCCGGCTTGTAATAAAAGTTGAAGCTGTGCCGGTCAAAGCGGTCGAGCCACATCGGCACTTTCGCCGCCGCTGACGATGACCAGCCGTCGCCGACCGTCAGCGCCTTGCCTAACAAATCGCCAAGCGCCGCCGCCGACGGCGCCGCCGCGACCACCAGCGTGTCCCCGCGCTGCAACGCCGCGATGACCCCCTGCGCGCCGGCGTCGCGGAGGCCGACGCTGTGCCCGCTGACGGTCAGCGTCCCCGGCTTGGTGCCCGGCGGCAGCGTGTCGAGGTCGGACAAATACTTCGCCTGCGCCAGCTTCGCCTTGTCCTCGCTCTCGCAATTGATTTGCAGCAACGTGCCGCCGTCAGCGCCGCGCCAGCTCGTGCCGCTGACCGTGCCATACGCGCGCAACTTTTTCGCCGCGAACGTGCCGGTCACCGTCAGCGCCGCGGTGTTCACCGCCGCCGGCGCACGGTCGGCGACCGCGGTTTTTTGCGCCGCGTCACCGGCGGCGGCGCGCGCCGGTTTTTTCAGCCGCTGACCATGCGCGTCCGCGCCCAGCGGCAGCGTCAACAGGCCGGCCGCCAGCCCGGCGCCGGCCAGGCGCAGAACGGTTTTTTGCACCGCAACCATGCGTGATGCTATATTTGTCATCTGTTTAAAACGAGCAAAATTTCCAGTTGCCGCGATTTTCTGTAATATTTTATTCCATTGTTAGTTAAAATGCCGGCGCGCGCGGCCCCGGCGCCTTATTCGTCCGCCCGATACCAAATCAACAGCGAGCCGGGCGCTTTGTCAACCGCCAGCTCGACGCCGTTTTTCAACTCCCGCCCGCTTTTTTTCACGCGGACGTTTTTGTCCTCGTCGAACAGCTCGTACGTGTCAGCGTCAGCGAGGCCGGACAGTTTCACCGTCAGCGTCGCGTTTTGGTTCTGCTCCCGGCGGAAGGCGAGGATGATGCCGTCGCGCTGTTCGGGACGGTTGAGTTGATAGGCCAGCCACACGTCGTCAGCGGCGTAATTTTCCACCGGCGTCAGCGGATAATAGTCGCCGTAATAATACGGGCGCAATTCCTTGAATGCGGCCAGCACCCGCTGCATTTCAGGAATCGGCCGCGTGCCTTTGTTGGTCGAGACCTCCCACGCGGTCGCCATCGTCGCGCCGAGCGCGGAGCGGAACGAATAATTGTCCGCCGACCACGTGGCGCAACCGTGTTGCGGCAAATAAAAATGCAGCCCGTAGGCGTGGCATTGCTGGCCTTTCGGCTCGCCGTATTGGTAATCCGTCCGCCACAGCGGCGCTGACCGTGAGACGGTTTCCAGGTCAATCCGCCGCCCGCCGCTGGCGCAGTTGTCAATCAGCAGGTTCGGGAAGCGCTCCAGCAGCGTGTCCCAAAACGCGTACAGTCCCTCGATGTGCCGGATTTCCGCCATGCCGACGCGGTCGTCACCGTCAGCGGCGTCCTTATGCGCCCAAAACGGCATCGGGTCGAAATTGAAATCCTGCCGGTAATGGTCAACACCCTCGCGACGGAAAAATTCCGTCATGAAATCGGCCAGCCACTTGACCGCGTCCGGGTTGCCGAGGTCGAACAGAAAAGTGTTGCCGTTGTGGGACAGTTTGATCATCCACTCCGGGTGCTCGCGGTCGAACAGCGAACCCGAGCGCACGCGCTCCGGCTCGAACCACAGGAGGAATTTCGCGCCGGTCGCGTGCGCCTCGTCGGCCATGGCGCGCAGGCCGTTGGGGAACCGCTCGCGCGGCACCGTCCAGTTGCCGACATTCTCATGCCAATTGCCGCCCGGCTTGAACCCACAGCCGTCGTACCAGCCGGCGTCGATCCAGATGACTTCCGGCGTCAGGCCGAAGTAGTGGTAACGCTCAATCAGCCCGACCCCGTATTTCTCCGTCAGCGCCTCGAACTCGCCGCACGGCGGCGGGTCGCCGTAATCTAACATGCTGCTCAGCGGATACTCGGCGAAGCGGCCGTTGATCATCCGCGAATGGTGCGCCAGCACGAAGCGGCGGAACTGGTTGTGCCCGGTCATGCGCTCGCCGCGCCAGTGCAACAGCGCCACGCGCGGCGAGCGGATTTCCTCGCCGGGCCGCAGCGTCAGCCGCAGCCGCTCCATGCCCGCTGACAATGCGAACGCCGTGTCCGCGCGCCGCTCAAGGTCAGCGAACCATTTGCCGGTCCAGCCCACCGCGACGACCAAACCCTGGCCGCCCGGCGCCTCGATGTTGAAAAACGGCAGCGCGGCACCATCCGATGAGCGCCCGCAATTCGGCGTCAGGTAAATGTTCTTGCCCTCGGCGACCAAGTCGCGCAGCGGCTCGAAGTCATTGCGCTTGGCGTCGCTGCCGCGCGAGTGGTGCAAAATCAAATCGCCGCTGACGGTGGCGAACTCGCGGTCGATCACCTTGACTTTCTCCAGAATCGGCGTGTCTTGCTTCGCGGCGTTGGCGAAGCGCAACACCCACTCGACCGCCGGAAAATCCTTGAACGCCGTCACCTCGCACTTCACCGTCAGCGCCGTGGCCGGGTCGGTGTACGTGAACAGCGTCACGTCCTTGTCCGGCGCGGAACTCACCGGCAGCGCCTGGTATTGCCAGTTCGTGATAAACTCGGCGGACGGTTTGCCGCCATAGACAAATGAAAACGGCGGGCGCGCGCCGCGCGCGAAACTTTGCGCCACCCAGGCGGTGGATTGAAACGCCGATGTTGCGGTCAGCGTCGTCTCCCGCGCGAAAACCATGCCGCACGACAGCATCCCGCCCGCCCAAGCACAACCGATTTTTTTCATAATGATATTCATGTTGGTATTGATATTCATGTTTGCCTGCATTGCTGATGGTTCACCGTCAGCGTCTTCACGGATACGTGCCCGGCTCGTGAAATTCCAGCGCCAGTTCGGTGACCTCATGGCCGGGGCCGATGATGACAAATTCATTGTCAGCGCCGGGCCGCACCCACGGCGTGATGTTCAGCGTCAGCCAGCCCGATTCCTTGGTGTGCGGGCGGACGTAACGGCCGTTGATCACCACGCCGCTGACGTTCAGCCCCTGCAACACCACGGTGCGCCCGCGGGCCGCCGCGTCCACTTGCACCGTCCGCCGCAACGCGACGGTCTGCGCCTCCATGCGTCCGGGCAGCTTGAGCGCCGGCCGCCAGTTCAGGTAGTCGCCGGTTGGCTGCCAGTCGCCTGACAGGTCCTGCCGCGCCGCCGGCGCGGGGTGATAGGCCAGCCAGGTCGCGCCGCGCGCGCCGAGCAGCGCGCGGTCGCGGTCGCTCTGGATGTCCACGGCCAGCAGGTGTGTCTCGCCCGGCTTGACCGCCAGCACCGCGTTGCGGTCGGCCAGCGGCTTGCCGTCGAGATACAGGCGCGCGGCCCCCGTGAATTCCGGCGAGCGCAGCCCGATGACGCCGTTCCCCCACGTGGCGGGAATTTGAATCGCGCGACGGAACACGGCGCGGCGCGCGCCCGGATGGTCGGGATGGGTGAAGGTGTCCAGCGCGCGCGTCTCCCAGTCGTCGTCGCTGACGGTGAGGCCGACCTCGGCCAGCGGGTCGTTTTTCTGCGTCAGCTCAAGCACCTTGAATTTCCAGCCCGCGGTGATGTCCACAATCCATTTCTGGTCGGGCTGGGGAAACGGCTTGCCCAGGTCACCGGCAGCGCCGCTCCACCAGCCGCGTTGCAGCGTGAACCATTCGTCCGCCGCGCCGCTGACCGCGCGCGGCGTGAGATAAACATTGACGATGAACGGCGGCGGCAACTTGACCGGAATGCGCCCGTTGCTCATCGCGTGGCGCTCGCCGGTTTTCAAGTCGATGAACCACGCCGGGCGCAGCGGCGCGTCCAGCACCACCGCGCCGGACAATTCCTCCCGGCTGCGGTTGAACACCACCCACACGTCGTACAGGCCGCTGTTGCTGACGTAATGCCGCCAGAGCGCGCGCTGGTTGCCGCTGGTTTCGGCGTGTTCGAAATGCGCCGGCACGGGCGTGAGTTCGAGCCATCGGAACAGGTGGCGGAAAAACTCGCCGCCGGCCGGGTTGGCAAACCACAACGGGCCGACCGTGACCACGTATCCCTTGCCTATCTGCCGCCAACCGAGCGCCGCGCTGCCGTCCTTCCAGGTGGCGAGTATTTGCGCGTCATCCGCCACCCGCTGATAGTGCGCGCCGTTGACCGGCTTCACGCCGAGCGTATAGTCGGCGGGCAGGAACCCGCGCTCCGACTTGACGCTGACGGTGTCGGAAAAAAAGTATTTGCCCGGTTTCGCGCGGAACCCGCTGAGCCTGGCCAGCGGCCAGGTGTCCGGCTCCTCGTAGGAATGCCGCCCACTGTCGCCGTAGGTGACAAACACCCCGCCGTTCTTGACGAACCGCTCGATGCCGCTGACGGTGGCCTCGTCCATGAACGAGGTGCTGGTGTCCACGATGACGCGGTATTTGCCGCACTGGTCTTTTTGGAACGACAGTTCGGTCACCGCGTCGCTCTCGTAAGCGGGACTGTCCGGCACCGACTCCATCGGGCTGAAGCTGGCGCGGACGTTGAACGCGGAGACAAAGGCATTGCCGCGATAATACGGCTCGCCGGCGGCGTTCACCGAATCACGCGCCGCCAGCCACGGGAAGCCCAGCAGCCGCTCGACCCGGCCCGAATACAGCGCCGCCACCTGCGCGGTCGCCGCGTGATAACGGCCGGTGGTCGTGTAGATGTTTACGTACTCCTCGAAATTTTTGCGAATGTCGTCGTGCCAGTACACCTCGCCCATGTATTGGAACAAATCCACCGCGTTCACCCCCTCGGTGATCCAGTGGCCGAACGCGCCTGACAAGTGATCCGGCGCATACGGCCCCTGGCTCGGCTCCGTCGTCATCGGCAGCCCCGCCGCGCGCATGTAGGCCGGCAACCGGTCGCACCACCAGCCGCCCATGTAGCCGGTGTTGTGGAAATCGCCGCCGTAGTCAATCGCCGCCTGCTGAATCACGTCCACGTAGGAATCCGGCGACATCAAAATAATCCCGCGGTCGGGGTCAACCTGCCGGACCATCTGCATCCCGCGCCGCAGCGCCCGCTCGCGAATGTAAAACGTCCAGTTATAAAAATCCGCCCACCGCGCGTTTTTGCCCGCGCCGAGATTGGGATACGCCTTCGGCTCCTCGCCGGACAGATACACGCGGTAATTGACCATGCCGCGCCCCAGCCGCAGCGCCAGCACGTTGCCGCGGTCCCGCACCAGCCCGGTCACGTCAAACACCGCGCGGTGATCCTGGTTGTACAACGGCGGCGTCTCCGCCAGGATTTTGCCGTTCAGCGCGATGATAATCCGCCGGCTGGGATCCGGCTCCTTTTGCGCGACGGCGCGGTTGTCGTTCATGTCCCACACGTACAGCCAGACTTTTTGATGCGCCGACAGCCAGCCACTGTCAGCGTCGAAGTGCCGCCGCCACAGCACCGGCTTCGGCGCGACGGTGCCCGCCAGCCGGCCGAGACCGTGCCCCGGCGCGACGATGGTCGGCCACTGACTGTCGTCAAAGTCCGCCGTTAGCGCCGTGTCATTGTCAGCGTCCGCGTAACTCACCCGCCAGTCGCCGCGCAAGTCCAGCGCGTCCGGCCCCCAGCCGAGAAACTCCGCGACCTCCGGCGCCTTGATCTCGTCCCACGAGCGCAACGGCAAATCCCAGCGCGCCGCCACCGCTGACAGTGAGCCGTACTTGCCCTTTAAATATTCGCGATAATTGGCGTCCGCCACCGGCCCGTACTCGACCAGCAAATCCGCCGGCCCGTGCCCCATTTCCTCGTGCGGCTCCAGCCACGCGGTGATGTTGTCCACCGGATGATATTTCTTCACCATCTGCTGAATCTGCGACAGCAGCGTGTCCTGCCCCAAGTCCGAGCACCACGAGACCATCGCGCCGATGCCGAAGTTCATCGAGCCGTAATACGAACCCTGGAAATCCGGCGCGAACTGCATCAGCGTCAGCGGGTCGCGGTTGTAAATCCAGTAATGAATTTTCGAGTTCAACTCCAGGTTCAACCCGACGGTCAGGTCCTGCCGCACGGCGGAACGCAGCGCCCAATCCCAGCGCCCGTCATTGTTCAGCCACTCGGCGGTCTCGCCAAACTGCGCGCCCGTCCACATGGTGATGCCCGCGTGATTCTTCGCCGCGAACGCGAAATCCTCCGCCGGATCGTAGGAAAGAATCGGCCGCTTGTTTTCATCGGGCTTCAGGATGCCCGGCCCGTAATAAAAATGGAAACTGTACTTGTCAAAGCGGTCGAGCCACCTCGGCACCTTCGTTTCCGCTGACGCTGACCAATCGCTGACGGTGCCCAGCGTCTTGCCTAACAAATCGCCAAGCGCCGCCGCCGACGTTGCCGTCGCAACCACCACCGTATCCCCGCGCCGCAACGCCGCGATCACTCCCTGCGCGCCGGCGTCGCGAATATCGACGTTTTGCCCGCTGACGGTCAGCGTCCCCGGCTTGGTGCCCGGCGGCAGCGTGTCGAGGTCGGACAAATATTTCGCCTGCGTCAGCCGCGCCTGATCCTCGCTCTCGCAATTGATTTGCAGCAGCGTGCCACCGTCAGTGCCGCGCCAGCTCGTGCCGCTGACCGTGCCATACGCGCGCAATTTTTTCGCCGCGAACGTGCCGGTCACCGTCAGCGCCACGGTGTTGAGCGCCGCGGTCGGACGGTCGGCGACCGCGGTTTTTTTCGCCGCGCCACCGTCAGCGCCGCGCGGTTTCGTGATGCGCTGCCCGCTGACGTTCAGCGTCAGCGCCAGCAGCAGGGTCAGGGTTGTGTACCAGTGCATAATTTTTTCTCTATTTCATGGATAGGTGCCGGGTTCGTGAAATTCCAGCGCCATGGAAGTTATGGGGTCCGGCCCGCCGCCGAGGGTGAGGATGATTTCATTGTCAGCGCCGGGCTTCACCCACGGCGTGATGTTCAGCGTCAGCACGTCGGATTCCTTGGTGTGCGGCCGCAAATAGTGGCCGTTGATGACCACGCCGGTGATCCGGTTGCCGCGCAAACACACCGTGCGCCCCCGCGCCGCGTCGCTGACCTTGACCACGCGGCGCAGCGCCAGCGTGTGTTGCTCCGTCGTGCCGGGCACGCTGACGGCGGGGCGCCAATTCAAATAATCACCGCTCGGCTGCCACTCGCCCGCCAAATCCTGCCGCGCCGCCGGGTGCGGATAAAACGCCAGCCATGACGCCTCGCTGGCGCCGAGCAATACCCGCCCGTTATCGCTCTGCACGTCCACGGCCAGCACGTGTGGCTCGCCCGGCTTCACGTCGATGTCGTCGTTGCGGCCAGTCAGCCGCCCGTCCAGGTAATACCGCGCCTGCCCGTAGGTTGGCGACAGCCGCAGGGAGATAGTGCCGTTGAGCCAATTGTCAGGGATTTGGAAGGCGCGCCGGAACACGCCGCGCTTCACGCCGGGATGGTCGGGATGCGTGAACACGTCGAACGCGCGCGTTTCCCAGTCGCCGTCGCTGACAGTGACGCCGACTTCCGGCAGCGGGTCGGTCGCCTGCTCCAGCGGCAGCGGCTTGAATTTCCAGCCGTCGGTGATGCCGACCGACCACTTTGGCGCCGGCTGGGGAAACGGCTGGCCCAGGTCAGCGGCCGCGCCGCCCCACCAGCCGCGTTGCAGCGCGAACCACTCGTCCGCCGCGCCGCCGGCCGCGCGCGGTGTGAGCCAGACCTTGACCGCCAGCGGCGGCGGCACTTGCACCGGCAGCCGCCCGTCACTCAGCGCGTGACGTTCGCCGGTTTGCAAATCAACGCACCACGCGGGCCGCAACGACTCGTCCAGCACCAGCGTGCCCGACAACTCGTCCGTCTGGCTGCGGTTGAACACCGCCCACACGTCGTACAGGCCGTTGTTGCTGATGAAATGCCGCCAGATGACATTGCGCGGATTGCCGGCGCTGACGGTGAGGCGGCCCGGCACCGGCGCGATGCGCAGCCACGCGAACAGGCTGGCGAAAAAGGCGTTGCCGCGCGCGAGGTCAAAGTGCGGGCCGACGGTGATGACACAGCCCTGGCCGATTTTTCTCAGGCCCACCGCCGCGCTGCCGTCGTTCCACTTGGCGAGGACTTGCGCGTCGTCCGCCACCCGCTGATAGTGGCCGCCGCCGATGGTGCCGAGGTCAAGATCGGCGGGCAAAAACTCCCGCTCCGCGCCGACGCTGACGGTGCCGTTGGTGAAATATTTGCCTTGCCGCGCGCGGAAGCCGGTGAGCCGTGCCAGCGGCCAGGTGTCCGGCACCTCGTAGGAATGCCGCCCGCTGTCGCCGTAGGTCACGAACACGCCGCCGTTCCTGACGAAGCGCTCGATGCCGCTGACGGTGGCCTCGTCCATGAATGAGGTGTTAGTGTCCACGATGACGCGATAGTTGCCGCACTGGTTGTTTTGGAACGACAGCTCGGTCACCGCGTCGCTCTCGTACATGGGGCCGTCCGGTATATACTCCACCGGGCTGAACAAGGAGCGGACATTGAAGAAGGAAACGTAGGCGTTGCCGCGAAAATACGGCTCACCGTCAGCGTTCGCGGCGAGAAAGGCGTTGCCCGTCCACGGATTCAGCCACGGGAAACCGGGCAACCGCTCGACGCGCGCGGAATACAGCGCCGCCACCTGCGCCGGCGCCGCGTGATAACGCCCGATGGTGGTGTAGATGTTGATGTTGTCCTCGAAATTCTTTTTGATGGCCGGATGCCAGTACACCTCGCCCATGTACTGAAAAAAATCCACCGCGTCCACCCCCTCGGTGATCCAGTAGCCGAACGAGCCGCTCAAGTGCCACGGCTCCGTCGGCCCCTGGCTCGGCTCGACGCTCGTCGGCAAGCCCGCCGCGCGCATGTAGGCGGCCATCCGGTCGCACCACCAGCCGCCCATGTAGCCAGTGTTGTGGAAATCGCCGCCGTACTCAATCGCCGCCTGCTGAATCACGTCCACGTAGGAATCCGGCGCCATCAAGACAATCCCGCGGTCGGGGTCGGCCTGGCGAATCATCTGCATCCCGCGCCGCAGCACCTGCCCGCGAATGTGAAACATCCAATCGTAAAAATCCACCCATTGCGCGTTTTTCGCCGCGCCGAGCATGGGATAGCTTTGCGGCGCCTCGCCTGACAGGTAAATGCGATAATTGACCATGCCGCGCGGCAGTCGCAACGCCAGCACGTTGTCGCGGTCTTGCACCAGCCCGGTCACGTCAAACGCCGCGCGGTGGCTCTCGTCGAACAGCGGGATTTTTTCCTCCAGCACCTGGCCGTTCAACGCGACGGTGACACGCTGGCTCGCGTCGTCGGGCTGCCGGCGGTTGTCGTTCAGGTCCCACACGTACAGCCAGACTTTTTTCCGCGCTGACAGCCAGATGCCATCCGCGTCAAAGTGCCGCCGCCACAGCACCGGCTTCGGCGCGATGGTGCCCGCCAGCCGGCCGAGGCCGTGACCGGGCGCGACGATGGTCGGCCACGCGCTGTCGTCGAAACTCACCGTCAGCGCCGCGTCATCGTCAGCGGCCGCGTAACTCACCCGCCACTCGCCCTTCAAATCCCGCGCGTCCGGCCCCCAGCCGAAAAACTCCGCGATTTCCGGCGCCCGCACGTCGTCCCACGCGCGCAAAGTTTTCTCCCAGCGCGCTGACAGTGCCGCGACGGTCCGGTATTTCTCCCGCAAATATCGCCGGTAACTCGCGTCCGCCACCGGCCCGTGCTCGACCAGATAATCCGCCGCCTCGTGCCCCATCTCCCCGTGCGGCTCCAGCCACGCGCTGACGTGCTCGGTGTCCTTGAACTTGCGCACGATTTGCTGCAACTGCGCGAACAGCAGATCCTGCGCGTCGTCCGCGCACCACGACACCAGCGCGCCGAGGCCGAAGTTCATCGAGCCGTAGTAAGTGCCCTGAAAATCCGGCGCGAATTGCATCAGGCTTTCCGGCCAGCGGTTGTACACCCAGAAATGCATGTTCGACGTGAGATCCACGTTCATCCCCACCGGCAGCCCGTTTTGCACCGCCGACCGCACCGCCCACTCCCATCTGACATCATTGGTCAGCCACTCCGCGCTGTGCCCGTATTGCGCGCCGGTCCAAATCGTGAGGCCGGCACGGTTGCTCGCCGCCGCGAACGCGAAATCCTCCGCCGGGTCGTAGGAAACAATCGTCTGCTGGTTCTCGTCCCACCGCAGCAAGCCCGGCTGGTAATAAAAGTTGAAGCTGTGCTTGTCAAAACGGTCGAGCCACATCGGCACTTTCACCGCCGCTGCCGCTGACCAATCGCCGACGGTCAGTGTCTTGCCTAACAAGTCGCCGAGCGCCGCCGCTGACGGTGCCGCCGCGACTATCAGCGTGTCCCCGCGCCGCAACGCCGCGAGCACGCCCTGCGCGCCGGCGTCGCGGATGCCAATGTTGTGTCCGCTGACGGTCAGCGTCCCCGGCTTGGTGCCCGGCGGCAACGTGACGAGGTCGGACAAATATTTCGCCTGCGTCAACTGCGCCTTGGCCTCGCTCTCGCAATTGATTGTCAGCAACGTGCCGCCGTCAGCGCCGCGCCAACTCGTGCCGCTGACCGTGCCATACGCGCGCAATTTTTTCGCCGCAAACGTGCCGGTCACCGTCAGCGCCGCGGTGTTCACCGCCGCGTCATGGTCGGCGGCGGCGGCCGGCTTTGGGGCGGCGCGCGGCTGGGAAAGCCGCTGCCCGCAGGCGGTCACGCACAGCGTCAGCATCAGCCCGCCCGCCGTCAGCGCCACGCGGAGCGCGGGCGTTCCCGCCCGCCTCCGCATGGCGGGCAGAGCTGCCCGCGCCCCACGATATTTCACTGGGCCGGTTCCAGTTTGATATAGTCAAGGCCGAAGAACATCTGCTTGGCTTGTTCATTTTTGCCGGTGCAGATCACGCCCAGCACATGGTCGCCCGCAGTCAGTTCGACCACGCCCAGGTCGGTCACTTCCTCCGACGTGACGCCCGGCCTGTACAGGTCCACCAGCGGGCCGGCCGGCTTGCCGTCCACGTCCAGTTGGAAAATGCCGTAGTCGTGGCACTTGGTGAATTTCGCCAGCAGCTTGAATTTGCCCGCCGCCGGCGCCTTGAAGCTCAACTCCAACCGCTGGCCGGCAGCGGCGCTCTGCCATATCAGTTGCCGCCAATTGCTCCAGTGCTCCTTGCCCCACCTGAACATTTCCTGCCCGTAGTGCGGGCCGGCGACCTTGCCGTTGAGCACGCGCAATTCCTCGCCCTCGATGACGCCGGGCGCGCGCCCGGTGTCCGGCCGCACCCACCAGCCCGTCCGCTCGGTCACCGGCAGCGGCGGGTACGGGTCGTCACCGTCAGCGGACAAATACCAGTACGCCACCGCCGCGAACAGCGTGCCGCGCTCGTTGGTGAAATATTTCTCCAGCGCCCCCTCGAAGGATTTCTGGAACGGGATGTTGTCGGCAATGTGCCAGCGGTTGACGCTGACGTGGCCGTTGTTGTGCTCGTTCACCGGCTGGCTGTGCAGCGCCTGAATGAACGTGCCGCCGGACGACCAGGCGTAGCCGAAATAATCCTCGCTGCCGGTGCCGATGGTGGACGGGAATTTTTCACCGTCCACCCAGAATTTTTCATCGCCCTCGCCCCACCAGCCGCCCAGCGGGTTCCAGACATGCAACTGCACGCCAACCAGCCGGCCGCGGCCCTTGGTCACCAGCAGCGTCCAGTCGATTTCGCGCCGTTCCGGGGCGTCCGGCAAAAAGGCGTCGCGGTGCCACTTCGCGTGGAACCGGCCGAGGCGCGCCGCCGCGTCCGCCGTCAGCGGCGCGGTGGTTACTTCCCATGCCAGCGTCACCGGCAGCGGGCTGTCATTGCCGACGGCAAGTTTCGCGCCCGTAGCGAACGGCAGGTACCAATAGCTGTAAAACTGCCCGTCCTCGCCGACGCCCGCGGGCAGCGTCCGGAACGGCGTCGCGCCCGCCGAGGAGCCGAAGAAATCGCCCAGCGGCGACCACACCGCCGGCTTGGCCGCGCCGTCCCACGCGGCGCTGACGGTGAGTTGCGCCAGCAGCGTCAGCTGCTCCTCAGGGTCGGCGGGCAGGTTGTCAATCTTCACCTTCAGCGCCGTGATCGCGCCGCTGCCGGCGAGGTCCGCCACCAGCGCGCTGCCGCCGGCGGGCACGGTCAGCGTCTTGGTCTCGGTCTTGGCGCCCGCGCGCTCGTCGGCCGGGTCGGCGCCGACGGCGGCGAAAATCTTATCCGCGCGGTCCAGCGCCGCCTCGTCCGCCGCTGACAGTGGCAGCTTGAAAGTCGGCACCACCGTGCCCGGCGGGAATTTGGTGTAATTGAAGTGATAGTAATTGCCCCACTGCGGGTCGGCGACAATCTTGCACGACTTCTGGAACGAAATCGGCGTGTAATTGTTGTACCCGTTGGCCTTGGTTTTATAGATCAATTGCTCGCGCGTGAACGGCGCGGTCGAACGGTCGAAATACGCCTTGAACGGCAAATCCACCGCCGGCGTCGTCGCGCCGTCGAGGTAAATCTTGACGTGTCCCTCGCCGACCGTGGCCGACCAGATGCGCCAAATCACGCCCGGCCCCTCCAGTTCCGCGAACACCGCCTCCTCGCCCTCCCTGCGGATGACGCCGCCGCCGTCACCGTTGGCGCCCCAGGCGACATACTTGCCGGTCGCCTCGTCGTATTTGCTGGCGCGGTCGTAACTCGACGCCAGCGCGCCAGACTCACCGTCAGCGGGCAGCGTCGCCAGCCGCTCCAAATCGGTGAGTTGTCGCACCAAATCGGGATAAGTATATGTCGTCGCCGACCAGGATTCCGTTGCCCACGCCAGCCCGCCGGCCAGCACCAACCATTGCGCTATTTTTTTCATAATTTTTTGTTTCCAATCAATTTGCAAATTCCCCGGTCATCGGACAATTTGTCTGGCGGATTGTTTCACAAGCCCCGTCGCAAAACGATCCAAATGCAACCACCAAACATTAACATAATAAACCTATAAATGTCCCATATGTCATGTCAATGGCAATTTTGCTGGCGATGATGATTTTTAGGCAAATAAATTTTATGGAGCGCGGGCGTCTCGCCCGCTCTTATTGTCGGCTAGAAGCCGGCGCTCCCAGTGTCAGCGGGCGGGACGCCCGCGCTCCATAGGTCAGCGATGCTGGTCACCATCAGCTCCACGGCAGTCTTAGCCCCGAAGGGGCGGCCGCATAACAGCCTGGGGCAACGCCCCAGGTTTAGTTAAGGTG
>JAISDC010000206.1 GCA_031265105.1 Verrucomicrobiales bacterium
GCAGGGGGGTCAGGGCGACGGCGATTAACACGGTCAGCGCGCCGCGTTTGAGTTGTTTGGTTTGTTGTTTCTGGTAGGCCGGCAAGGCCGGAGCTTGGTTGGTTTTCATGTTAGTTATGGTTGGTGGTTGGTTTTAATGGCCGCGAAAAAACACCAAGAACTATTTTTAAAAAAATCTTTGCGCTCTTTGCTCCTTGGCGTCTTTGCGTTAATGAAGCTCGCTGTTTCAGTTAGCGCCTTCGGAGTGGATGGCGGTGTAGGCTTTGGCACCGATGACGATGGTGTCGCCGGGGATGCCGGTGGGATCACCTTTCAAAAAACCGATGAGCTGGACATTCCAGATTTGCGAGTCGTTCTCCGGCAGCGGGTAGGAGTCGTGCCAGGGACTGTGCAGGACAGTGTATTCCTTGTCGAACGCGCCGGTGCCGTGGTCGATTTTCGCGATGAAATATTCAAACTCGCCCTTGGTGAAGCTGACGGTCAACCGGTTGTTTTCGATGAAGGCTTTGAATTCGGGTTTGCCGACAGTCTGGTGTTTGGGCAAGGGGTTCAACCGCAGCGCGTCCTTGACTTCGCTGGTGCAGGCGGGACTTTTCAGGATTTGGTCGGCGATGACGACGGCGCAGGCCAGCGCGCCGCCGCTGCTGGTCTCGTTGTTGGCGAGGTTGAGGCGGGCGGTGAAGGGGCGGATGGTCAACTCGACGCCGGGCGGGTTCCAGGCGGCCTGGTTTTTGTTGGCGATGCGCTCGTGGTAAACGTCAGCGGCGTTGGCGGCGTATTCGCGGGTATGCTCATAGACGGCGGCGGTGTTGCCGAGTTGCTGGTTTTGAGTGGCGCTGATGTCGCAGGCGGCGGCGAAGCGCGGCAGTTCGGTTTTGAAGTTCACCAGCCAGTCGAAGGCGTGGTCTTCGTCAGCGGGTAAGTAGTTGCGTTTGATGGGTTTGATGAGCGCGGTGGACATGGGCGGTTCCTTTGGGTTGGGTTTTATTTTGGGTTTTGGTTGATAAAAACGGGGTGACGAAAGGCTGTCGTCAAGTGACGAAAGGCTTTCTCCGGGTGACGAACAGCTTCCGTCGAATGACGGAAGGCGTTCGTCGGTTGACGAAAAGCGTTCGTCATTTGACGAAAGGCATTCGTCAAGTGACGGAAGACCTTCGTAACTCGACGGAAGGTTTTCGTCACTCGGAGAAAGGCATTCGTAATGAGGCGAATGACCGTCGCCACGGTGTAAAAGTCTGGTCTATTGGCGAAGTTGGCCCCATCTCGGCGGGTGTAGTCAACCGCATGGGGAATGGAATGAGTAAAATTCCACGGAGAAATTAAGAAATCGGGGCAAGAGTCATACCGTAAGCGCGTAAGCGCGTAAGCGCGTAAGCGCGTAAGCGCGTAAGCGCGTAAGCGCGTAAGCGCGTAAGCGCGTAAGCGCGTAAGCGCGTAAGCGCGGCATACTTTGATTATGACTTATCTCTCTCATCTTCAGCGGGTTAGCGGGGCGTTACTTTGGCTTAGGCTACTATGCTTTCTTAGTAGTTAGTAGATAGCATGTAGTAGGTAGCATCTGTTTGTCCCGATAACGGGATGGGACGATATGGAATCGGACGGGCCAACGCAAGGATTTTTTTAAATTTTTTTTTCACCACCGCTGGACACAGGTGAACACGGATTGTTGTTTGTTTTTTTATCCGTGTCCATCGGTGTCCATCCGTGGTTAAAAACCGATTTACTTGCTGCCCGGTTTGCTCGCCGGGATTCCCGCCAAATCCGGCGGCAATTGGTCGGCCGGAAAGGTCGCCACGGTCAGCCGCAACAGCGAGATGAACGGCGCGCCAAAATCCGGCTGCCGCGCGCCGCTGCGGTCCACGATGCACAGCACCGCCGCCACGTCGCCGCCGCCGTCGCGCACGATGCGGCACACCTCGCGCACCGCGCTGCCGGTGGTCACCACGTCCTCGCACACCAGATAGCGCGCGCCGCGGGTGATGTCGAAACGCCGCACCGTCAGCGCCCCCTCGTGTTTCTCGGCAAAGATATGTTTCAGCCTCAGGTGCCGCGCCACATCGTGCCCGACCAGGATGCCGCCCATCGCCGGCGAAATGACCTCATCGGCCGCGACACCGCGCGCCCGTTCCGCCAGCGCCGCGCAAATCTCCGCCGACAATACCGGCCACTGCAACAAATGCGCGCACTGGAAAAACTGCCGGCTGTGCAATCCCGACCGCAGGACAAAATGGCCTTCTTTCAATGCACCAGTGCTTTTGAACAACCGTAATAAATTTTCCGCAGTCATGACACAAAGATATCGGGAAATTCCAAATTCCAAAATCCAAATTCCAATTAATTTTCAAAATTCAAATTTCAAATTCCAAACAAAACACCGCTGCCGCGCAAGCTGCGCTATTTGGATTTTTTTAATTGGAATTTAAAAAATTAATTGGAATTTGGAGCTTGGAGTTTGGAATTTGCCGCTACGCGGCCGCCACTGCCTCAATCTCCACCTTCGCCCCGCGCGGCAGCGCCGCCACCTGCACCGTCGAGCGCGCCGGAAACGGCTCGGCGAAAAATTCCGCGTACACTTGGTTCATGGTCGCGAAATCCCGCAAGTCGGTCAGGAACACCGTGGTCTTGACCACCGCTGACAGTGACGCCCCGCCGGCGGCCAGCACATTTCGCAGATTGGTCAGCACCTGCCGCGTCTGCGTCGCAAGGTCCGCGCCGGCCAGTTCGCCGCCGACGGTCAGCGGAATTTGTCCCGACGCGAAAATCAACCCGCCCGCCTTGATAGCCTGCGCATACGGCCCCACCGCCTGGGGCGCCTGGTCGCTGGTGACAACAATTTTGCTCATCTCCCGTTACTAGCGTCAACCGCGCCGCTGTCAATCACCGCCGCGGCGGCGCGCTGTCCGGCCCGCCGCCGTCAGCGGTTATTCTCGCTCGGCGTTGGTTCGGCCGCCGGCGCGTTCAGCAAGCGCGCCGTCAGCACCACAACTAGCTGCTCGTCATTGAACTCCGCCTGCGCCGCCGTCAACTCCGGGTCGGGCGCCCGCATCATCACGCTCTCGCCGTCTCGCAAATTGTTAAGCAGCGTTCGCTCATGCAGCCGCAATATCGGCGTCTGCACGGTTTTTTGCCCGCTGCCGTAATGCAAAAATCCCTCCACCACGGTCAGCATCAGCCTCGACCGCAACGCGATTTTCCCTTCCGCCCAGGCCGTCCGAATCTCCATCGTGAGTCCCCCATCCTGTAGCGTGAATTGCGCCGGCTGGCGGTCATGGTTCCAAGGCATGGGATACCGCAGCTCGCGCGTTGCCCTGATTTTCACGTCTTTTCCCAAAATCGTCCGCGCCGTCGATTCCGCGGCCAAGACCCCGCCCGCGTCCGTCACGGTTTTGATCATTTGCGCGCGGTTCCTGCCGACCCAAGGCTCCTTGGGCAACTGCGCCTTCTTCGGCACGGCGAAAACCTGCGCGTCAATCGCCGCCATCCGGCCCGCGACGCCCGCCGCTGACACTGCCCTTGGCGCCGTCTTTAGCAACGCCGCGAGTTGTTCCAATTGTGCCGCCGTGTTGCGCACCGCTAACTTTTGTTTTTCAGGCACATACACCACTTGCGTGCCGCGCAAAAACGCGACGCCTTTTTCGACGAGTTCCTGTTTCACCGCGTCCACGGTCAGCGTCTCGATGGGCGCGGAAAAAAAGCCGTCCGGCACCGCGAACACCCGCACCAGCAGCGGCTCATTGATTTCGACCCTGGGGAAAACATACACCGCCTGCTCCTCCACCCGATAGGTGTACGGCACCAGCGTCTGGATCACCTCCAGGATTTTCTCCAGCGACACATTGGTGAAATCAAGCGTTAGTTTTCCCCCGCCCGGCCAATCCGGCAAGGCTTCGGTCGGCTCCGCCTTGAACACGATATTCACGCCCGCCTTCAGCGGGTCGCGCAACTTGCTCTGCTCTTGCAAATAATCCAACACCTCGGCCACCGGCGCGTCCGTGAAGGCCACCCGCGGAATCGTGATGCGCCGCAACTGCGCCGCCACCGCGCTGACCGTCCGCGGCTGCTCCACCAGCACCGCGCTGACTATCAGCCCGTAGCGCCCCGGCCGCTCGTCTTGCCGCTCCGACGACCCGCCGAAGCCGGGAATGTTGTAATTCCCCTGCTCCCACGGCAGCCATACCGCGAAACTGCCGCCGTTGCGCAGCAGCCGCGCCAGGTGCATTTCCTGTTTGTTGAAACTGACATCCCGCGACTCCGGTAACACGGCATTCGTCGTCACCGAACGCACCGTCAGGTTCAGTTCAATCCCCTGGTCCAAAATCCGCGGCACAAACTCCACCGTCAGCCCCACGTCCTCCTTGGTGAACTGCGACGGATGACCGAGGTCCGCCGGCACCGTGGTTATCGGCGGCGGCAGGGTGCCGCTAAAATCCCACCGCGCCGGGAACGGCATTTCCTTGACCAATTTCACCGTGCTCCTGATTCCCGATTTCGTCACCACCACGGGCATCGCCACCAACTCCGCGCCCGCCGCCGCGCCCAGTTCAACTATTTTTTCCACCTCTCCCGCCGCCCAGGCCCGCTTGAATTTTCCCGACTGCGTCGCCCGCGCCTTCGCCGGAAACCTGAGCAGCCTGGCGCTCAACATCACTTCGCCGTCCTTCGGCAACAACTCACCGTCAGCGGCGGGCGCATCCGCCGCCACCGGCGGGGCCGTGGGCGACAACCGAAGCACCGTCAGCGCCGCCGCCAGCAACAACACGCTGACCGTTAATCCCCACACCATGCCGCGGCTCACCGCGCCGCGCTCGGCCCTGACCGCCAGCAACGCCCGCAGCCGCGCCCGGATTTGCGACGGGCGCGCCGCCATCCCCGCCATCAGCGGCGACGGCAAGTCGCGCGGACAGGCCCGTAAAATTTGCAGCAAATCCGTCGCGTAATCATCCGCTGCCGCGCCGCCGGTGATGACCGCGTCGTCGCACGCCAACTCCGCCTCCACCCGCTGACGATGCGCCGCGAACCACGCCAGCGGATTGAACCAGCACAACGCGCACACCACGCGCGCCAGCAACGCCCACGCCACATCCCGTCGCTGACCGTGCGCCGCTTCATGCGCCAGCACCCGCCGCACCCGTTCCGTCGGCCACGCTAACGCTGCCGCTGGCAGCACAATTTTTGGCGAGCAAACCCCCACCGTCAGCGGCACCGCCACATCCGCGCTCACCAACACCCGCCGACCGTCAGCGAACGGTCGCGCGTTTCGCAACAACCGCCGCACCCGCCACCACCCCGCCGTCAGCGGCAGCAAACACAGCGCCGCCCCTGACAGCCAAATCACCAACCACCAATCCACCGCCCGCGCCGACGGCAACGTCAGCGGTACAGCTGGCGTCGCCTCGCTGACCGTCACCGTCTCCACCGCGCCAACGTCAGCGACCACCGCCACCGTCTCCCGCGCCGAGAGCCACGGCAACTCCACCCGCCACGATGTGACCGTCAGCGCCCCGCCCGCCAACACCGCCAGCAAGCCCAGCCGCCACCCCAAACACCGCCACGCCGCCGATTTCTTCCGCCACATCACCGTCAGCGCCCAAGCCCCCAACAAACCCGCTGACGATGCCCATAACAACTGCCACAACCAGATTTTCATAATTTTTACCAATAAAATTGATTTCTATTCCATTGTCAGCGATTCATCCGCTAATTCCCCTCTCGAAGAGGGGTGGCGCGCAGCGCCGGGGTAGTGCAAAAGTCCAGTGAGCGCGCGTGTAATGGCGCGCTCACTTTTCAGCGTTGGTTTGGAGTTTTGATTTTGGCGTTTGGAATTTACTTGAAGTTTGGCGTTTGGAATTTTGTGCCGGGTTTCCGTTAACGCCGAACTACCCCGTCCGCTGCGCGGCCACCCCTTCACGGCAGGGGAATTTACTCGCGACCATTGATAATAGCGGGAAACCATAAAATTAATCCCGCTTGTCCATCAACCGCATCGTCAGCACCAGGCACGTTTTCTCAGCGTCACCATCTTTTTTGGGAAACCAGAACAGCACACTCTGACCGTCATGCAATTTAGCGCCGCTGCCCAGCTTTCTTGCCGCAAGTACAGGCGTTGTTATCTCCTTGCCCTGTTCGTCCTTGTGTTGTGTAAATCCATCAATAACTGTGCTTTCAAGTTCTAATTCCAAGTCAATCTGATCGCCTTGAATTTTCGGTTTAACGTCAACCGTAGTGCCGATAACGGCGCCAGTTTGACGGGCAGTAAATGATTGGTCATTACCAGCGTTGGCAGGCTGGTTTGAATCCCACTCCGCCGGGTAGCGCAACTCGCGCATCCCCCGGAGTTTTGCTCTTTGCCCCGTAAACAAGGTGACTCTTGGTTCCGAATATAAATCCGCGCCGGCTTCACGCATAATTTTGAATCTCTCATCACCAGTGCCCGTCCAGCCTTTCTCAAATTCCGCCAACTTCGATGTTACCGCGTCTTTGGGCACATTGAAAAAACTCGCGGTAATTTCCACCTGCTTGGTGTTAGTATCCGCCGCTGACGGTGCCGCCGCCTGGTCATCGGCAGCCTTCGGCGCCGGCAGCGGCGGGGTGCCGAGCAACGCGGCAATCTTGTTCAATTGCCCCGCCGTGTTCCGCACCACTAATTTTTTCGATTTCGGCAAATACGCGGCACTGGCGCCCGCTAAAAATTCAATCCCTTTGGCCGCCAGTTCTTTTCGCACATCCGCGTCCTCTGGTGAGATCCCTTTGCCTTCGGGCATCGTCCGCGGCTCGGGGAAAAAATTCTCCGGCACCACGAATACCCGCACCAACATGATTTCACTGGTTTCGATGTTCGGAAATACGTAAACCGCCCGTTCCTCCACCGTGTATTTGTACGAGGTTAATTGCGTGATAAAATCAAAAGTTTTCTTCAGCGTCACATCGCGCAAGTCCAGTGTCAGCGACCGGATTGCCGTCCAGTGTTCATCCGGAGCTGACGGTGACTCCTTGAACACAATGTTCACCCCCACCTTCAGCGGGTCGTGCAATTTGCTCTGGTCTTGCAAAAATTTCAGCACATCAGCAATGTCAGCGTCCGTAAACGCGACTTTGGGAATAATAATTTTCTCCAACCGCTCCGCCACGCTGACCGTGGGCGGCTGGTCCACCAAACGCGCCGTCAGCAGCAGCGCCGTCCGCTTGTCTTTGGTCACTTCCTGTTCGCCGGTCAGCGTCGGGTCGGGCATCCATTCCGCTATACTCTCACCATCAGCGAACATGCACGACAACGATTTTTCCTGCTCTTTGAATACCGGACGCAATCTGGGGTTTTGCTCGCTGCCGTCATTGATATAATTTATGAACTCGATCAGGTTCAGTTTCAGGTCAAGGGTAATTTTCCCGTCCTTCCAGCCACTCCGCAACACTTCAACAGTCAGACCGACATCTTTCTGCGTAAAATGCGTCGGTTTTGAATCCTCATCCCAGGCGTCAGGGTAGCGGAATTCACGCACCGCGCGAATTTTGGCTTTTTGCCCAAGAGACGCCACCAGCGATGACTCTGACAGCAAGTCCGCTTTGGAACGAACGAATATCCGGTTAAGCTGCTCATAGTCAGCGTTGGGCCACGCCTTTTTAAATTCCGCCGACTGCAAGGCCGGCTCATCCCTCGGCACCATGATCAACTTCGCGCGAATTTGCAACATCTTGCCTTCCGGCTTTTCCACCGCCGCTGACAGTGCCACTGCGTCGGCGGTTTGATCCGACGCGTGTACAATTCGCACCACCGTCAGTGCCGCCACCGCTAACAACACGCCGACGGTCAGCGCCCGTGTTGCGCCGCGTTTTACCGCCGCGCGGTCAGCATCAGCGGCCAGCAACGCCGCCAGCCGCGCCCGGATTTGCGACGGGCGCGCCGCCATCCCCGCCATCAGCGGCGACGGCAAGCCGCGCGGACAGGCCCGTAAAATTTGCACCAAATCCGTCGCGTAATCATCCGCCGCCGCGCCGCCGGTGATGACCGCGTCGTCGCACGCCAACTCCGCCTCCACCCGCTGCCGGTGCGCCGCGAACCACGCCAGCGGATTAAACCAGCACAACGCGCACACCAGCCGCGCCAGCAGCGCCCACGCCACATCCCGCCGCTGACCGTGCGCCGCTTCATGCGCCAGCACCCGCCGCACCCGTTCCGCCGGCCACGCTGACGCTGCCGCTGGTAACACAATGCGCGGCGAGCAAACCCCCACCGTCAGCGGCACCGCCACATCCGCGCTCACCAACACCCGCCGACCGTCAGCGAACGGTCGCGCGTTTCGCAACAACCGCCGCACCCGCCACCAGCCCGCCGTCAGCGGCAGCAAACACAACGCCGCGCCTGACAACCAAATCACCAGCCACCAATCCACCGCCCGCGTCGGCGGCAACGCCAGCGGCACAGCCGGCAGCGCCTCGCTGACCGTCACCGTCTCCACCGCGCCAACCTCAGCGACCACCGCCACCGTCTCCCGCGCCGAGAGCCACGGCAATTCCACCCGCCACGATGTGACCGTCAGCGCCGCGCCCGCCAACACCGCCAGCAAGCCCAGCCGCCACCCCAAACACCGCCACGCCGCCGATTTCTTCCGCCACATCACCGTCAGCGCCCAAGCCCCCAGCAAACCCGCTGACGATAACCACCACAACTGCCACAACCAGATGTTCATAATTTTTACTGATTAAGTTAATCTTGCTTGTCCACCAACCGCACCGTCAGCACCGCGCCGGCTTTCCCGGCGTCATCATCTTTTTTAGGAAACCAAAACAGCACGCTCTGACCATCAAGCAAACTCACACTGCTGGTAATCAATTCTGGCTTCTTCATCTCACTCGTCAGGTCATCAATGGTTTTCACATATCCCATCACATATCCCCTTAAAATCGCGCTCTGAAGTCCCAACTGCAAAGCAATCTTCCCATCCTGAAATTCCGCCTGAGCTTCGGCTACATAGCCGTGCGAGTATAGGCCTTTTGCCATTTGTCCAAAAGGCGCCGTGGCTTTCTTCTCCGCTATTATTTTCGCGCCGGCCTGCTCCTGCGTCCTGACCATTTGCTCAGCGTCAGCGCCAATCTGCATCTCGGAGTTTTCCGATTGTACCGCCGTCGTTTCCTTGGCCAGGTAAAAAAATTTCGCGCTATATTCCACCATTTTGCCGCCAGCCGCTGACGGTGACGCCGCCTGGCCATCGGCAGCCTTCGGCGCCGGCAGCGGCGGCGAGCCGAGCAACGCGGTAATCTTGTTCAATTGTTCCAACGTGTTCCGCACCGCTAATTTTTTTATTTTCGGCATATAAGTCGCTGTCGCTCCCTTGGCAAACTCAATGCCGCGCGCCATGAGATTTTGCCGCGCGTCACCGTCAGCGAGCGCGGCGTGCAAATTCTCCGGCACCGTGAAGACCCGCACCAACATGACTTCACTGGTTTCAATGTTCGGAAATACATAAATCGCTTGCTCTTCCACCTTGTATTTGTACGGCACCAGTGTTTGCATGAAATCCAGAATTTTCCCAAGCGATACCTCAACCAAATCCAGTGTTATTTTCTTCCCACTGTGCCAATCCGGCGAAGCATTGGTCGGCTCCGCCTTGAACACCATATTGACCCCCACCTTCAGCGGGTCGTGCAACTTGCTCTGCGCTTGCAAGTAACTCAGCACCTCGCCAACCTCCGCGTCCGTGAACTTAACCTTGGGAATCACAATCCGCTGCAACCGCTCCGCCACGCTGACCGTGGGCGGCTGGACCCCTGGGCGCGCGATCAACTCCGTGATTTTAGCCAGTTGCCCCGCCGTGTTCCGCACCACTAATTTTTTTATTTTCGGCAGATACGCGGCGCTGGCGCCCGCTAAAAATTCAATCCCTTTGGCCACCAGTTCTTTTCGCACATCCGCGTCCTCTGGTGAGATACCTTTTCCTTCGGGTATCGTCCGCGGCTCAGGGAAAAAATTCTCCGGCACCACGAATACCCGCACCAACATGACTTCACTGGTTTCGATGTTCGGTAATACGTAAACCGCCTGCTCAGTCACCTCGTATTTGTACAGCGTCAGCGTTCGGATCAAATCCAAAATTTTCCCAAGCGACACCTCAACCAAATCCAGTGTCAAGTTCCCCCCGCCTTGCCAATCCGGCGAGGCATTGGTCGGCTCCGCCTTGAACACGATATTGACCCCCACCTTCAGCGGGTCGTGCAACTTGCTCTGCTCTTGCAAGTAATTCAGCACCTCGCCGACCTCCGCGTCCGTGAACTTAACCTTGGGAATCACAATCCGCTGCAACCGCTCCGCCACGCTGACCGTGGGCGGCGGCTCCTCCACCAAACGCGCCGTCAGCAGCAGCGCTGTCCGCGTGTCTTTGGAAAATTCCCGCCCGCCGGTTGTCAATGTCGTATCAGGCATCCACTCCACCAGGCTCTCACCGTCAGCGAGCGCGCACGACAGCGATTTTTCCCGCTCCCTGAACACCGGCCGCGACAGTCGCTTGGCATTATCCTCCGCACCTGACGTTTTATCCTGCGCGGCCGGATAATTGATAAACCCTTCTAATTCGGTTAACTTCAAGTTCACATCAAGAACGATTTTTCCATCCTTCCAGTCGTTCAACACCTCAATGGTCAGACCAACATCTTTCTGGGTAAAATGGATGGGTTGTGAATTTTCATCCCAGGCGTCGGGATAGCGAAACTCGCGTGGCACGTGGATTTTGGCTCTGGTTCCAAATTTCACTTCCATAGACGGCGACGCAATCAGATCCGTATTCTCAACCCCGCTAATGAGGGCGAGGATTTTATTAACATCAGCGGCCGCCCAGGCTTTCTTAAATTCCGCCGATTGCAACACGGGCGCATCCTTCGGCACATTGAGCAGTTTCGCGCCAAAGTACACCAGCTTTCCCTCCGGCTTGTCCGCTTGCGCTGACGGTGACGTCTGCCGGTCATGGTCAGCGGATTTTGTCTCCGTGGCGCGAGTGACCCGCACCACCGTCAGCGCCGCCACCGCTAACAACACGCCGACGGTCAGCGCCCGCGCCGCGCCGCGTTTTACCGCCGCGCGGTCAGCGTCAGCGGCCAGCAACGCCGCCAGTCGTGCCCGAATTTGCGACGGACGCGCCGCCATCCCCGCCATCAGCGGCGACGGCAAGCCGCGCGGACAGGCCCGTAAAATTTGCAGCAAATCCGTCGCGTAATCATCCGCCGCCGCGCCGCTGTTGATGACCGCGTCGTCGCACGCCAACTCCGCCTCCACCCGCTGACGGTGCGCCGCGAACCACGCCAGCGGATTAAACCAACACAGCGCGCACACCACGCGCGCCAGCAACGCCCACGCCACATCCCGCCGCTGACCGTGCGCCGCTTCATGCGCCAGCACCCGCCGCACTCGCTCCGCCGGCCACGCTGACACTGACGTTGGCAGCACAATTTTTGGCGAGCAAACCCCCACCGTCAGCGGCACCGCCACATCCGCGCTCACCAACACCCGCCGACCGTCCGCGAACGGTCGCGCGTTTCGCAACAACCGCCGCACCCGCCACCAGCCCGCCGTCAGCGGCAACAAACACAGCGCCGCCCCTGACAGCCAAATCACCAACCACCAATCCACCGCCCGCGCCGGCGTCAACGCCAGCGGCACAGTCGGCGTCACCTCGCTGACCGTCACCGTTGCCACCGCGTCAACCTCAGCGACCACCGCCACCGTCGCCCGCGCCGCCAACCACGGCAATTCCACCCGCCACGAACTCACCAGCAGCGCCCAAGCCGCCGCCGTCGCCACAAACCCCAAGCGCCAGACCAAATGCCGCCACGCCGCGGATTGCCGCCGCAACATCACCGTCAGCGCCCACGTCACCGCCAGCGTCCCCGTCGAAACCATCGCCAAATCCAACCACCACGTTTTCATAACATTTCCTTTCTCAACCACGAATGAACACCAATGCACACCAATAAAAGCGTCGCCCCAAATTCGTGTTAATTAGTGTCCATTCGTGGTTTATTTCTGTTTACTCTCTTTCGCCTCCCGAATCATCCGCTCCAACTCGCCAAGTTCCGCGCGCGAAAGTTTGGTGTCGTGCAGATCCAGCAACGCCGCCAGCAGCGCCCCCGCCGAGTTGTCAAAAAATGTCGCCGCCAGTTGCCGCAGCGCCGACCGCGCCGTTTGCTCGCGCGGAATGGTCGGCGCGAACACATATTTCAAGCCCTCGCGCCGGTGCCGCAAGTGGCCTTTCATTTCCAGCAACCGCAGCGCCGAGCGCACCGAGGAATACGTCGGCGGCGCTTCCATCGCGTCCATGATATCCTGCGCCGTGGCCTGACCGGCCGCGTAAACGATGTCCATGATTTCCCGCTCCCGCCGGCTCAGCGCGGAAAGTTTTGCCGATTTATTTTGCGAACCCATGTGCGGATATTTCCGCATTTACCGCCAACTGTCAACCATCAAATGCGGATTTTTCCGCTTTCAGTGACTTTTTATTGTCGGCGCCTTGTTAAAAAGACAATTGACATCATAGCAGTAATAGGAGAGAATTGAATCCAATTACTATTAAAACTTTCAACGCCACAACGCCACAACGCCAAAACGCCACAACGCCACAACGCCACAACGCCACAACGCCACAACGCCACAACGCCACAACGCCACAACGCCACAAC
>JAISDC010000245.1 GCA_031265105.1 Verrucomicrobiales bacterium
TCGACCGCCGCCCCATCCCCGCCCAGGCGGAAATCCGCGCCTACGAACTAACCGTCATGCGCGGCGAAGAAATGGTCGGCAAACCCGTCGTCGAAAAAGTCATCGTCGGCAGAGACATCGTCATCGAAGAAGAGAAAATCTAACAACTCCGGCCACGAAGACGCGAAGGCGCGAAGAACTTTTTACAGGGAGAACATGGAGATCATGAAGGTTTAAAAAAAATAATCTCCATGCTCTCCATGATCTCCCTGTAAAAAATTCTTTGTGTTCTATGCGTTCTTTCGCGGCCATTAAAACCAAACAGAAATAACCCAATAGAACCCACCAACATGAATACCAAACTAAAATCAATCCTACTCCTCGGCGCCCTCAGCGTCTCCGCGTTGAACTTCTCCGTCTTCGCGGCCAACAAAGTCGTCACCAGCAGCACCACCGAGTCGAACCAGTCCTACAACGACAGCGACCCCACCCTGTCAGCCCTGAACGTCACCACCGGCGCCGTGACCTACACCGGCACCAACATCACCCTCAGCGCCATCAATGACAGTGCTTCCGGCGCTATATACGGCAGAGGCGCCTATGTTAATAACGCCAGCCTGTCCCTCACCGGCGGTTCCATCAGTACCTTCGGCCGCATAGGGACTGGGGTTTTTCTCGCCGCCAGCAGTGGTGCCCTGAACGACGTGAACATCAAGACGGAAGGAATTAACGGCAACGGTGTGATAGTGTCGGCGAACTCCACCCTGTTACTGACCGGCGGCAGCATCAGCACCAGTAACACCGGCGGATATGGAGTTAATCTCAGCGGCACCAGCAGTGCCACCCTGAACAACGTGAACATCAAGACGGAAGGAGAAGTCGGTCGCGGCGTGTATGGGTCGAACTCCACCACTCTGTTGCTTAGCGGCGGTACTATCAACACCATCGGCGACAACGGGCATGGAATCTATTTAGAGATCAACAGCAGCGGCACTGTGGACAACGTGAATATCAAGACGACAGGAACTAACGCCCACGGCATGTATGTGACGAGTTCCTCCGCTTTGAAGCTGACCGACAGCGACCTCACCGCCACCGGCAGCAGCTCATATGCGCTTAGTGTCGCCAGCGGCGCCACCGTCACGGTGAACTTGAACGGCAACACGCTGAGCGGCAGCGGCACCAGCATCCTCGCCAGAGGTTCTGCGACCGTGACCGTGACCGGCAGCAAGGGCAGCGTCATCACCGGCGACATCAACAGCACCACCGGCGCGACCATCGAAATCACCCTCAGCGACGCGGGCACCAAACTCACCGGCAACATCACCCGCGATGCCACCGCCACCACCGAAATCAACCTGACCCTCGGCGCTGGTGCCCTCTTCCACGGCAGCGGCACCTTGGACAACCTGACCTTGGACAGCGGCGCCATCCTCGGTTACACCAACGGGCTGCTGGTCACCGACAGCATCACCATCGGCGACGGCATCACCATTGACTTCGGCAGCCTGACCGAGACCGGAGACTATCTGGTGCTCGACTGGAGCGGCGCGAGCGTCAGCGGCAGCATCACCGACACCCAATTCACCGCCACCAACCTGGACGAGAGCCTGCAAGGCACCTTCAGCGTGGCGAACAACCAACTGACCTTCAACGCCACCGCCGTCCCCGAACCGTCCACCTGGTTCCTCATTGGTGCCGGCCTCGGCGCGCTGGCCCTCATCCGCCGCCGTTCGTCCTAACGGCACCTTGGCCCACAGAGAACCACAGAGCAGACACAGAGAACCACAGAGATTTTATTAAATTAAAAAACAAACTCTGTGCTTCTCTGTGCCTACTCTGTGTCCCTCTGTGAGCTTCGGTGACAAGTATGACAAACCCTGGGGCCTAACCGCCGGCTACCGGCATCAGTTCTAAACCACGAATAAACACGAATTGACACGAATAAAATGCAAGAGGCAACCGCTGATCGTGGTTGCCTCTTTCATTAGTGTCCATTCGTGTTCATTCGTGGTTAATTTTGACTTTTGCGATTTGAGATTTGCGTTACACTCCCTGCCCATGTTGCTGGTCATCGACAACTACGACTCGTTCACCTACAACCTCGTCCAGTACTTCGGCGAATTGGGCGCGGATTTGCTGGTCAAACGCAACGACCAGATCACCGTCAGCGACATCCGCCGACTCAAACCCTCGCACATCGTCATCTCCCCCGGCCCCGGCTCGCCGCTGGATGCCGGCGTGTGCAACGCGGTGATTCTGGAATTCGGCCAGACCACGCCGCTGCTGGGCGTCTGTCTCGGCCACCAGTGCATCGGCCACGTGTTCGGCGCCGAGGTGACGCGGGCCGGGCGGTTGATGCACGGCAAAACCTCGCCGGTCAATCACGACGGCACCGGGGTGTTCGCCGGCCTGCCCAGCCCGCTGGAGGCGACGCGCTACCACTCGCTGATCGTGCAAAACGGCACGGTGCCGGACACGCTGATAGTCAACGCCCGCACCGCCGAGGATGAAATCATGGGCCTGCGCCACCGGGAATTTCCCATTCACGGCGTGCAGTTTCACCCCGAATCCATCCTGACCAGGGACGGCAAAAATCTGCTGGGAAACTTTTTGAAACTATAACTTATGAGCGATCGGACGGCTTGGTTATGGCTGCTATTGGCGCTGCCGCTGGCGGCGTGGGGCGCGGAACCGCCGCCCGCGCCGGCGGCGCAGTTCAAGGGCGACTTCATTTATTTGCGGGATTACGGCACGGATGACATCGGTTATCTGACGCTGCCGGACAGTCCGCCGCAGGCCGGCGTGGTGCTGGTGCCGGACGGTCACGGCGTGGACGCCTGGATGAAAACCGCCGCCGACTTTGTGGCGCAAAAAGGGTACATCGTGCTGGTGTTGGATTTGTACAACGGCAACGTCACCGCCGACCGGCGGCAGGTGGCGCACCTGGAAAACGAGCTGGAGGAAAAACGCGCGCTGGCCGCGCTGCAAACCGCCACGGTGTTCTTTCAGCAAAGCCCGCGCTTCAAGACCGAGCAGGTGCTGTTGCTGGGTTTCGGCCCGCAGGAACGTTGTCTGCTGGCGTTCGCCGCGCAAAAGCACCACGCCATCAGCGGCCTGGCGGTGATTAATTCCCTCCAGGCGCCCGCCGCCGAGATCCTGAAGCGCGCGCGCTATCCCGTGCTGTTTCAATTGAATCACAACTCGCCGGCGGCGGCGGACCTGGAACGGCGCATTCAGGACACGGGCGGCCAGGAGTTGCTGGAAGTCGGCACGGTGGCCCGGCTGGTTCCCGGTCAGCGGCGGCTGGACGAGGCGCAATGGCGGCAAATCGAGGCGTTCATGCGGAAAAACTTCAACGCCGAGCGCCGCAAGAGCCTGCTGCAACGCCTGCGGGATATTTTCTGATGCCGGCCACCGTCAGCGGCGGCCTTGCCCTTGCCGGTAAATACGCGGCACGCGCTCGGTGATGCGGGTGAAAATCTCGTAGGCAATGGTGCCCGCCTGCCCGGCCATTTCATTCGCGGTGATTTGCGCGCGGCCTTGCCGGCCGATGAGCACCGCCGCGCTGCCGTTGCGCACGCCGCGCAGGCCGCTGACGTTGACGATGATCTGGTCCATGGTCACGCGCCCCAGGATTTTGCAGCGCCGGCCGCCGATGATGACCGCGCCCCGGTTCGACAGCGCGCGGGGCAGGCCGTCGCCGTAGCCGACCGCCACGGTCGCCACCGTCAGCGGACGCGGCGCGGTGAAGGTGCCGCCGTAGCTGACCCGCGCCCCGCGCGCGATATTTTTCACGAAGGTCACGCGCGCTTGCCACGTCAGCGCGGGCCGGAACAGTTTTTGCGCCGCCGGCAGCGGCGCCGCGCCGTAAACGAGGATGCCGGGGCGCACGAAGTCGAGCGCGTCGCCGCGGTCGGTCAGGATGCCGGCGGAATTGCACAGATGGCGCGGCAGGTCGCGCGGGGCGAGGCGGTCAAACAGTTGCCGCTGCCGGCGGGTGAAGGCGGCGTCCTCGTCGGCGCTGGCGAGGTGCGAGAACACACCGTCGATGCGCAGCGCCGGGGTGCGCCGGCAAAATTCCAGCAGCGCCGGGAAGTCGTCACTGTCAGCGCCGAGGCGGTGCATGCCGGTGTCGAGCTTGAGGTGTATCGCCGCGATTTTTTTTCGCGCGCGCGCGACCCGCGCGATCAACCGCGCCTCGCGCAGCGACGACACCGTCAGCGCAAACCCGCCGCTGACGATGGCCGGCACCTCAGTGTCGAGCGGCGCGCTGAGCAGTAGAATGGGCAAGTGGACGCCCGCTTGTCGCAGCGTCAGCGCCTCCCGCACATTCGCGCAGCCGAGCATTTGACAGTCAGCGGCGGCGAAGTGACGCGCGAGCGGCACCAGGCCGTGACCGTAGGCGTCGGCCTTGACCAGGCAGAGAATTTTCGCGCGCGGCCCGATTTTGCGGCGGATGACCCGCAGGTTGTGATCAATCGCGGCGAGGTCAATCTCACACCAGCAGCGAAGTTGGTCGAGTTTCATCAACCGTTTATTCAACCACAGATTAACACGGATAAACACGGATTATTTGCAAAACATAGCCGTGTCAATCGGCGTTGGTACGTGGTTTAATTGCCGGCGATGTCCATGTGCCAACCCGAATTGCTGGCCCCGGCGGGGAACTGGGAGTGCGTGAAAGCGGCGGTCGCCAACGGCGCGGACGCGGTGTATTTCGGCCTGCCGCGCTTCAACGCCCGGCTGCGCGCGGACAATTTCACCGAGGCGGATTTGCCGCGACTGACGGACTACCTGCGCGCGCGCGGCGTCCGGGCTTATGTCACGCTCAACACGCTCATCTTCAGCGACGAACTCGCCGACGCGGAACGGTTCCTGATGCTGCTCGCTGACAGTCATGTGGACGCGGTGATTGTGCAGGACTTGGGGCTGGCGCGACTGGCGCGGGAAGTCGCGCCGTCGCTGGCCGTGCACGCCTCGACGCAGATGACGCTGACCTCGCCGGAGGGCGTGGAGTTCGCGAAAAAACTCGGCGTCGCGCGCGCGGTGCTGGCGCGGGAACTGAGTTTGCGCGAGCTGGAGAAATTTCACGGCGCGGCCATCCTGCCGCTGGAGGTGTTCGTCCACGGTGCGCTGTGCGTGGCGTATTCGGGGCAATGCCTGACCAGCGAGGCGTTCGGCCAGCGCAGCGCGAACCGCGGCGAGTGCGCGCAGGCGTGCCGGCTGCCCTACACGCTGACGGTGGACGGCGCTAGCAAGGATTTGGGCGACCGGCGCTACCTGCTGTCGCCGCAGGATTTGGCCGCCGTCCGCGAGGTGCCGCTGCTGATGAGGCTTGGCGTCGCGAGCTTTAAAATCGAAGGCCGCTTGAAAAGTCCCGAATACGTCGCCGCTGTCACTCAGGTTTACCGCCAGGCGATTGATGGGGAAATCTCGCGCAGAGACGCGGAGCCGCAGAGTTTACTTGATAAAAAAAACTCCGCGCCTCCGCGGCTCTGCGCGAACCAGACTGATTTTTACCAACTCGAAATGGCGTTCTCGCGCGGTCTGTTCACCGGCTGGCTGCACGGAGTTGACCATCAGCGGCTGGTGCACGCGCGCTTCGGCAAAAAACGCGGCGCGTTCGCGGGCCAGGTCAGCGCGGTCGGGCGCGACCATGTGACGGTCAGCGGCGGCGTGGCGGTGCGGCCCGGCGACGGCGTGGTGTTCGACACCGGCGGCGACCCGGATAACGAGCAGGGCGGGCGGGTGTACCAAGCGGACGGCGGGCGGCTGTTTTTTGCGCATGGGAAAATTGATTTTTCGCAGGTCAAGGCCGGCGACCGCGTGTGGAAAACCGACGACCCGCAGCTTGACCGCGAATTGCGCAACTCCTTCCGTCACGACCCGCCCGCAACCGGCGCGGTGCTGGTGCTCACCGTCAGCGGCGCGGCCAACAGCCCGCTGAGCGTGACCGCCCGGCTCGGCGACGCCACGGTGTCGCTGCAATCGCAAATCCCGTTGCAATGCGCGCAGAAACAGCCGCTGACGGTGGAACGGCTGCGTGAGCAACTCGGCCGGCTCGGCGGCACCCGTTACCGGCTCGGCCCGCTGACGGTGAACGGGCTGGACCACGTGATGCTGCCGGTCAGCGAATTAAACCGTCTGCGCCGCGAAATGGTGGCGCGGCTGGACGCGGCACCGTCAGCGGCGCCGGTTGCCGCCGGCTCCCGCCCGCGATTAAAGGAATTACTCGCGCAGAGCCACGGCGCCGCGGAGTCGGATTCAGTTCAAAAAACTCCGCGGCTCCGCGTCTCGGCGCGAGACCTGCCGCTGACGCTGTCCGTGACCTGCCGCACTAACGAGCAAATTGACGCCGCGCTGGCGTGCGGCGTGCCGCGGCTGTATCTCGATTTCGAGGATCTTCGCCGCTACCGGGACGCTGTCACTCATATCCGCGCCACGGTCAGCGGCGCGGAAATTTTCCTCGCCACGCCGCGCATCCAGAAGGCGGGCGAGCAGGGCTTGTTCCAACTCATCGCCAGCGCCGCGCCCGACGGCGTGCTGATTCGCAACCTCGGCGCGTTGTCTTGGTTCCAAGATTCGCCACTGCGCAAAGTCGGCGATTTCTCGTTGAACGTGGCAAACCCGCTGACGGCGGACTTGCTCAAGCGTGAAAACCTGGAGACGCTGACAATGAGCTACGACCTCAACGCCGGACAAGTGCTGGCGCTGCTGGCCGCCGCGCCGCCGGCGTGGTTCGAGCTGACGCTGCACCAGCATCTGCCGATGTTTCACATGGAGCATTGCGTGTTCGCCGCGTTTTTGTCCACCGGCAGCGACAGCCGGACCTGCGGACGACCGTGCGAGCGGCATACGGTCAGGCTGCGCGACCGCGTCGGCGCGGAGCATCCGGTCAAGGCGGACGTCGGCTGCCGCAACACCGTGTTTCACCAGCGGGCGCAAAGCGGCGCCGCGTTTTACGAACAGTTCCAGCGCGCCGGCCTGCGCCGTTACCGCGTGGAGTTGCTCGATGAAAACGCCGCGGACGCCCGCGTCATCATCAGCGTCTATCAGGCGTTGCTCGCCAGGGAAATCACCGCTGATGAACTTGTTGCCAAATTAAAAGTCGCCGCCCAACTCGGCGTCACCAGCGGCACGCTGACGGTGCTGGCGTGACCCGCGCCGCTGACGGTGAGCTTGCCCGCATCGCCTTGCCGTTGGCGATTGCATTGCCCTGTCCGTATCCGTTACTCAATCCCGCTGATTTTCACCGTGTGCCGGACGGGCACCACCAGTGCCGCCGCGGCGTTGATCAGCGTTTTCCGCTGTTCCAGCGCGGCTTTCAGGATGTCCCCAAACAGCGCGTCCTGCCCCGGCAAGGCGCGTTGCAGATCCTGGGCATTGGCCAGAAAGGACCAGGTGATGCGCGTTTCCTGCGCCTGTTTCTCGCGCACGGCGGCGTCCACTTTGGCAAACGGCTCGGAGAACGGATTGGCCGGGATGAAGGCCGCAGCCAAGTTCACGCCTGTTTCCAGTTCCGCGGCGGAAAATTCACGGCTCTGGTCGCCCCAGGTGATTTTTGCCCGCGGTGTTTGCAGCCCGCGGACGACCAGCAGGTAGCGGTTCAGTGCTTCGTTAAAAGGGAGGTATTGGACGGCGTTGGCGGTGCTGGATTCCGTTTGTGCCGGGTCACCGGTGAAGCAGAAGGGGTAGCGCGTGCTTTCCACTTCCAGCACGCCGTCCTTGAACCCCAGGATTGTGTGGCCCTTGGTGGCTTCCGCGCGGTTCCGGGCCAGGTCCACGGTGAGGGTGCCGATGGCACCGTCAAACCCCATGGCTTTGAGGAAGGCGCAGGCAATCATGAGGTGGCCGCCGGGGCCGGCGTGCGTGCCGTCGCCGCCGGTGTTAAAGCGCGGGTCGGCGGCTTTGCCTTTAGCCGCGGCCGCACCCATTTCCGCATGAACATCCGCGCAAACCAGCCCTTCACGCCGGGCGATTGCGTGGGCGATTTTCCCCAGCGACTCCAGCGTTTGGTTATACATCCTCGTTCCCTCCGGGTTGCGCACCCAGTCCACGTAACTGGGCGAGCCGACAATGATTTCCCGCACCCCGATGTCCCGCAGGGCTTTGATGGAATTTTCCGTGCCCTGGCGGAAGGCTGCGGCGCGCTCTTCGTTCAGGGGCTGGTATTGGCCGTCGTTCATGCCATACATCGTGGTGACGACGGTGGGGTGAAAAAGCGCCAGATTCTCCGGGGTGCGCGCGCCCAGGACATAAGCCCCCGCGCCGTTGGAACCGAATTGCAGCGCCCGCACACCGGGGACGGGCTGGCACATGAGGAGGTAGTCCTCAAGGTACACGGAGTAGATTTTCTGCTGGGTAATGGAGTCGCCGGCAATGGCCACCAGGTCGTTCGGCTGGAGGATGGGCGCGGCGGACACGGCCGGGACAAGAACGAGGAGGGCGAGGATCTGCGGTTTCATGGGAAAAAAGCTAGGGTTGGCTCATAACCTCGATGGTCAGCGTGTGGCGCAGCGGGGTGACCAGGGTGGCGACCTGGGCGTTGAGCGCCTTGTCGCGCTCCTGCACGGCGTCCACCAACCGCTCGACCAATTCCGGGTTGTGCGGAATCATTTGTTTCAATTCTTCCCGGCTGTGGAAAACCCATTCGTTAAAAAAGCGCCATGACCGCTGCCGCTCGTGCATGGCGCCTTCCACCTGCCGCCACCGTTCCTCAAAAGGCGTTTGCGTGGCAAACACGGCGGCCAGGTTCACCCCTTTTGCCAAATCCCCGGCGGTGCATTCCCGGAAAAAAGCGCGCTCCTGATTCCCCCAAGTGAGCTTGATTTTCGTCGTCGCAGCGCCCAGCCCGCGGACGACCAGCAGGTAGCGGTTCAACTCTTCGTTAAAGGGGAAGCAGGTGTAAATGGCGCTGGTGGAATCCGTCCGTTCGGGCGCCCCCTGGAAGCAGAACGGGTAACGCGTGCTTTCCAGTTCCAAGGTGACGCTGAGGCTCGGCTCGCGGCGATACGCGCTGGAAAGGATTTTCTGCCCCGGCGTCCCCTCGGCCTTGCCAGCGGGGAAATCGACGGTAATCGTCCCAATCGCGCCGTCGCAGCCCAGGGCTTGCAAAAATACCGCGGCTTCCACCAACTGCGCGTTGGGGGCCAGCCGTTCGCCGTTGGAGCCGGTCAGCGGGTAATCCACGCCGTATTTCTCCTTGGCGCGGGCCATGGCGTCCATCAACGGCGTGTGGAGGTCGGCAAACTTCACCCCTTCGCGGGCGGTAATTTCCCGGTCAAGGTCCCGGTAAACCGTCAAATTTGCATTCCAAGTCGCCGCCGCCTCCCCGCCGCCCCGGAATAATCGGGAGTCCACACACCCGGCGCTGCCCATCACGATGTCGCGCGCGCCGATTTTTTTCAGATTCTCGATGGTCTGGGTGAAGTAAGTGGGATGGTAGAAAGTGGCGCTGCGACTTTCGCGTCCCTGCGCGCCATCCTCCGTGCCGTGAGCGGCCAGGACGATGTGCGGGCGCAGCGGGCCGAGGTCATTTTCCACGCGGGTCATGAACCCCTCCAGCCGCTCGTTCCAGAGTTGCGCGGGGATTACCCGCACGCCGTCCACCGGCTGGCACATGAGGAAATAATTCGCAATGTCCATTGCGATGCTCCGGTGCTGGTAATCGGCATCCACGCAAACGGCCAGGGTATCTCCCGGCAGCACGACCAGCCCGGCGCGCAACGGCGTGGTCAGGACGATGAAAGCCAGCGCCAGCAGACCTGCTTTTATCAATGGATGCGGCTCAGCCTGTTGCATTATATTTTCTCCTGATTCGCGGAAGCCTAGGCTCGCTTTGCTGAGATGGAAACTCTTATTCTCCAGGCAAGCCGCAATTCCCAATTCATTTTCCGCGCTGTGGATCCTGTCGGTTTTGCCGGTTGAGCGTCGTGCGGCAACCATGCCGCGATCCTGAGTAGTCGGGCGCGTTCTGTCAACATGAACAGCGAAGATTTTATGATTCCGTTCCGGTTGTATTTTCCCGGAACCCTGCTACCTTGGCTGCCGGCAGACAATCGCTCGCGCCAGCGAGAGGAAAGTCCGGACACCGCAGGGCAATCCGCCGGTTGTGAAAACCGGGCGCTGACGGTCAAGCGTCAGTGACGGACAGTGTCACAGAAAACAAACCGCCGCGAGCGTCAACGCAGTGGCAAGGGTGAAACGGTGGGGTAAGAGCCTACCGCGCGAAGGGTGACCGACGCGGCACGACAAACCCCGGATGGTGCAAGGTTAAACAGGAAGCGATGGCGGCCCGCCATGCCGCAAGGCAGCTTCCGGGTAAACCGCAGCTCTGGCGACAGGGCTGCCGCCGGCGACGGCGGCAAGATAAATGATTGTCGCCCCGCAAGGGGCACAGAATCCGGCTTATCGCCGACCATGAAGGGCGCCTGGGAAACCGGGCGTCCTTCTCTTTTTAGCGCAGTTCAACGCGGAGGCGCGGAGCGCGCAGAGGAAAACCAAAGCATTTTTGGCAAGTTGGATGCGGCTGGCGCGGAAGCTGTGCTCAACCAAAAAAATGTGCTCCTCCGCGAACTCCGCGTCTCCGCGTTGAAAATTTTCAAAACTCCAGCCTGAATTTGCCCAGCCGCGCCGTCAGCGCCGCGATGACCCGCTGTTCGTCGGCGAGCGTCGGGGCCTGGAAGGTGACGCTGAAGCGCACGCAGCGGCCGGCGTCGTCCCACGGCACGGTCGAGATGCTGTGCTCGCGAATCAGCCATTGCGAGAAATCCTCGCCGGTGGCGAACTCGACGGACCGGCCACCGTCAGCGGCCGCGGCGCGCCTGGGCGCGGTAACATAGAGGAAGAACGAGCCGCGCGGTTTGTTTGCGTCGAAGCCGAGCCGGCGCAGCGCGGCGACCAGCAAATCCATGCGGCGCGAATATTTGGCGGCGATCTGCTCGGTGATTTCGGGATGGTCGAAGGCGTAAGCGGCCGCGTGCTGGATGCCGAGGAACTGGCCGCTGTCGGTGTTGTCCTTCACGTCGCCGTAGGCCCTGACCAGCAATTCGTTGCCCGCGACAAAGCCGCAGCGCCAGCCGGTCATGTTGAACGATTTGCTGGCGGAGTGCAGTTCCACGCCCACATCCAGCGCGCCCGGCGTGGCGAGGAAGCTCAGCGGCCGGCCCGCGAACACCAGCGCGGCGTAGGCGGCGTCATGGATGACCGCGAGGCGGTGCTGTTTCGCGAACGCCACGACTTTGGCGAAGAACTCCGGCGTGGCGCTGGCGCCGGTCGGATTGTTCGGATAATTGAGCACCAGCGTTTTGGCGCGGGCGAGAATATCAGCGGGGATAGCGTCGAGGTCGGGCAGGAACTGGTTCGCCGCCGTCAGCGGCAGATTATGCACCGTGCCGCCGTAGTATTTGGCGTGGGTGCCGAACACCGGGTAGCCGGGCGTGGTCATGAGCGCCACGTCACCGGGGTTGATCAGCGCGGCGGGCAGGATGCCCAGCGCGGCCTTGCTGCCGATGGAGTGCATGATTTGCGTGTCAGGATTCAGCGCGACGCCGCACAATTTTTGCAGATAACGCGCGGCGGCCTGCTTGAGCGTCGCGCCGCCATTGTCAGCGTAGCCGCGGTTGTCCGGCTTGGCGGCCTCGACCGTCAGCGTCCGCACCACCTCCGGAAAGGCCATTTCGTCCGGCTCGCCCACGCCGAGATCGAACAACTCCACTTCGGGCCGCTCCTGCTGCGCGGCGCGTTTGGCGCGCTTGATTTTCTCGAACTTGTAAATGGCGGTGTCCAGGCCGTAGCGTTTGCCGCCGATGCGGTCCGCGAACAGATTTTGCAGGTAACTCATAAAACCGCCGACGTTAGCCGGAAACCGCGCCTGATGCAAGTCACTCCCCGCCGCCATCCTGAGCGAAGCCGAGGAATCGGTTTTTTAACCACGGATGGACACAGATGCACACGGATAAAAACATCAAAAAAACATCCGTGTTTATCTGTGTCCATCCGTGGTTAAAAAAAATTAAAAAAATCCTTGCGCAAGGCCGCCCGATTCCATATCGTCCCATCCGTCAAATCGTCCAACCGAGTTACCAAAACCCGCTGAAGATGAACAAGATCAGTCATAAACCAAGTGAATCGCGCTCACGCGCTCACGCGCTCACGCGCTCATTATGACTACTGCCCCGACTCTCTAATTTCCCGGCTCGTTTTTACCCGTCTCGTTCCCCATGCGGCAGGATGCCGCCCGCCAGCGTCAGCGTCAGCGGCGCGGGGCGGGAAGACCGGCTGGTTTCCCGGATGCATTCGTACTTTTTCCAAAAAGGTACTTACCTTTGCCGCATCCGTACCTACCTTTTCCCAAAAGGTAAGTACTTTCGGGCAATCGGTAGGTACCTTTTTGGCATCGGTAAGCACCTTTTCCCGAAAGGTACCTACTTTTGCCGCGTTTGAGCTTACCTTTTCCCCATCGGTACGTACCTTTTGGGAATTGGTAAGTACCTTTGCCGTATCCGTACTTACCTTTTCTCCAAAAGTACGTACTTTTCCGGCATCGGTAAGTACCTTTTCCCGAAAAGTACGTACCTTTTTTAAATCGGTAAGTACCTTTTTTGCGTCCGAACCGGCGGCATCCTCGTTGACCTGCTCATTTAACCCATTGTCCATCAACCAATAACAATCCAACCAAGGAAAAATACCATGCCCAACCATCACCAAGGAAGAATCCCCGCCAAGCCGATTGACTTGATCGGCTATGCCCGCAACATCAGCGAACGCTGCCGCGAAAACCAAACCCCTGCCAAATGGAACATCCCCGGCGCCCAGTTGGCGCGATTGGATGAGCTGGTGGCCAAGACCCAAATCGCCTTCGACGCCAACAATGACCGCGTAGCGGACGGGGTAGTTCAGCGTTAAAAAAACAGCACAAAATTTCAAATTCCAAACGCCAAGTAAATCCCAAACTCCAATTGCAAAACTCCAAACCAAACTTTTTATGAAAACCCCCATAATGAAAAAAACGAAAAAAAATACCATAACCTCAATCCGGCGGCGCCTCCACACTGTCCTTAACCCTCGCGGCAAAATCGTGAAACAATGGGTCGCGGCGCTCGGTGTTATCTGCGGCCTGGCGGCGGGATTACCCGGCGCGATGGCGGCGGCGGGCGACAATATGCTGATTACTACCGCTACCACCGTGGTGGAATCCAACACCACGCATTTAAGTAACGGCACGACCTATGCGCCGTTGCAAGTCAGCAACCCCGGCGCGGTGTACAGTGGCACTAATATTACCCTGACCGCCACCGCCGCCGGTGACAGTCATGGGCGGAGGGGCGTTGTAGTTAGCAATCAAGGCAGCGTCAGCATTTTCGGCGGCACAATTACCACCACAGGCCCCGACGTCAGTAATGGTCACGGAGTTTATGCTTCCGGCTCCTCGTCGTTTGTCGGCAATGATTTGGTGGTGATTGGCGCTGCGAATTCTTATGCCAGTTATGGCTTGTACGCGAGTGCTGCCGTAATAACCGGTTCCAATGTGGCGATTACAACCTCGGGTTCCAGCGACCATGCGGTACAGTCCATTGAGTACGGCGTCATCAATTTGACGGATGTCAGGATCAATACTTCTGGGCATAACGCGGATGGGCTCCGGGCTTACCGGGACGGGACAATCTATGTGACCGGTGGCGAGATTAATACCAGTGGCAGTTGGGCGGCGGGGGTCGATTTATTAGGGGGCAGAACCTCGTATGTTGTGTTGACGAATGTGAATGTCACCACCACGGGTTCTTATGCGCAGGCTATCCTGGCTAATTCGGGCACCGGCAACAACCTGAAAACCCTGGTGATCAACGGCGGCACCTTTCGCTCGGCGCAAGGCTACGGGATTGGGATTAATGTGCCCCATAATCTCGGTGATGCCGCCGAATATCTGCTTCAATCCGGCACCGTGGATATCACCGTCAGGGGTGGCGCGGAAGTGAGCGGCGGCGCGGGCGGCCTTTACGCCACCAGCATCCGCACCGGGACGGACAGTAGCGGGCAATTGGTCGAGGTGGACACGCCGCTGCTGGTTAATATCAACCTTGAAACCGCCGCGTCCCTTGACGGCGACATCAGTCTGCTGAGCAGTACCACCACCACGTTAACCCTGAGCGACACCGCTTCCCTGACCGGCGACCTCACCGCCAGCGGCTCGACCATCACCACCGTCAACCTTGCTAACGGCACCCTGGCCGGTGACGTCACGGCCAATGACGAAGCCGTCATCACCATCACCGGCACCGCCGGCAGCGCGATAGTCGGCGATGTCACCGGCAACGACAACGCCGTCATCGACGTGACCGTCACCGGCAGCGACAGCACCTTCACCGGCGACATTGCCCGGAACGACGATGCCGTCGTCACCATCACCATCGACCACGGCGCCACCGGCAGCGGCGGCTTCAACGGCGGCAACCTCATCACCGGCGAAGACAGTACGTGGACTTTCAACCAAGACAGCCACGGCAATAACGGCGAGAACCACGGCACCTGGAACATCGGCGATTACAACGTCACCTTCGATAACCTCGACCACACCGGCACCATCAACATCAGCGTCAACAGCGACACCGGCGAGGGCGGCTCCATCACTGTGGATACCGCTGACGGTGAAGGCACTGTCCACATCGACACCACCGGCAACGGTAAAGCCGATCCCAACCAAGTCCTCCCCGGAAAGGTCACCGGCGACGGCACGGAAAACTGGCAATGGGATCCCATCGACTGGGGTATCGACACCATCATCAAAGACGGCGACCACTTCATCAAACAAGGCACCAGCCCCGCCGGCGCGGTCCTCAACAGCAGCGTAGCGATCCAACAAGCCATGTGGTTCGCGCAGCAAAACAGCTTGCTCAAGCGCATGGGCGAATTGCGCTATGGAGCGCGGGCGTCCCGCCCGC
>JAISDC010000061.1 GCA_031265105.1 Verrucomicrobiales bacterium
GTCGCACTAACCGCACTCCATTGTCGAGCATACTTGTACACCGGCGGCCAGCGCGGAAAGTCACCGGGCAAGTTACGCCACGCACATCCGTTCTGCAAAGTGTAGCGAATCGCGCAGAATACCTCGTCGCAAGCCACCCGCCGCGGTTTGGTGCGCTGCCGCGCCAGGGCTAAATAGTCACGCACGCGCGCAAATTGTGCTCGACTGATATCTCTGCCATATGGTTTTCGTTGCTTCCGGCCCAGTTAAGCGCACTGCTTTGCATTGTACAGAAAGATCGTTAACTCGCTCTTAGTGGTGCAAATTTTCCTCAAGATGAGACAGCAACGGCGGCAGCAGCAGGACGCTGACCATCATCGCGGTGAGGACGCCGGTGAACGCGCCGAGGCCCATGATGAACAGCACCTTGTGTTGCGCGAACATCAGCGTGCCGAAGCCGACCAGCGTGGTCAGCGCGGTCGCTAACACGGCTTTGGTGGGGTGCGTTTCGCGGTGGGTTTGCTGGCGGACGATGAAGATGCCGTAGTTGATGCCCAGCCCCAGCAGCATCGGGAAAATGAAAAAGCCGAACAGGTTACACTCGGCGCGGGTCAGCGCCAGCACGAGGAAGAACGCCGCCATGCCGCACCAGCACGGGACGAAACACAGCAGCGCCTGCCGCCAGTTCCGCAGCAGTCGCGCCAGCAGCGCGAGGCACAGCGCGAACAGCGCGGCCATGATGACGCCGATGTGGGTGAACACTTGCTCCGCCAGCACGCGGTGGATGTTCGCCGCCGAGACCAGCAGCGTCGGCACGTCACGGTCAGCAGGCACGGCGGTGTTTTCGGGGATGATGCTGACCATCGCCACGCGACTGCCGCTGACGATGAACGGGTTGTATAGCTCGCGCAAATCGCACGCCGCGCGGTCGCCGCCGTCAGCGAGTAATTTTTGGAATGGTGCGAACGCCGCAGGTTTCAGGCCGTGCTTTTTCGCCTCCTGACCGACGCGCATCATGGTCAGGTCGGCGTAATCAATGCCAGACTCCGGCCGATACCAGAACTCCTGCCAGCGCTGATAATTCTCCGCCGCCCGCTCCGGCGAGACAAACAACTTGGTCAGCGGCAGCGGCTCCGGCATTTGCGCGGATAATTTTTCCGTGTGGCGAATCGCCTCATCCTCGTTGTCGCCGAACACGAACAGAAACGCGTTTTTCTCCTGCACGCTGCCGGTGAGTTGGTCAAACTCCGCGCGGTCGCGCCGGCACTCGGCGCTGACGGTGTTCAGCGCGTCGAGTTGGAAATTGAACTTCACGAACGGCACCGCCGCGAGACCGCTGACGATGAGCAGCGCGGTCACTATCAGCGCCGTTTTTTTGCCGAGCAAGGTTTTCACCGTCAGCGTTCGCTCCGGTTTTTCCTGACAACGAAATACGCCCGGCGCGACACACAGCGCGACGAACACTTCCAGCAAAATGCCGCACGCGGAGAAGAACGCCAGTTGCCGGAACAGCGCGATGCCCGCCAGCGCCAGCAGCGCGAACGACAGCAGCAGCGTCCCCGCGCTGAGCAAAATCGTGCCGCGCAACTCGCTGACAATGGCGACGCGTTGTTCCTCGCGCCCGCCGCGCAGCGCGAACCACACATAGGCGCTGTAGTCCGACGCCATGCCGAGCAGCACCGCGCTGAAGCCGAGCGTGATGCCCGACAGACTGCCGAACACGCTGGCGGTGACCACCGCCGCGACCAGCACCGTCAGCGGCGGCAGCGCGTAGAGCAGCAGCGCGCGCCGCTCGCGGAAGAAGACCAGAAAAATCGCCGCCATGAGGATGACCGTCAGCGGCAGCACGCGCTTGAGGTCGCGCTCGACGACGGCCTGGTTCTCCTGCGTGTAGCGCGCGGTGCCCATCAGGAACGCGCGCGCGCCGGGCGGGAATTGCGCGCGCGCCACCGCCAGCGCCGTGTTGATTTCGCGCACGGCGCGCTGGTCAAACTTGCTCGCGGTGGAGTCGAAGACCAGCAATAATGTGGCGCCGTCGGGTGAGGACAAATAACCGCCGCTGGCGTCGAGCGCGCCGCCCACCGACAGCGCCTTGAACCGCTCGGCGAACACGGGCAGAAAACCGAGCGGGTCGCTGACGATGAGCGGTTGCAAAAAAATCCCCTCCGGCCCGGCGAGCGCGCGGACGTTCTGCGTCATTTTCGCGCTGATGTTTTGCGGCGCGGTCAGCGGCTCGATTTGCGCACGCAACTCGTCGTCGAACAGCACCGGCGCGTAACGCAAAAACTTCAGCAAAAAATCCGGCGTCACCGTCAGCGACTTGACATCGTGCAGCACGGTCATGGCCTGCGTCACAGCGTCAGCGGCCTGCCGCGCGGCGTCAGCGTCAGCGCCGCCGACCACGACGAAAATTTTCCGCGCCAGCGGCGAATCCTGAAACAGCGCCACCTCCGGCGCGAGCGCGTCCGGCACCATGACGGTAACATCCTCATTGAGCGTGATTTTTTTGTAACCCAGCGCGGCCAGCGTGACGCCGATGATCAGCACGGCCAGGAACAACCGGCGGTGACGGAGGACGAAGTTCATGCGGTCAAGGCTCGCCGACGCCCGCTGGCAGTGGCGCGTCAAGCTGGGTGTTAGTGTACGTAATCACCGTTTTTTCGCCGGACTTTTCCATGATGACGGTCTGGCGCACGGCGGGCAGTTTGCCGTCGAACAGCAGGCGGATGCGCTCGACTTGCTGCTGCGCGTCGGCGACGGTCAGCGGTATCAAGTCCACGCCAGCGGCGGTCGGCTCAATCCGGTAACGCTCGCCGATGCGCTTCATGTCCATCGAGACAAACATCCGCAACTGCTCCGCCATGACGCGCGCGAGCGGCTGGCCGCTGATGTCCTTGACGGTTTTTTTGCCGCTGTCGGTCTGCCAGGCAAACGCCTTGCCGCCGTTGATGAGCAGCCCGTGCGAGGTCGGCGCGGTGTATTCCCAGCGCAGGAAATCGGGCTGGCGAAACCAGAAATGCCCGCTGCTGGTGAGCGGTTTATCGGCGATGGCCAGGTGCCGCTCCATGCGGAAGTCGCACGAGACAGTCTCGACTTCCGCGAAGCGCGAGTAATCTTCCGCGACCGCTGACCGTGACGCCGCCGCAATGGCCAAACCGCAGACCAACACTGGCCAACACAACCGGCAAAGCCAGCGGTGTCCCTCGTCAAAAAATCCGTGTTGGCGCGTGTTCATCGGCGGTTAAAAACGCTACGGCGCGAAGCGGTTTTTTTCAAACAAAACTTTGCGACTTCAAAGTTCAACGCGGAGGCGCAGAGGACGCGGAGGAAGAGGCAAGTTTTTGGTTTGAAACACAGCTCACGCGTTAGCTGCATTTAACTCCTAAATAAACTGTATTTTCCTCCGCAAACTCTGCGCCTCTGCGTTGAATGTGCTGTTTAGAACTGGTGGCGGTAGCCGGCGGTCAGGCCCCAGGGTTTGTCGTACTTGTCGCCGAAGGAGGCTTCGTAGTCGAGGTGGAGTTGGTTGGCAGCGTCGAGTTGCCAGATGAGGCCGCCGCCGAGTTCGGCGCGGGCACCGTCAGTGTTGGCGCGGGTGTGTTGGTAGCCGTTGTGCAGGGTGCCGCCGCTGCTGATGGTTTCGACGCCGCTGATTTTCACGTAGGGCTGAAGTGCGCCGCTGTTGGTGAGTTTGATGGTGCGACCGAAGAGGCTGCCGAGGCGGAGTTGCAGGGCGTCGAGGTCTTGGGCGCTGAGGGTCATGGGGCCTGCCGTGTAATTCTCAGCGAGGATGTGAAGGTAGTTGACTTGGAACTGGGGTTCCACAAACCAACCATCAGTGAAGGTAAACTTGTTACCGATTTCGAGGCTGCCGCCGATGTTCACGTCGCTGTAGCTGGCGATGAGTTGGGTGGTGCCGTAGGGGGCTGTCAAGTCGTTGTTGACACTGGCAGCTTTGAAGGTGGCGTCGATATAGAAGCCGCTGCTGTGTAACCACGTGGCGTAGAAGCCGCCGTAGTAGCTGTTAATCTCACCGTCAGCGCCGGGAGTGCGGTAGTCTATATCGCTGCAACCGTAGCCGGCATAGACGCCGAGATAGAGGTCACTGTCAGCGGACAAGGTGAACTTATGGTCGGTGCCGAGGTCGATGCCGTAGATGAGTTGTTCGTAGGCTTGGCCGGCGACTTGGCTACCGATGTTTAGCTGTTGGCCGTAGCTGCGAAGCCAGATGTTTTCTATATGGAGCGCGGGCGTCCCGCCCGCTGGCGGGCGAGACGCCCGCGTTCCATAGCGCAATTCTCCCATGCGCTTTAGTAGGCTGTCTTGCTGGGCGAACCATAGGCTTTGTTGGACGGCGATGGCGCTGCCCAGGACGGCGCCGATAGGACTGGTACTGTGTTGGGTGAAATGCGGGTTGCCGTCGGAGTCATGACCGTCCTGGGTATATTCTTCCAAGCCCCAAGTGAAATTATCCCAAATCCAGTTTTCCTTGTTTTCGCCGGTGACGAGGGTGTTGACGACGGTGTTGGGGTCACGCAAGCCGTCGCCGATGACGCTGATGATGCCTCTGGGGTGGCTGGTGACGGCGGTGCTGCCGCTGACGGTGCTTTTGACGCCGGTGTCGCTGTCAACGGGAAAAAGCCAGGCGCCGTCGCCGCTGAGGTTGTCGCTGTGGATGGCGAGGTAGTTGCCGGGTGCGCCGACGCGGACAACGCCGTGGTTGTCGATACGGTCGGTGGTGGAATTTTTGTCGAAAATCCACACGCTGTCGCCGCCGATGATGAGGTGGCCGCCAGTGAAGCCGCCGCTGCCGGTGGCGTCGTGGTCGAGGGTGACGGTGACGCTGGCGGTGTCGTTGCGGGTGATATCGCCGGTGAGGCTGCTGGCGCTGCCGCTGAGGGTGAGGTCGATGACGGCGTGCTCACTGCCGGTCACGTCGCCGCTGATGGTGGCGCCGTTGTTGCCGGTGATGATGAGGACGGCATCCTCGCCGGCATTGACGTTGCCGGCGACGGTGCTGTGGTCGAGGTTGAGGGTAGTGGTGGACGCGCTGCCGCTGATGGTGTTGCCGGTGATGGAACTGTCGTGCAACGCCAGCGTCAAGGTGCCGGCGCCGCTGTTGGTGATGTTGCCATGGAGGCCGGAGCCGCCGGCGATGGTGATGTCGGCGGTGCCGGTGAAGGACGTGCCGGTGGCGATGCCGCCGACTTGGGTCAGGTCGGTGTTGGCGAAGAGCAGGGTGTTGGTGCCGCCGTGATGGATTTGCACGAGGTCGCCGCCGGATGAGCGCATGGTGCCGCCGTTGACGATGATGATGGAGTCGGACATGCTGTCGATGAGCGCGGCGGTGCCGGTGGTTTCCAGCAGCGTGTTGTTGAGGATGAGCGTGGCGTTTGGCTCCGTGGCGCCGCCGCCGGAGGTTGAGCGGATGCGTGAGTCATTGAGCACCAGCGTGCCGCCGGCCCATGCGCACACCGCTTGGTTTCGGTTCACGCCATTGCCATCGTAGGCTGGTTGCGAGCCGTTGACGTTGATGTCGCCGCGCGTCACCTCGATGTAACAGTTTTCGCCCGATGAAACCGCGATGGCGCGCCCGGTGCCGGTGAGGGTGATCGCGAGGTCGGTGGCGATGACGGTGGCATGGTCGCGGGCGATCAGGCCGAAGCCGCCGTCGCCACCGTCGTTGTTGTTCACGGTGACGGCATTGAGCACCAAGTAGGCGGTGGTGCCTTGCGCGGTGATGATATAATCGTTGCCCAGCCCGGTGTTGATTACAACATTCTCAAAATGGCCGGAGGCATTGCTTACTCGAATGGCGCTGCCTTGGACGTCGCGATTGTTCGAGACATGGATGGTGCTGCTGAAGAGGGCGGCGGTGCCGCCGTTGATGATCCAGAAGGCGCCGGTGCGGTTATTGGCGAAGGTGCTGCTCAGGGTGATGTCCGTCCCCGTGTAGGAACCGCCGGTGCCGGTGACCAGGATGGCTGGCATGGTGCCGGAGGTGGCGGAGTAAGTCATGCCTGATTCGGCGGGGTAGGCGGTGCCATCGACGACGAGGCTTTGCGCCGCCACGGTCAGCGTTAGCGCGGGGAGGAGGGTTAATATCAGGGTTAGGGTTTTCAGTTGTCGTTGCATGTTGGGGGTTTTCATAAGGTTGGGTTAACGCGCGGTTATCGTGGCAACGTCATCCTGAGCGGAGCCGCGTGGCGGCGCAGTCGAAGGATCGGTTGGTGCGGCATACACTGATGGTGAGCCTGACGGATACGCTCAGGATGACGGCGGGGCACGGTCAGCGGACGGTATTCAGCCGGATGGGGAATGAAACGGGTAAAATCTGGCCGGAAAATTAGAAAGTCTGGGCAGCAGTCATGCTGAGCGCGTGAGCGCGTGAGCGCGTGAGCGCGTGAGCGCGTGAGCGCGTGAGCGCGTGAGCGCGTGAGCGCGTGAGCGCGTGAGCGCGGTGCAGTTTACTTTATGACCCAGGTCTTTCATCTTCAGCGGGTTACTGGTTTTTCGCTTTCGCTTAAGTCCCCTTCCTTCGGAACTTTCAGCGGAAGCCGTCAGCGGCAACGGGGAGAAAATGTATAGTGATAACTTAACCAGCACAAGTTTTTTTAAGCATATTTTTAACCGCGGAGGCGCGGAGACGCGGAGGAGCACATTTTTTTTGGGTTAAGATTCAGCTCACGCGGAACGCGAACCCTTCAAACTTGTAGCTAAACTCCGCGCCTCCGCGTCTCGGCGTTGAATGATTTATTTGCTGCGCGGCGCGGAGGATGCGGAGGAAGCGGCAGGTTGTTAACCACCGATGAACACGGATGAACACTGATAGTTCGCGTTCCGCGTGAGCGTTAAGGGTAATCCGCGGCTGACGCCGGTTAGCGCAGATAGTTAGCGTAGCGGGGGGTTGAAAAGGCCGCTGACGGTGGTAGTTTGTCAACATGCCCACGGTGTTGTGAATTTATGGGAGCGGTTGAAAAAATTTGGTTTACCCAGGACAGGATTTGCGTCCGCACGGTTGCGGGCGCCGAGCTTTCGCAGCCGTTGCGCTTTTTCCCCGCGCTGTGCCGCGCCACGGACGAACAGCGGCGGCACTGGGTGCAGTCGCCATCGGGCTTACATTGGCCTGAGCTGGACGAGGATATCAGTTTCGAGAGCTTTGCCTGGGCGGACGACGACCCGCTGACGCTGTGTCGCCGTTGATCTGCACTCAAAGTTCAACGCGGAGGCGCAGAGGACGCGGAGGAAGAGGCAAGTTTTTGGTTTAAAGTACCGCTCACGCGACAGCGGTATCTTAACCCCAAATAAAC
>JAISDC010000049.1 GCA_031265105.1 Verrucomicrobiales bacterium
CGCCGGCGACCGTTTACGCGCGGGTCGGGGTTGGCGTCGGCGTGGGGCATACTTACCGCCCTTATTGGCACGGCCATCATCATCCTTACTTCAGACCTTATTATTATCCGTATGGTCCCGCTTGCTTTGGCCCGGCGATTGTTTACTCCATGCCGATTTATTCCGCCGCCACGGTCAGCGCGCCGGCGACTGTTACCACCCGGACTACCACGACCAAGACCACGACCGTCAGCAGCGCGCCCGCGGCCCCCGCGTCAGCGTCAGCGTCGCTCCCGCCGCTGCTCACCGCGACCGCGCCGCCTTACGGCATCCCGGAGAACGATTCCCTGGTCAAGTCTCCGTTCAGCAATTTCACCATCAGCGACATCGGCATGAAGCCCGGCACGGTCATTTACGACAGTTACACCGGGCAGCCGTTCCGGATTCCGTGATTGGCCGCGCGCCGCAGCCGCAGCCGCTCGCGCCGGGGTTAAGCGTTAAGCACCCAGTTGCCGCAGCGCATGTCGCGCCAGTTGCAAGTCCAGCGCCAGCCCGATGACCACCAGGCCCGCGTGCTCGACCTCGCGCTCGTAACGCCAGGCGTGCAATTCGCCGTTGCCGACCTGATGCACCAGTTGCCATTCATCCGGCGCCGAGCGGAAGCGGAGGAAGCCCTTCACCCGGCAAACTCCCGCCGGCAGCTCCCGCAAAATCCGCTCCAAGTCCTCGCGCGCCACCGGTCGCGGCAGCGGCACGAAAAATGCCTTCATCGACACGTGCTCGCCGTCGCCGGTCAGCGTCAGCGCCGACCAGTCGCGCGCCACGCCCCCGCCGCTGTCGCTGTCGGGCAGGCGCACCCGGCCGAACTCGCTCTCCAGCAACCGCGCGCTCGCGTTCCAGTCGCCGACTTGCGTCCGGATGTTCGCCACGTCCGCCGCCGACACCTGGTCCGTCTTGTTGATGATAATCACGTCCGCCCACCGGGCCTGCGCCTCATGCACCCAGCGGTTCACCAGCCAGCGCGGGAAATTTTTCGCGTCCAGCACGTAAATAATCTGCCGGATTTCAATCTTGCCGGCCAAGTCCCGGCTGGTGAGGCAGTCCAGCAAATCCTCCGTGTTCGCCAGGCCCGACGCCTCGACCCACACTTGCGCGAGGCCGGCGTCCGCGGCGTATTGTTTGAGTTGGAAAATCAACTCCAGCGGGGTCGCGCAACAGGCGCAGCCGCCGGTCAGGGCCGCGATGCGCGCCGCCTTGCCGCGGAACAGTTTGGCGTCCACGTTCAGCGGCCCGGCGTCGTTGATGATTAGCGCCGTCTGTTCCTTCGGGAAGCCCTCGCCGGTAATGATATGCTCCAGCAAGGTGCTTTTCCCGCTGCCTAAAAAGCCTGTCACCAAATATACCGGTAATGTGCGCATGGTTGAAAATTCAAAGTGCGAAATGAAAAATGCAAAGTTTAAATCACGACTACTCCGCCGTCCGCGTCACCGACAGCGAGCAGTTTGTCGTTCGGCGACCAGCGCGCGGCGGTGATGGGCGCGCTGCCGATGAAGGCCGCCAGCGGTGCCGGCTCGCCGTTGGCGTCCCATAGCATCAGGTTGCCGTCTTTGCCGCCGGCGGCGAACAGCTCGCCGTGGTGGCGGAATTGGAGTTCCGTCACCGGCTGGCCGTGCGCGCCGAACATCAGCGGCGCGGCGCCGGCCGGCCCTTGGCCGGAGCAGTTCCACAGCAGCACGTCCGGGCCGTTGCCGGTGGCCAGCCACTTGCCGTCGCGACTCCAGTCCAGCGCGCGGATTTTCGCCTGGTAGCCGGGCATGTGCAAATGCTCGCCACTGTCAGCGGCCCAGATGTGTACGGCGTGTTCCTGGCTGCCGCCGCACACCCAGCGTCCGTCCGGCGACCAGCGGCAGTTCCACATCGCGCCCCGCCAGTCGTAAGTCCGGACCCGCCTGGCGCTGGCGCCGTGCAGCACGCTGAGGCCGCCGTAGGCCGCGACCAGCAACAGCGGGCCGTTGGGATACCAGCACAGGTCGGCCAGCGTGCTGGGCAGCGGCTCGCTGTTGGCCAGTAATTGACCGTCAGCGGCGAGCAAGGCGACTTGTTTGCCGTTGGCGACGGCGAGGACTTTTTGCTCCGCGCCGGCGGCGGTCACTGGCAGCGGACTCCACGCCAGTTTTTCCAGCCACGCGCGCCCGGCCTGGTATTCCCAACTCCGGCGACCGTCAGCGTCCCAGCAGCGCACCGCCCCGTCCTGCCCCGCCGTGACCAGCCGCTGACCGTCAGCGTGCCACACCAGCGCCCCCAGGCCGGCGTGCGCGACAAAATTTTTCGGCGCCCCGCCGCGTTTGGGAATGACGCTGACCGTGCCGTCAACCGCCGCCGCCGCCAGCGTCTCACCGTCAGCGCTCCACTCCAGCGCGACCACGCAATCCGGCAGCCGCGTTTCCCACGCCGGCGTCAGTCGTTTCGTCCGCAAGACCGTTTTGGATTCTTTCATAACAACAACTAACACCACCCAGTCACGCAGACATTAGGTTTTGAAATTCTTTGCGCCTTGGCGTCTTGGCGACCGGAGTTCTTCACACCACGCATTCGCGGAAGCCCTTGGTCAGCGCCGCGCGGTCGAGGTTTTTGCCGATGAACACCAGCGCGCATTTGCGCGGCTTGCCGGTGGAATCGGCCTCGGGCTGGGCGTCCAGCATCATGTGTACGCCCTGGAATATCACGCGGTTTTTTTGCCCGCTGACGGTGAACACGCCCTTCATGCGGTAAATATCCGGCCCCTTCGTCGCCAGCAATTGGCTCAGCCAGCGGTTCAACTTCATGCCGTCCACCTCGCCCGCGTGCTCAATGCCAACCGATTGCACGTCCTTGTCGTGATAGTGTCGGTGATGGTGATGATGTTCGTGGTCACCATCAGTGTCGTGGTCGTGGTCATGCTCGTGACAGCCGCACTGGCAATCCGCGCCGTGCTCGTGGTGATGGTGATGCTCGTGTTCATCCTCGTCGTCATCGTCAGCGTCTGTCAGGAAATGCGGGTCGTCCTTGATGATGCGGTCCAAGTCGAACGCGCCGACATTGAGCACTTTGTTGATGTCAATGTCAGCGTTGGTGGTGCGATAAAACCGCGCCAGCGGATTCACCGCGCGCACGCGGCCTTCCAGCTCCGGCAAGTCACCGTCAGCGACCAGGTCCACCTTGTTCAGCAGCACAATGTCGGCGAAGGCGATTTGCTGCTTCACCTCCGGGCTGTCGTCAAGGTGTTGCAGGACATGCTTCGCGTCCACCAGCGTCACCACCGCGTCCACCAGCAGCGCCTCCTTCAGGTCATCGTCAGCGAAAAAAGTCTGGATGACGGGGCCGGGGTCGGCGAGACCGGTGGTCTCGATGAGGATGTGGTCGAACTTGTCGCGGCGTTTGAGCAGATTGCCGAGCACGCGAATCAGGTCGCCGCGCACGGTGCAGCAAATGCAGCCGTTGTTCATCTCGAAAATCTCCTCGTCGGACCGGATGACCAGCTCGTGGTCGATGCCGATTTCGCCGAACTCGTTTTCAATCACCGCGACGCGCTGACCGTGCCGCTCGCTGAGGATGCGGTTCAGCAACGTGGTTTTCCCCGCGCCGAGAAAGCCGGTGAGGATGGTGACGGGGATGCGTTTGGAATCAGTCATGGCGGGCAGCATACCGCGAATCCGGCAAAACACAGTAAGAAATTGGCCGCGCGGCGGTTTAAATTTTTTTTACAGGGAGAACATGGAGCACATGGAGATTATTTTTTTAAAACCTTCATGAACTCCATGTTCTCCCTGGAAAAAAAATCAAACGCTGACAATGAGGCA
>JAISDC010000080.1 GCA_031265105.1 Verrucomicrobiales bacterium
GTACTCTCTGTAAAAACTGTATTTGTTTTTTTGCCTGGCGGTTCCGGTTCAAAAATTTATTGATGGCGTCTGACTCAGCGGCGCGGCGGCTTCCGCGTCCAGTCGGTCGCAGGTTCGCAGGATGTTTTTGCCGAAGAGATAAGCGCAGGCTTGCAGCGACGCGATGGCCAGCAGCACGTAGCGCAGGGCCAGGATTTCCGAAAACGTCACGACCGCGATGAACAGCAGGCCGCCGAAGAGCCGCCCAGCCCACATGCTAAATTCCACACTGAACAGGTAGGCCAGGATGTTGCGCCGCTCCTTTTTTTCGAGGACATTGATGGCGCGCATTTGCACCAGCAGCACGGTGTTTTCCACAATCGGGTTGCCCAGCATTTGGAAGAACACGTAGATAATCACCCCGGCCACGTTGAACAGCACGGCGTTGGAGATGGCGGCGAACAGAAACAGGCCCAGGCCGGTCATCATCAGCCCGAGCCGGTGCCCGGTCCGCGTCAGGCGCCCGATGAGATACATGCCGATTACCGTGACGGCGGTGCCGCCGGTCTGCAAGGTGCCGAGCACGCCTTCCTTGCCGCCCAGCAGCAGCGCGACCAGCATGACCGGGATCGGCGAGTTGAAAATCTGGCTGAGGCCGCGCAGGGAGGACAGCGCCATCACCCGGTACCACATCGGGTGGTAGCGGAAATACACAAAGCGCGTGCGGGGCGGATTGACGAAGCGGCCCCGGCAAATTATCCATGACGACAGGCCCGCCAGCAGCAGCGCCAGGACGGTCAGCACGCGGTAGGCCGGGGTCGTGCCGCTGCCAAACCAGCCGTACTGCGCGCTGCAAGTGATGAACCAGCCGACGGAAACCGGCACCACCAAACCGCACAGGGTGGCGAATACTGTGTTCATGGAATAATAATAATTGCGGTTCTCGTCGTCGGTGCAGTTGAGTGTCAGGATATCGCGATTGGCCCAATAGATGCCAAACGCCGCGCCCATCATCAGGCCGGAACCGACCAGCCCGCCGATGGCCACTTCCGGCATGGCCATGATGGTCGCCATCGCCACCGGGCAGAGCAGGATGCCGATGCTGAACAGATATTTGATGTCGAGGAGGCGCAAGAACAGGCTGTTCAGAAAAAAGGTGACCGGCATCCCGGTGAACATGGCCACTTGGTAAATCATCACGACCCGCATGTTGTTGTGCGAGGAGCGCATCACGTAGGCCACCACGAACAGGTCCACGATGGGGATGACGAGCGCGAAAATGAAATTGGCCAGCAGCAGCACCCGCATATTGCGCGGGTGCGACAGGAAGACCTTGATTTCGTTGAGCAGATTCATGGGGAGTTTGGCCAATGGCTCAAGGGTTGATTTCCTCGGCGGAGAGAATGACGCAATCGATGCTCGGCCCGCGCTGGCCGCTGCGTGGGCCTTTGTTCCACTGCACCGTCAGCGTCGCGCCTTTGGGCACGGTGATATTTTGGGTGACTTCCCACCAGGCGGTGGCCGAGCCAGTGGCCGGGAAGTCGAGCGTGCCGGCCTTGGTGCCGCTGATAATGAGGTCGGTCTGGCAGGGGCCTTCCGCCGCGTAACGCACGGTGAGCGACCTGGCCTCAAAGTCAGCGGCGGTGGGAATTTCCACCCCATCGCCGTCGCGGCCCATGCGCGCCACGAACAGCGCGCCGGAAGCGTCGCGGTCATATTCGAGGATGCAATACTTGAGGAGGTCGCCTTTTTCCGCCTCGAAGACTTGGGCGGGATTGGCGGCCGTGCTGGCGAGATGGAAACGGATTTGCCCGTATTGCTTGTTCGCCGTGGGAAACTTCAGGCGCGCGCTTTCCGGTTCCCGCACGACCTCGGCGGGGCCGTCCGTCTTCCACACGCCGTTTTCAAAATGCCCTTGTTCAGCCCGGTCAATCTTGATGGGGCCGCCGTTGAGATAGGCCAGGGTCAGGTCAATGCGGGTGGAGGTGGCGATATATTCGCCGTTGCCCATCGCCACCAGAATGCCGCAGCCGTCCAGTTCCCCGCCGGTGATGTTGTTGATTTCCTCGCTGGGCGCGGGATTTTCCTTGTCGAACTGGTTCCAAGTATGCGGGCGCACGGTGGCGGTGTAGGTGATTTTGAGGTCTTGAAAATACTCGCTCCACTGTTCCCCGGCCATGCGGCGGCCCTGGAAGAATCCCAGCAAATTGCCGGTGCCCCGCTTGGCGCACAGCAGCGGCATCATCTCCGTGGCCAGGCGGTTGGTCTCGGTGATGCACAGCCAGTCCAGCCCCTCGACCCCGTAATACTCGCCGCTGATAATGGCGTTGTAGTTGGCCAGCGCCCGCCACCAGGTGCTCGCCGAGTGATGTTGCTCGGCGATGAACAGATGGTTCCAGGGCCGCACCGAGCAGCCGACTTCCTTCTCCCATTTCTCATGGTGGCCGTAGGCGTCCGGCCCCATGCCGTCCAGGCTCGGCGCCGCCGCATGCAGGACATCCATGAAGCTGTAATAACTGGGCGACTCGCCGGCCCAGGCGTTTTGATACAGCGGGATGGGCAGTTCCTGTTTCAACGCGGCGGCGACTTGCTCGACGTAGCGGCCGAACGTCCACGCGCCGAACAACCGGCTGCCGTCCTCGCTAAAAATCTCGTCCCAGGTGCCGGCGGTTTTGTTGCCCTTGCGGTTCCACAAATCGCGCAACCACTGACTGTTTTTCCCCGCGTTTTTTTGCAAAAAATCCATCAATGCCGGCGGCACCGGCTCGCGCCAAGCCCGCATCCCGACTTCCGAGTAATCCCGCAGGCCGGACATCTCATTCTCCAACTGCGCCATGATGACGACCTGATGGTCCGGGTCTTTTTCCTTCACGCGACGGAACAGCGCCACCAGCGCCTTCGTCTCGGCCTCGCGCAACGCGTCGTCGAACGGCGACTGGACGTAATTGTTGCCGATGCTGCCGTCCGGCTTTTTAATCGGCGGATATTTCTCCTTGTCCTTCATGATGTAGTTGGGCACGAAATAACTTTGCAAATTGCGCCAGGCGAAAAAGAGCACGAGATTGAGGTGCATATTCCGCGCGCGTGCCTTTTCAATCAGCGCGTCGATGACGCGGTAATCATACTGCCCCTCCTCCGGCTCAAAATGTTTCCACATCAGCGTGACGCCCACCGTGTTGACGCCCTGCGCGAGCGCGATATCGAAAGTTTCATCAAAGGTGGGGATTAGTTCGGGCTTGGCGACGGTGCTCTCCTCCAGCTCCTGATACAGCGGCAGATACGGCTGGCCGCTCAGCAATAAATTGCCCCGCGCGTCCAGACGGGGCACCGAGCCGTCCGGTTTTGGATAAGGCGGCAGCGGCGCGATGGGGCGGATATTTTCCACCGGCAGGAACTTGACGGCATCCACCAGCAGCTTTTTCCCGCCACGGGTGATTTTGACGAAATCATTTTCGCCGGGGACAAAATCATAATCCCCCAAGCTGCTCCAGCCCAAGTGCCATCCTTCCAAGTCCTTGCTGATGGTTTCGGTCTGGCCGTTGTGCGCGATTTCAATGGTCGCGTTGTTATCGCCGCACGGCACATGCCAGAAATAGACGCGATATTTTCCCGCCTTCGGAACATCGGGCGTCCACTTGGCCCAGGCGCCGTCCTGCCCGGAGGCGCGGACATCCGTCCAACTTTGCCCGGCGGTGTAATAATTGCCGGTAACAGTTTCCCACGCCCCGCCTTCCGTGTAACCGGGGTCGCCGTGGTCAACCACGATGCCGCCGTCATAAGCGAGTTGCCGCCCCGCCGCTGACGGTGTGTTAAAGACGGCCAGCGTCAGCAAGCCGCAAATCAATATAATACCAGTGCTGTTTTTCATGATTATTTACCTTTCAAATATTCCTCCACCAGCGCGCGGCCCCACGGCTCCGGCGCGCTTTCGAGAATTAACAGATTGTCCTTCGTCACCACGTGCGCGCCGTATTTGGCGCGGTAACCGGGTTGCCCGCTGATGGTGAGTTTTTCGCTACCGTCGGCAGCCAGTCGCGCGGCGGCGGTTTTGGCGGCGTCAGCATCAGCGAGTTCGATGACGCACAACTCGAAGCGCGTGCTGGCGCGGTGCGGGGAGGATGGGAAGTTGGTCATGCCCCATTCGGGGACATACTTGGCGCGGAGGATTCTTCGCGCGACGATGCCGGTCTTGGAGTAAAAACCGTCGTACTGCTCGGCGTCGGCTTGGTTCCAGCCGAGATACGCCAGCTTGTGACCGTCGGCGGCGGTCACCGTCAGCGGCACCTTGATGGGAAACTTGCCGAATAATTGCGCCAGCGTCAGCGTGTAGCGCGAGTCGCCGGTCGGCGCGACGGCGGGCAGGGTGCCGTTGAGCAGGCCGTCGTCGGCGAAGGCTTGCGCGGCTTTTTGCACGCCCAGCAAGCCGCTGCCGGTGATGCGGAAGAACCAGCGCAACGGCATTTGCTTGTCCGGCGGGTTTTGGTCGTCGAGCGCCTTGCAGCGCGCCTCCCACATCAGCGAGGAGCGGTCCACGCTGACGTTGCCGACGGCGCCATCGTCAGCGGCGAAGTCGCCGACGAAGCCGACGGTGTAACCGGTGCGCGGCATCCAGTCCCACGCCGGCTCGTTGCCGAGGCGTCCGTAATACCAGTCGCGGTCAAGTGTCCACGGGTCGTTGAAGCGGCGCAACAAGTCGTTGTCCCACACGGTGCCGACGGCGAGGATGTGGTACGCGCCGCTGTCGCTCACCGACAGCGCCTGAAATTCGGCGTCGGTGAAGATGGTTCCCGCGCCGCCGTTTTTCTTGAGCGCGGCGGCCAGTTGCGCGGCGATTGCTTTAATCCCGTCCGGCGCTTGTTCACCGACCACCACCACCGCGTCGGGCGCGATGATTTTCAAAATCGGCGCGCTCCCCTGCACCGCCAGCGGCGGCGCGGGTGCCTTGCCGACGCGCACGGGCGCGGGCGCTGACAGTGCCGCCGCATCGAGCATCGTGTAATTGCGCGGGCCGTAAGGGCGCGGCGGGTTGGCGAAGATGGCGTTGCGGTAGGCGACTTTCTCATACGCGGTGTCCATCCACGGCACAATGAATTGGTCAAGACCGGCTTGCGCCCACGCGGCTTTCTCTTTCTTCACCGGCAGCGGCGGCGTGCCGGCGGCGGGGATGACCACATACATCCGCCCGTCCCCCGCGCGCAACGGCGCGGCGAACTCCACCCGCCCGTCGCTGATCTTGACGCCCGGCACCGGCAAAAAGCCCGTGAGGTCCCACACCCGCGCGCCCGTCGTGTTGAACGGCAGCGCCACGCTGACGGTGGTGACGCGCGCCTGCTCATGCGGCGGGTTCGGCGTGGTTTGCGTGCCGACCGCCTCGGCGACAAACTCCTCGCGCTTGTTCTCGACGAGCACCAGCGCGCGGTTGCCGTGGAAGACGAAGGCGTAGCCCGTGGTTATCGGGTCGCTGAACGTCAGCGGCCGGCCGGCGGCCTCATTGACCGCGGCGGCGAACTCGGCGGCGACCTGGTGGTCGCGCGGCCGCCACGGGCGCGTGAGCATCTGGCCGTTGACGCGGGCGCTGATGATATCCTTCCCTTGCCCGTCCTTGCGCGGCGCGTAAATCAAATTCACGTCATCCGGCAGCAAATCCACGGCGGCGGCGTCCACGAACGCGGGCAGCGACACGCCGTAATCCACCAGCGTCTCGAAAAACCACGCCCACGTGTCCTTGCGAATGATAAACTCCGTGCCTTTCTCAATGTCAGCGGTGCGCGGACTGGACACCACGCCGACGAAGCCGATGGGCCGCTCCATCGTCACGCCCTCGCTCACCTGCCGGTGGTCAAGAATCGCGTGCGCCTCGGCGCCGGGCGTGGTGTCGATGAGAATGCCTAGGCTGTTCAGCCAGCTATTGCGGTACGTATCGTCGTAATCCCAATTCACCAACCGCTGCACGCGACCGTTGGCGTCGTAGTAATGCATGAACGAGTCGTAAGTAAACATCCGGTTGTGCTCGGCGGCGGTCTGCGGCATGTGCCAGCAAGAGAAACGCGCGTCCGTGCGCGTCTTCGGGTCACCGTGCGGCACTTTTTCGTTGTACACATCCGGGTTCAAAATCCGCTGACCGAGCAGCGCGCCCATGCGCGCGATGGATTGGCCGGCGAAGCGGTAGCTGCCCGTGTCCCAGTGCATATAATCCCAGTCGGTCGAAAACTCATACCGCACCCACGGCGCGCTCTGCACCTCGTAATCCTGCTTCACCCGCTGCGGACTCCCCTGCCCCTCGATGACCAGATAGTCGCCCACCAAGCCGTTGCCGAACATCCAGTCCACCTTCGGGTAACCGTTAACGTCAATCGCCGCCTTCACCGCCGCCTCCCAAACATACTGCCGCCCGCGCAAATTCACCTGATAAGCGTTCCAAAACTCATAATGCTTGCGCCGCTCCGGCGTCCCGCTCTTCTGCAACAACTCCGCCAGCTCGCCGGAATTCCGCGCGGCGTCGAGGTCGTCATGCGGCAACTGCTTCGCGCGCAAATAATCGAGGTACGACTGGATGATGCGCGGGTGAATCGGCGACGGCCCGTTGTCGCGGTCGTTCCAATGGTCCGCCTCGGCGATGCGCGTTTTCTTGCCGGGTTCCGCCGCGCACGCCTGTTTCATCGCCGCGTAAAAAATCTGGCCGAGCCACTCGCGGAAATGCATCCCGTTCGGAAACAACCCGTCATTGGCCGCGAGGTAATAACCGGCGGGCCAGCCTTTCTCCCCGTTGCCGAACGACGGCTTGCGCGACTCATCCACCATGCGGTGCTCGATGTCGTTGGTATTGAACTCACCCCAGCGCCAGCTACTCCCCTGCCACAACGCCAAGTCCGCGCCGAAATAATGATACCAGCGCACCCACTCGGTGTAAGGTTGCGCGAACGGGTCGCCCTGCCAATCCAGCACGCGGATGCCGTACTTCGGCAAATCCGGCGCGAACGCATCCGCCACCCAGTTCCACGGCTCCAGGCGGTTGTCAAACTTGCCGCCGACGGGCCGATGGTTCTTGTTAAAACGCTCCGCCGGGATGGTCTTGCGGAACGATTCCGGGAACCCGCACACCAAGTCGAACGGCGAGTACGCCCACTCGATAAACTCCCAGCCGAGCGTGCCCATCGTGTCCTTGACCGCCAGCGTATTGCCATCCGGCAGCAGTGACACGAACCCGCGCCGCGCCACCACGCGCCCGCCCTGCCGCGCCTCGACCTGATACAACTCGAAATCATCCGCCCCGCCCGCCGCCGCCAACGGCCAATCGAACGTCCGCGACCCGCTGACGCTGAAGGTCTCCGCGCGCCCCGCCCGCTGCCCGCTGACGGTGATCTCCGCCGGCGCGCCACTGACGGTGACGTGAATTTTCACCACCTCCCCCGGCACATACACAAACCCCTCGTCCGCGTCAATCTTGGCGAGTTTCTCGACGTAAGACTTGGCGCGCCCGCCCTTGGGCACATTCAGCAACAGCGGCGCGCTGCCATCGGCGCGTTTCTTGAAATCAAGATACCCGTCCGGGCGCCGCACCGTCTCCGCGCCGGGGAAATCGCGCTCGGTATAAGACGCGAAGCGGATTTTCACCGGCCCATCCGCCGCGTAATCCGCCGCGGCGGGCGGCCCGGCAATGGTTGAATTATCTTGCCCGCTGACGGTGACGGTCATCATCAGCACGGTGAGCAGGGTCAGGGTAGTTTTCATAAGCAAATATTCATCAGCAGGGGTACAAAGTTAAGGCCATTTTTACCAAGCGGTCATGGAGTTGTTGGAGCAGGATTTCCTTTCAAAAATTCCTCCAGCAGCGCCTGGCCCCAAGGGGCGGGGGCGCTTTCGGTGATGACGCGGTGGCCCTGGGCCACTATCAGCGCGCCGTATTTGGCTTGTCGCGCCGCCGCGTGGCCGATGGTCAGCGGCTCGCGGTTACTGTCAGCGGCGAGTTTTTCGACGGCGGCTTCGGCGGCGGCGGGGGTGGCGAAATCAAGGACGCACACTTCGTAGCGCGTGCTGCCGCGGTGCGGGGCGGCGGCGAAATTGGTCAAACCCCATTCGGGGACGTATTTGACGCGGTAGATTTTCTGCGCGGGGATGCCGGTCTTGGAATAGAAGCTGTCGTAAAACTCGGCGTCGGGCTGGTTCCAGCCGAGGTAGGTCAGGGTGTGACCGTCCGCGGTGTTGACGGTCAGCGGGACGGTCAGCGGCAGGGTGTCGTACAGCCGCTCCGGAGTCAGGGTGTAACGCGCTTCGCCGGACGGGGCGCGCTGGCCGGCGATGGTGCCGTTGAGCAGGCCGGCGTCGGCGAAGGCTTTGACGGCTTTCAACACGCCGGCGACGCCGCTGCCGGTGAGCCGGAAGATGAGGCGCAGCGGGCGTTGGTCTTCCGGTTTGTTCTCGTCGTCAATGGCGCGGCAGCGGGCTTCCCACATGAACGAGGAGCGGTCCACGACGACGTTGCCGACGCCGTCATCGTCAGCGGCGAAGTCGCCGACGAAGCCGACGGTGTAGCCGCCGCGCGGCATCCAATCCCACGCCGGCTCGTTGCCGAGGCGGCCGTAGTACCAGTCGCGGTCGAGCGTCCACGGGTCGTTGAAGCGCTGCAACAGCTCGTTGTCCCACACGGTGCCGATGGCGATGAGGTGCCACGCGCCGCTGTCGTTCACGGGCAGCGCCTGAAATTCGGCGGCGGTGAAAATTTTTCCCGCGCCGCCGTTTTTCTTGAGCACGACGGAGAGTTTTTCCGCCGCGTCACGAACAGCGGCTGGCGCTTGGTCGCCGATGACGATGGCGGCGGCGGGGGCGATGTGTTTCAAGATGGGCGCGCCGCCGGTGAGTTGCAGCGACGCGGACGGTGACTTGGCGACGCGCGCGGGCGCGGGCGCTGACGGGGCGACCTCGGCGAGCATGGTGTAGTTGCGCGGCGCGTAGGGCTTGGGCTGGTCGGCGAGGATGGCGTTGCGGTAGGCGACTTTTTCATACGCGGTGTCCATCCACGGCACGATGAATTTGCCCAGCTCGGCTTGGGCGGGGCGCGGCGGCGGGATTCGCAACGGCGGCAGCTTCGGCGCGCCGGCGGGCGAGACGACGGCGTAGAGGCGCCCGTCGCCGGCGCGCAATTTCGCGGTGAAGGTCACGCGGTCGCCGCTGACGCGCGCGTTGGGCACCGGCAGGAAACCGGTCAAGTCCCACACTTGCGCGCCGCGCGCGGCGAACGGCACGACCACGCTGACGGTGGCGTCGCGCGGTTGTTCGTCGGGCGGGTTGACGGTGTTGTCGCGTGTGCTAGGCGAGTTGGCGACGTATTCGTTGCGTTTGTTCTCGACGAAGACGAGGGCGCGGTTGTTGCGGAAGGTGAGCGCGAAGCCGGTGGCGCCGGCGCTGAACGTCACCGGCTCGCCGGCGGCGGCCTGAATGTCAGCGGCGAACCGGGCGATGACGGCGCGGTCGCCCGGCTGCCACGGGGCGGTAATGAGTTTGCCGGCGACGCGGGCGCTGATGATGGCGTGGCCCTTGCCGTCCTTGCGCGGGGCGAAGATGAGGTTGGCGTCCGGCGGCAGCAGGTCGAGATTGTCAGCGTCAACATAAGCGGGGATGGAGACGCCGAAGTCCGCCAGCGACTCGAAGAACCAATCCCACGGGGCGACGTTGGTGAAGCCGGGCAGCATGTTGAAAAGAAATTCCGTGCCCCGCGCAAGGTCGGCGGTGCGCGCGCTGCTGATGACGCCGACGAAGCCGAGGGGCCGTTCCATCGTCACGCCCTCGCTGACTTGGCGGTGGTCCAGGATGGCGTGCAACTCCGGCCCCGGCGTATGCTCGTCGCCGCCGCCGATGGTGGATGCCTGGCTGGAGCGGTAGATGTCGTCGAGGTCCCAGTTGACGACGCGCTGCACTTTGCCGTTGTTGTCGTAGTAGTGCATGAACGAGGTGGGGATGAACATGCGCCCGTGCTCGGCGGCGGTGCGCGGGACGTACCACCAGTTCTCCTTGAAGATAACGGTGTGGAAGAGGTTGAAATGGTCGGGGCGCAGGTGCGGGGGCGACTCATTGTAAGCGTCTTGGTTGAGGATGCGGATGCCGTAGAGCGCGCCGGCGCGGGCGAAGGATTGCGCGGGGAAGCGGTAGTTGCCGCTGAGCCAGTGGTGGTAATCCCAGCCGGTGTCCGCCGCGTAGCGCACCCACGGGGCGCTCTCGATTTCGAGGTCGCGGGTGACGAAGTTGTACCAGCCTTGGCCGACGAAGCCGATGGTCTCGCCCATCAGGCCGTTGCCAAACCGCCAGTCCACTTTGGTCCAGCCGTTGACTTCCATGCCGGCCTTGACCGACGCCTCCCAAATGTACTGGCGTCCGCGCAAGTTGATTTGGTAGGAGTTCCAGTAGCGGAAGTGCTGGCCGCGCGGCGTGGGTTGCCGGGGTTGCAGGAGCGCGGCAAGTTCGGCGGAGTTTTTCGCGGCGTCGAGGTCGTCGTGCGGCAGATTTTTCGCGCGTAAATAATCAAGGTAGGTCTGGATGATGCGCGGGTGGATGGGGGACGGGCCGTTGTCGCGCTCGTTCCAATGGTCAGCCTCGGCGAGGATGGTCTTGATGCCCGGCCGCATCTCACACAATTTTTTTTGCGCGACGTAATACAACGCGGCGAGCCATTCGCGGAAGTGCGCGCCGTTGGCGAGGAGGCCGTCATTGGCGGCGGCGTAGGGCGAGGAGGGCCAGGCGGGCGCGCCGGTGCCCCACGCCTCGCCGCGCTTGTGCTGGTTGTTGATGCCGACAAGGCTGCGCTCCAGGTCGAACTCGTTGAACTCGCCCCAGCGCCAGCTGTCCGCGCGCCATTGCAAGCCGGCGCCGAAGTATTGCCACCAATACGGGTACTCGGTGTACGGTTGCGCGAACAAATCCCGGCTCCAGTCGCTGACGCGCACGCCGTAAATCGGCATGTCGGGCGCGAACGTGTTAGTCACCCAGTTCCACGGCTCGAGGCGCGGGTCGAACCGGCCGCCCATCATGTGATTACGATTGAATTGCTTGGGCGTGTACTGGTCGCGCTCGGCGACGGGGAAGCCGCACAGATAATCGAACGGCGAGCAGCCCCACTCGATGAACTCCCAGCCGAGCGTGCCGCGCGTGTCGCGGATGGGCACGATGTCGCCGGTGGGCAGTTGCGCGAGGAAACCGCGCCGCGCCACCACGCGACCGCCTTGTCTCGCCTCGACTTGGTACAACTCGAAATCGTCCTTGCCACCCGCCGCCGCCAGCGGCCAATCAAGCGTCTGCGTGCCGCTGACGGTGAAGGTCTTTCCGCGCCCCATGAGTTGCCCGCTGACGGTGACCTCCGCCGGCGCGCCGCTGACGGTGACGTGGATTTTCACCGTCTCGCCCGGCACATAAACGAAGCCCTCGTCCGCGTCAATCTTGGCGAGTTTTTCCACGTATGACCCGGAGCGTCCGCCCTTCGGCACATTAAGCAACAGCGGGCCGGCTGGCTCCTGAGAGCGGACGTAATCGAAGCGACCGTCCTGAAAACGTTTCGTCTCCGCGCCGGGGAAGTCACGTTCAGCGTAGGACGAGAAGCGGATTTTGACCGGCCCGTCGGTGGCGTAATCCGCCGTGGTCGGCGGCCCGGCGATGGTGGAATTATCCTGCCCGCTGACGGTGGCGACCAGCGTCAGGCTGACTGTCAGTGCCAGCCACAGTAGCGGTGTGATTTTCATAAACGGCGATAATGCGCCAAAA
>JAISDC010000181.1 GCA_031265105.1 Verrucomicrobiales bacterium
GGGCGAACTTCAGCGAAGAAATCAGGCAGTCGGGGCAAGTCTCATGCCCTGGAGCGCGTGAGCGCGTTAGCGCGTGAGCGCGTGAGCGCGTGAGCGCGTGAGCGCGTGAGCGCGTGAGCGCGTGAGCGCGTGAGCGCGGCGTATTTAGTTTATGACCCATGTCAATCATCTTCAGCGAGTTACCGGTTTTTCACTTTGGTTAAACCACCCATGTTTTTTCAGTGGTCACCGTCAACTGACGCCGATAACAAATATCACATTATGTTAATCGCCGCGTAAACGCAAGTTTTTTTATCAGTTTTTTCGCGGGAGTTTCCCCGCTACGAGAGGGGAATTTTCAGGGTGAAGGTGGAGCCTTCGTTGAGTTTGCTGGCGACGCTGATGGTGCCGTGGTGGGCCTGGATGATGGCTTGCACCAGGCTCAGGCCGAGGCCGAGGCCGCGCTGGCTGCGGCTGTTGTCGGCGCGGAACAGGCGGTCCCAGATGCGCGGCAGGTCTTGCTCGGCAATGCCCAGGCCGTGGTCGCTGACGGTGAGGATGCCGTGGCCGCTGTCGCGCGTGACGGTCAGGGTGATGTCACGGTCGGCGGGGCTGTATTTGATGGCGTTGTCCAACAGGTTGGCGATGACTTGGTGGAGGCGGACGGGGTCGGCTTGCACGTTGATTTGCGCCGCGCCGGCCAGGGTGACGCGGAGGTTTTTTTCCTCGGCGATGATGTCGTATAGCTCGATGACGCGCGCGCAGACGGCATGCAGGTTGACGGCGGTGATGGCGAGGGGCAGGCTGCCGGTTTTGGCCTCGGCGACGTCCATGGTGACGGCCAGCATTTTCAGCACGTGCTCGGATTCTTCCAGGCAGTCGGCCAGGCCCTCGCGCAATTGCTCCGCGGTTTTATGGCCGCTGAGGGCGGCTTCCGCGGCGTTGCGCAGACGGGTGAGCGGGGTGCGCAGGTCGTGCGCGGCGTTGTCGATGGATTCGCGCATGAGTTGCATCAGGCGGGAATTTTTTTCCAGCAGGCGGTTGAAGAGCGCTGACAGTGAGCCGAGTTCCGGGTCGGCGGGGCGCAAGGGGACGCGGGTGTCGAGGGCGCCGTCTTGCAGGATGCGTTGCATGGTGGCGTTGAGGTCGCGCAACGGGCGGGTGGTGCGGTAGGTGATGACGGCGCCGCCGATGAGGGTGGCGAAGATCAGCGGCAGGATGATTTTGAGGAAGATGGCCTCGAGTTGGTCGAGCACCAGGGCCGCTTCGTTGGAGTTTTTGCCGGCTTGCAGGATGATGCGGTCGTTGATTTTCAGCGTGTAGAACGTCCACTGACTGCGGATGAAGATTTGCGGGCTGGTGGGGATTTGGTGGATTTGCTCCGGGGTCAGCATGGCTTTCGGGATGTGGTTATTGTGCAAGATGAGCTGGTTGGGCGGCTCGATCAGCCGCAGGAAGAACCCGTCCTTTTCTTGGTTTTGCAGGTCGTTGAAGCGCGCCTGCAAGGCGGGCAGGCCGCCTTGGATAAGCCAGTGCTGGTATTCGGTCGCGCGCGCCTTGAGGTAGGCGACCTCGCGCTCCTGGATGAAGCGCCGCATGGAGAGGTAGGTGACGCCGCTGACGATGAGCAGGACGGCGGCGATCAGGACGCCGTACCACAGCGACAGGCGCAGGCTGAGGCCGAGGCCGAGTTTATTGCGCGCTGTCCAGGACATAGCCCATGCCGCGAATGGTGCGGATGCGGGTTTGTTTGTTAGGGAAGTCTTTTTCAATCTTGTTGCGCAGGCGGCAAATCAGCACGTCCACCACGTTGGTCTGCGGGTCGAAGTTGTAGTCATAGACGTTTTCCAGGATGGCGGTCTTGGTGACGATGCGCTCCTGGTTGCGCATCAGGTATTCGAGCAGGGCGCATTCCTTGCTTTGCAGCGGGATGTGCTGGCCGTCGCGGGTGGCTTCGCGCTTGAGGAGGTCGAGCCGCAGGTCGCTGACGGTCAGGGTCTGGGAGTCGGGCATGACGGTGGAGCGCCGCAATAGCGCCTGAATACGCGCCAGCAGCTCGGTGAAGGAGAAGGGTTTGGTGAGGTAATCGTCGCCGCCGGCTTGCAGGCCGCGCACGCGGTCATCAACGGTGTGCCGGGCGCTGAGGATGAGCACGGGCATGGTGACGCGCTTGGCGCGCAGGGTTTCCAGCAGGGTGATGCCGTCCAGGCCGGGCAGCATGATGTCGAGGACGGCGGCGTCGTATTGCACGGTGGCGGCCAGGTGGAGGCCGTCGGTGCCGGTGGCGGCGAGGTCAACGACGAAGCCGTTTTCCTTGAGACCCTTGGCGATGAAGGAGCCGATTTTTTTGTCATCCTCGACGACGAGCAGTTTCATGGTTGGCGCGGTTGATGGGTTAGAAGTCCAGGCGGCCGCCGATTGCCGGCAGGTGCAGGGTTTTGCCGGCCTGCTGGAACAGCGCGACGGCCCTGGCGTGGTCGATTTTGATGGGCGGGAAGGTGTCGTAGTGCGCGCCGACAATCTGGTCGCACTGGAGGAACCGGCTCGCCGTCAGCGCGTCCTCGCACCCCATCGTGAAGTTGTCGCCGATCGGCAGCACGGCGAATCGCAACCGGGCGGATTCGCCGATCAGTTGCATGTCCAGCGTCAGCGCCGTGTCGCCGGAATAATAAAAACTTTCGCCGCTGACCGTGACCAGAAAGCCCGCCGGGTTGCCGCCGTAGGAGCCGTCGGGCAGGGAGCTGGAGTGGATGGCATTGGTGAGCTTGACCGTGCCGAAATCAAAGCTCGCCCGGCCGCCGTGGTTCATGTGCCGGACCGTGGCGACGCCCTGCCCGGCGATCCAGTTGCCGACCTCGAAGGGGGCGATGACCGTGGCGCCGGTGCGTTTGGCGATGGCCGCGGCGTCGGCGAGATGGTCGGCGTGGCCGTGCGAGAGCAGCAGGTAATCGGCGCTGACGGTGTCAACATCAATGTGCGCGGCCAGCGGGTTGGGCGTGATGAACGGGTCGAACAACAGCGTCCGGCCGCTCGCCGCGACGGAGAAACAGGAGTGGCCGAAGTAAGTCAGTTGCATGCCGCTATTCTGCCACGGCTGGCCGGCAGGTCAAATTACACTTTTGTCATGCGATTCCGATGAGGGGGAGGAAGTTTGTTGAGTTGCGCGGCACCGCGCCAATTTGCCCAAATTTTCAATCACTTTTCAGGCGAAAGATGACGGTGTCCTCGTAAGGCTTGGGAAAACCGGCCGGCGGCGGCATGGACATCCGGCCCGCCGCGCGGACGGCGTCGATGACGGAACGGTCCATGGCGGTGTCGCCGGAGCTGCCGGTCATGCCGAGATACTGGATGGCGCCGTCGGCCAGGATTTTGATTTTGATGGTGGTCGTCAGGTTGGGGTTGTCCGCCGACGGTTTGAGCCAGTGGCGTTCCAGGGTGTTTTTAATCAGCGTGCGATACCAGTCGCCGTTGGGATGACCGTCGGGGGAGCCGGGCGAGCCGTCGGTGCCGGTTTTGCTGCCGCCGGGAACGCCGGCGGCGGGGTGGCCGCTGATGGCGCTGGACAGCGAGCGCTCAATCCGTCCGGCGGCGCGCCCGCTGACGGTGGATGAGGCGTTAGTCGAGGCAACGCCGGGCGGCTTGGCGCTGCGCGTGACCGGCTTGGTAAGGTCAACCTTGACTTGTGTCGGCTTCGGCTTGGCGGGCTTGGGTTTGACCGGCGGCGGCGCGGTCGGGAAATCGTCGCGGGCCGGCGCTGACGGTGGCTCGACGGGAACCGGCGGCGCTGCTGGCGGCGGTTGGGGCGTGACTGGCGGCGGTGGCGCTGCCGGTGACTGGGGCGGGGCTTGGACGGCGGGGCCGCGCGACAACGCGCTTGCCTCACCGTCAGCGGGGTTGGTGTGGTCAGGCTGGCCGAGGTTGACCAGCAGTAATTTTGGCGGCGCCGGGGTGGGCGCGACAATATGGGCGACCAACAGCGCCAGTACTAGCACCAGCACATGCGCGGCGCTGACCCAGCACAACGTCTTTCTCGATAATTGATGGGGCGCGCTCATTTGGCGGTTGTGGCTTCAGGGAGATTGGTCAGCCCCAGCGGCGCGCCGGAGCGCCGGACGACATCCAACACGTCCACCAGTTCCTGATAACGCAAATCCCGGTCGGCGCGCAGGGCGACGACGGTTTGGGGATTTTTTTGCAGTTCCCTGGCCAGCAGGATGGCCAGCTCGCCGGGGGAGCGCAGGGTGTCCCGGCCGACGCTGATGGTGCCCCGGGCGCTGACGGTGACGCTGAGGATGTTTTTGGCGTCCTGCTGGTAGGCCGGATTGGCCTTGGCCTCCGGCAGTTTGACATCGAGCGACTGCTCCATCAGCGGCGTGGTGATCATGAAAATAATCAGCAGCACGAAGCACAGGTCGAGCAGCGGGGTGATATTCAACTCCGCCAGCACCGCGCCGCCGCGCGTCCGTTGGGAGAAACGTTTCATCCGCGGGTTCTCAGGTATTTGTGCTCGAAGTCGGCCAGGCATTCGGCGGCGAAGTTCTCGATTTCCACCGTGGTTTCCCTGACCGAGGTGATGAGGAAATTATAGCCGAACATCGCCGGAATGGCCACCGCCAGCCCCGTGACCGTGGTGATCAGCGCGCCGCTGACGCCCGGCGCCAGCGCGGCGAGGCTGGCCTGGCCGGCGACGGCCACGCCGCTGAAGGCGTCCATCACGCCCCACACCGTGCCGAGCAGGCCGAGGAACGGCGCGCCGCTGACCGCGGTGGCGAGCAAAATCAGTTGCGCCTCCATCTTCAACCCCTCCTCGCTGACCGCGCGCTCCAGCGCCGAGCGCACCGAGGACATGGCGACGCGGTCAATCGGGCTGGCGGTTTGCAGCCGCGCGGAGAAAGTTTCATCCACCTCGGTGGAACCCAGCAGATTGAACGATAACTCGGCCGCCCCGGCCCGGTACACCGCCGCTGCCGGTGACACCGCGTAGCGGCGCGGGTCGCGGTACAGGTCGAGCGGGACGCGCGAGTTGCGGTAGCGGCGGATGAACAGGCGGTTTTCCCGCCGGGCGCGGCGCAGGTAGAGGAATTTGCTCACCATCACCGACCAACTGAAGATGGAGCCGATCATCAGCAACAGAATCACGCCCTTGCCGGCGGGGTTGGAATGCTCGAAGGCGAAAAAGATGCCGTCGCTGGCCAGCAGCGGAATCACGGGTAACATCATCCGGTCACTATCCCCGCTGACGGACGATTCGTCAATTCTCTCTTGAGACCCGCGCGCGCTTGCGGCAGGATACGCGCAATTATTATGATGACATATTGGTCGGATTTTATCGGGAAACTGGAGCGGCTTTACGTCCTGCCAACCACGCAGGCGGGCATGGAGCAACTGGCGCGCAAAGGGCTGGCGCTGGCCGGGGCGCTGCTGTTGCTGCTGGCCGGGTGGCTGATCGCCCGGCGCTTGTCGGCGGCAGCGGTGCGAGTGCTGAAGCGCAAGCGGGTGGAGCTGACGCTGACGCTGTTCCTCGGCGGCGTGGTCAAGGTGGCGGTGTGGCTGCTGGCGGTGTACCTGGCGGCGGCGCTGCTGTCGATTCCGGTGTCGCCGCTGGTGGCGGCGGTGGGCGGCGGCGCGTTCGGCCTGACTCTGGCGCTGCAAGGCACCATCTCCAATTACGGCGCGGGCGTGGTGCTGGTGCTGGCGCGGCCCTTCCGCGTGGGCGACACCATCAGCGTCGCGGGTTGCAGCGGTGTGGTGCGGGCCATCCGCATCTCGGTCACCGAACTGATCACGGCCGAGGGCGAATTAACGTCGATTCCCAACAAAAAAATCATCGGCGAGGTGGTGGTCAACTCGTTCCCTAATAAATTGGTGACTGGCGCGCTCACCATCCCCAACACTTACGACCCGGAGCAAGTCATCCGCAGCGTCAGCGCCGCCATCACCGGCACGGACGGCGTGCTGGCCGCGCCGGCGCTGACGGTGGGCGTGGACCAGTTCCTGCCGGCGGCCATGGTCGTCAGTTATCGTTGCTGGGTGCCGGCGGAACGCTATGTGGAACTGCGCTATGCCGCCAATCTGGCGGTGTATCACGCAGTGAAAGACCTGCGCGCGGCCCAGCCGTTCCTGACGCCGTGATGTTTTTTTTACCAAGAGCACACGGAGGAATTGGAGAAGAGATTGGTTTACTCAAAAGCCTTCCTCCAATTCCTCCGTGTGCTCTTGGTAAAACGCTGAGGATATTCTTGGCGGCGCTGGCACTGGCGCCGGTTGTCGCCGCGGGCGCGGTGACGGTGGGCGGTTACGAACTGCTGCCGCTGTCGCTGTGGGAAGAATTGCGGTCAACGTCAGCGGCGCCGCTGACGGTGTCATCGTCCGCGACGCTGCCGGACCTGCTCGACGGCACGGTGGCCGCGCTGTTCATGCCGCGCTATCTGAACGCGGCGGAACTCAGGCAGGCCAAGGCGCGGGGTGTCACGCTCCATCCGTTCACCTTCGCCTACGACGCGCTGGCGGTCACGGTCAGCGACCGTGACCCGCGCCGGCAAATCACCCGCGCCGAGGCGCGGCGGCTCGCCGCTGACGGTGCGGTTGAATTCACGCGCCTGTCGCTGTTCCGGGCCGACCCGCGCGGGCGGAAAATCATTCCCGTGGACGGCCTGCTGCCGACGCTGCCCGCCATCGAGGGCCGCAGCTACCCGTTCATCCAGGGCCTTTATCTTTACACCAACGGCCTGCCGACCGGCGAGACGCTGGCGGTGATCCATTACCTGACCGGCGCCGGCGCGCGGAAAAGCATTTTGCGGCACGGCCTGATTCCGGGGCATTGAACTCCAGCCGCGAAGTCGCCAAGGCGCGAAGGGAAAGACTGTTTGTTCACCACGAAGACACTAAGACACAAAGGATTTTCAAATTAAACTTCGCGCCTTGGCGCCTTCGCGGCTGGAGTTCAATGACCATCAGTGTTGGCACCGCGGGCAGTAGAACGTGCTGCGCTGGGCCTGGGTGAGTTTTTTGACGGGAGTGCCGCAAACACGACAGGGTTCCCCGGCGCGGTCATAGACTTGCAGTTTTTGGACGAAATGACCGGGCCGGCCCTCGGCGCTGAGGAAGTCGCTGATGGTGGTGCCGCCGTGGTTGATGGATTGGCGCAAGACCTTTTTGACGCTGACGGTGAGCTTTTGGCATTCGTCCAGCGTGAGCGACCTGGCGCGGCGCTTGGGCGAAATACCCGCGCGGAACAGGGATTCGCTGGCGTAGATGTTGCCGACCCCGACCACCACTTTGTTGTCCATCAGCCAGGGTTTGACCGGGGTGCGTTTGCCGCGGGCCTGGCGGCGCAGGTAGGCGGCGGAGAAGCCCGCCGTCAGCGGTTCGGGACCGAGGCCGGCCAGGAGTCTATGGCGCATAGGATGGTCAGCCGTCCACAGCCAGCAGCCGAAGCGGCGCGGGTCGGTGTAGCGCAGCACCTTGCCGCTGGAGAGGAGCACATCCACATGGTCGTGTTTGGCGGCGGGCAGCTTTTTCGGCAACACCCGAATGGTGCCGCTCATGCCGAGGTGAATGATGATATGGCCCTTGGGCAAGGCGATCAGCAGGTACTTGGCGCGGCGGCTGACGCTGACGACCGGCTGGTTTTTCAGGCGGCGAATGGCCGTCGGCACCGGCCAGCGTAGTTGCGCCTGGCGGACGCTGACGCTCAGGATTTTATGCCCAGCCAGATGCGGCGCGATGCCGCGGCGGGTGGTTTCGACTTCGGGTAATTCCGGCATACCGATGTTTTAACCACCAAGGCCCGAAGGCACAAAGTGTTTTTTAAATAAGAGTTAACCGCGGAGGCGCGGAGACGCGGAGATTTTTTATTGATGAACCACGAAGACACCAAGACACGAAGTGTTTTTTAAATAAAACTTCGCGCCTTCGTGTCTTCGTGGTGCAAATGGTCTTTAGAATTGGTGACGGTAGCCCGCTGACAGTCCCCAGGGTTTGTCGTACTTGTCGCCGAAGGAGGCTTCGTAGTCGAGGTGGAGTTGATTGTTAGCGTCGAGTTGCCAGATGAGGCCGCCGCCGAGTTCGGCTCTGGCACCGTCAGTGTTGGCGCGGATGTGTTGGTAGCCGTTGCGCAAGGTGCCGCCGCTGCTGATGGTTTCGACGCCGCTGACCTTGACGTAAGGCTGGAGTGCGCCGCTGTTGGTGAGGTTGATGGTGCGGCCAAACACGCTGCCGATGCGGAGTTGCAGGGCGTCGAGGTT
>JAISDC010000270.1 GCA_031265105.1 Verrucomicrobiales bacterium
GGGCGCTGATGGTCATCGGGCCAGCGGTGTAATCCTCGGCAAGGATGTGGAGGTAGTTGACTTGGAACTGGGGTTCGATGAACCAAGCATCAGCGAAGGTGAACTTTTTGCCGAGTTCTAGGCTGCCACCGAGGTTGATGTCGCTGTAGTTGGCTTTGAGTTGGGTGTCGCCGTGGGGGGCTTTTAGGTTGTTATCGACACTGGCGGCTTTGATGGTGGCGTCGATGTAGAAGCCGCTGCTGTGTAACCACGTGGCGTAGAGGCCGCCATAGTAGCTGTTAATCTCACCGTCAGCGCCGGGGGTGCGGTAGTCGAGGTCGCTTCTGCCGTAGCCGGCATAGACGCCCAAGTATAGGTCACTGTCAGCGCTGATGGTGAATTTGTGATCCGTGCCGAGGTCCACGCCGTAGATGAGTTGTTCGTAGGCTTTGCCTGAAACTTGGCTGCCGACGTTTAGCTGTTGGCCGTAGCTTCTGAGCCAGATGTTTTCGATGAGGCTATGGTATGGAACGCGGACATCCTTGTCCGCTGGCGGGCGGGACGCCCGCGCTCCATAGCGCAGTTCACCCATACGCTTGAGCAGGCTGTTTTGTTGAGCAAACCACATGCTTTGCTGGACGGCGATGGCGCTGTTCAAGACCGCGCCGGCGGGGCTGGTGCCGTCTTCCTTGACGGTGATGGTGCCGTCGGGGTTGGGGGTGACGATGAGTTCTTCCAGGCCCCAGTCCACTTCGTCCCAGGTGTAGTTGGCGGTGCCGTTGCCGGTGACGAGGTTGCCGAGCACGTCGTTGGGGTTGGCTTGGCCGTCGCCGGTGCTGTTGACGTGGATGGTGCCTGCGCCGCTGCTGGTGCCGGTGACGTGCAGGGTGCCGTGGGCGCCGCTGTCGGTGTTGACCGCGATGGCGATGGTGCCGTTGTTTGCCAAGTCGCTGACGCTGACTTGGTAGTCGCCGACATTTAGGGCGCCGTCGTTGCTGATGGTGCCGAGGTTGCTGTCTTGGGTGAGGTTGACGCCGCCGCCGGGGTTGATGACCAGGGAGCCGTTGCCGCTGTCGAAGCTGGCGGTGAGGTTGCCGCTGTCGTTGACGGTGGTGGTGCCGTTGCCGGTGATGGGGTTGGTGATGATCACGCTGCCGGTGTCAACGGTGACGTTGCCGTTGTTGGCCAGTGAGTTGAAGTCGGAGTCCTGGTTGATGGTGACGTTGCCGCCTGAATCCACGGTGACGGTTACTTGGTCGCCGTTGAGAGCGCCGGTTAAAGTGCCGCCGTCGCCGACAGTTACGGCCAAAGTGCTGTTGTCGCTGCCGGTGAGGTCGCCGATGATTGCGCCGCCATCGCTGATGTTGACCGTGGTAATGTTGTCTTCACTGGTGGTGATGCTGCCGGCAAGAGTGCCGCTGTCGCTGACGGTTATGTCTAGTGTGCTGCTGCCGGTACCGGTGATATTGCCGCTGACGGTGCCGTTCTCGCTGAGGTCGAGGGTCAGGTCGCTGTTGCCGCTGGCGGTGAGGTCGCCGGTAATGGTGCCGCCGTCGCTGATGTTGACCGTGGTAATGTTGTCGTCGCTGGTGGTGATATTGCCGGTTAGGACACCGCCTTCGTGGACGGTCACGGCCAGTGTGCTGCTGCCGCTGCCGGTGATATTGCCGATGACGGTGCTGTCTTCGCTGATGCCGAGGTTCAGGCTGCTGTTGTCGTTGGCGATGAAGTCGCCGGTGATGGTGCCGCCATCGTTGATGGTCACCTCCAGGGTGCTGTCGCTGTTGCCGGTGAGGTCGCCGGTCAGGGTGGTGTCGCTGCCGGTGAGGGTAAGGGCGATGGTGGAATCGGCGTTGGCGGTGAGGTTGCCGATGATGATGGCGCCGTTGCTGCCGCTGAGGGCGAGGGCGCTGTCATCCTGGGTGATGGCGTCGCCGGTGACGGTGCTGTCATTCAGCGTCACGGTCAGCGCGGCGTGGCTGCCGGTGATGATGTTGCCGGTCAGGGTGGAGTCGGCGTTGAAATTCACCTCGGAATGAATGGACGAGCCGGTCTGTATCAGGTCGCCGGTGAAGTCGCTGTTGTTCGCGGTGATGGTGGAGTCCACGGGCATGTTAATTACGACCACCTCGCCGTCTTCGGTCGTGCCACTACGGTAGCAGTAGATATCAATCGAGACGATGCCGCTGATGGTGCTGTCGTTCACCGTGAGGTTGTATGTCTCGTCGGTGGTATGTGCCAGCAAGGCCTCCACGGAATAAAGGTTGTTATCCTTGTTAATCGACACCCCTGCCCCTTGCTCGGCGTTGAAGTTGACGCGATTCAAGATGACGGTTTTATTGTGGCCGGTTGACCCGGTACTTAGTGCCAGCGCTCTGGCGTCCGAGCCGGTGGTATGCACATCCACGTCCGACAATGTCATCATGATGTCCGCGCCGCCGGAGGCGATGCCGGAAGCATTGTGCGTCTCAATGGTCGTCCGGTTGATGGTAATGCTGGAGACCGGCTCGGTATCATCTTCCCTGACCGCGCCATTGATACCAATACCGATAGAGCCGACGCCGTAGGTGGTGATACGCAAGTCTTCAGCAATGAACTCGGACGTGCGGTTGTCATAGATACCGCGAGCGGCATCGCCATGCGTGATAATGTCCATGTTGGTGACGGTGAGTTGGAAGAGACTACCGCTCGCATAAATCCCCTGCGATTCGCTGCCGGTGGTGGTGATGGTGCCGCCATTCATGGTCAGCGTGCTGGTGCCGGTGGCGTAGATGCCGGCAGCGTTGTCGCCCTGGGTCGCAATCGTGACATCGGTCGCGGTGACGGTGGCTTGCTGGTTCATATAAATCCCCCGCGCGGCGCTGCCGGTGGTGGTGATGGTGCCGCCGGTCAGGGTCAGGGTGCCGTTACTGACGACATAGGCGCCGTGGGAATTGTCGTTGTTGGTCGAAATCACGGCATTGGTCGCGGTGACGGTGGCTTGCGTCCCTACATAAAACCCGTGCGCGTTGGTGCCAGTGGTGGTGACGCTGCCACCATTCACGGTCAGCGCGCTGGTGCCGACGGCGTAGAGGCCGGCGGCGTTGTCGCCGTGGGTCGCAATCGTGGCGTCGGTCACGGTGGCGGTGGATTGCTGGGACACATAAATCCCTCGCGCGGCGCTGCCGGTGGTGGTGATGATGCCGCCGGTCAGGGTCAGGGTGCTGGAGCTGGTCACATCAATGCCATAGCCACTGTCAGCGCTGGTGGTGATGATGGTGTCGTCCACCACCGCCACCGAGGTGTTGGAGAGATAGATGGCGTAACGGTTGGCGTTGATGGTGCCGCTGGAGAAGTTCAACGTGCCGCCGGCGGTGAAGCGCGCGCCGTCCCGGCCGTTGCCGCTGTCGGCGGCGCCGGTGAGGGTGACGTCGCTGCCGGTGAAGGTCCAGGCGCCGGGGTTGGTGAGGGCGGCGGTGCCGGTGGATTTGTTTTCATAGTGCGTGCCGCTGACGGTGGTGTCGGAGGTGACGACGAAGTTCTGCGCGAGCACATTCAACGCGGTGAAGTAAGCGAGCAAATACACGCTCGCTCTGATTCCGAGCCGCTTGGCGGCGAAGCAAACGCTGAGGGCGCAGAGGGTTAGGAGGGTTAGTTTGGGGTTCATGTTGGTGCTTTCTGTTGTTGGTTTGGTTGGTTGGAAGTTTTTAATGGCCGCGAAAGAACGCAGAGAACACAAAGCATTTTTTACCGGGAGAACATGGAGTTCATGAAGGTTTTAAAAAAAATAATCTCCGTGTTCTCCATGATCTCCCTGTTAAAAAAAACTTCCTTCGCGCCTTGGCGTCTTGGTGGCCGGAGTTTTTGTTAGATTTTCTCCTCTTCGATGGCGATGTCGGTGCCGACGATGATTTTTTCTGTGATGGGTTTGCCGTAAAGTTGGCCGTGCAGGAGGGGTTCGAGGGTGTAGGCCCAGACTTGGGCTTGATGGGCGACGGGGTGGGTGTCGGTGAGGTGGTTTTCGCTGCCTTGGTAGAGGACGACAGAGGGTTCGTGGTTGATGCTGCGGCTGACGCGGGAATCGCTGAGGCCGCGCGGCAGGGTCCAGTGTACTGTTACGCTGCCGCCGGTGAAGGTGGGGTAGATACGGCCGATGGATTTGGCGGGGTCGGGTTTGGGGGTTGGTTTATAGTTGATGCCGAGCAGGTCGTAATCTTCCTGGGTGCATTTGGGGCTGCGGAAGATGCGGTCGGTTAAACGGTCTTCCTGCCAGAGCAAGCCGCCGCGTTTGCCTTCGATGGAAGTTAATAGGTCAACGAGGTATTGGATGACGGGGACGTGGACGGGGTCGAGGTTTTGCTGGGTGAGGAGTTGTACCCGCAAGGCGCGCAGGGCAGTGAGGAGTTTTTCGGTCTCGACGATGGCTTGGTTCAACTGGCCGTAGGCGGTGTTGGTGTCGCGGATGGCGAGGATGTCGGCGTCGGAGAGGCCGGGGTCGGTCTTGGTTTGGACGTTGACTAGGTTGCCGCTGTATTGGTTGAAGAAGTCAAAGATACCGTCCCAAGTTTTATGGATGTATTTTTTGACGCTGACGTTATGGATTACGGTTCGATTCATATGGGTACTTTCGATTTATTGGTTGGGTTTGGGGTTAAGAGTGGCGGGATGACCGCCGAAGGTGTGGGTTCTCACGCGGTGAGAGGCGTATCTCTCGGCGTGAGACGTGCATCTCACGGGGTGAGAAACGTATCTCTCGGCGTGAGACGCGAATCTCACGGGGTGAGAAGCCTATCTCTCGGTGTGAGACGCAAATCTCACAAGGTGAGAGGCGCATCTTTCGGCGTGAGACGGGAATCTCACGAGGGGAGAAGCGTATCTCTCGGCGTGAGACGAGCATCTCACGGGGAGAGAAGCCTATCTCACAAGGTGAGAAACGCCTCTCACGAGGTAGGAAACACTGCTCCTGCCGTGAGAATGGTCGCTGACGTGGAGAGGTTAGAGACTGTCGCCAAGGTTTTGCCGCATGGGGAATGGAGTGGGCAAAACTCGGCTGGGAAATTAAAAGGTCGGGGCAAGAGTCATAATGAGCGCGTGAGCGCGTGAGCGCGTGAGCGCGTGAGCGCGTGAGCGCGTGAGCGCAGTGTACTTATTGTATGACCTTTGTCAATCATTTGGTGGAGGGAACGATATGGAATCGGGCTGTCTTGTGCAAGGTTTTTTTTATTTTTTTCACCACGAAGACACCAAGGCACGAAGGTTAGTTTAAAAAAACAGCCTTGGTGTCTTCGTGGTGAAAATAGCGGGAACTGATAATAATCAGTGACGCTGGCCGGTCAGTTCCCTATGCTGCCAACATATTATAACTACCATGCCAGACTCTTCATCTGTTCCCCGTAACGTCCCAACCATCACCAAAGCCGCCATTCAGGCCCTGCCGCTGGCCCAATACCGCGGCCCCATCCATGTCATCGCCCCCGGCCAATCCTGCATGGCCGCCTGTCGCGCCCTGGCGGACGAGGAAGTCATTGGCTTCGACACCGAGACCCGCCCGGCCTTCCGCAAAGGCGAACACTATCTTCCCGCCCTGGTGCAACTCGCCACCCGCCACGCGGTGTATTTGTTCCAAATCAACCGGCATTGGTTTCCGATGGAAATTGTTGGCATCATGGAAAGCGCCGCGCTGATCAAATCCGGGCTGGCCGTCAACCAGGACCTCCACAAACTCAAACTAATCGTCGCCTTCCGCGAGCAAAACGTGATCGACCTCGCGGTCAGCGCCGCCCAACTGGGCATCAAAACCACCGGCCTGCGCAGCCTCGCCGCGATGTATCTCGGCGCGCGCGTCTCGAAGCGCGCCCAAGTCACCAACTGGAGCCGCGCCACGCTGACGCCCGCCCAGATTCAATACGCCGCCACGGATGCCTGGATTAGCCGGGAGTTGTATTTCAAGGTTTTTGGCAAATAAGGTTTTCACCACGAAGACACTAAGGCACGAAGGGATACCGTTGTTTAGTTTTCTGGTTTTTTGGTTGGAGCGGTACCGCGTGATTTAAAAACAAAACCGCCTCCCTTCGTGCCTTAGTGTCTTCGTGGTGAAAAAACAGCGGCTATTTACAGTCACTCACCCCGCCCGCCCGAACTTCTTCTCCAACTCGTCGCGGCCGAGATAAATCATCGTCGGCCGCCCGTGCGGGCAGGTGTAAGGCAGCGCGCAATGGTGCAGGTCGATCACCAGCTTTTCCAGCTCGGCCAGGCCCAGCGTGTCGTTGGCCTTGACCGCGTGGCGGCACACCGTCTTGGCCACCACCTCCTCGCTGAGCTTGCGCTGGCGGCGCGTCTCGCCGCCCGCCTGCTCCAGGTCGCTGAGCATGTCGCGGAAAAATTGCTCGACGCGCGGCGTCTTGATCATCGGCGGCAGCGCGTCAATGACAAACGTATTGCCGCCAAGATGATCCACGCCAAGGCCGGCCAATTGCAGCGCGGCCAGTTGCCGGCTGACAAAATCGGCCTGCGCCGGCGGCAGCTCCACCGTCAGCGGCACCAGCAACCGCTGGCTGAGCGCCTCCTCCTTGCTCATGCGGTCAAGCATTTGCTCGAATAACACGCGCTCGTGCGCGGCGTGTTGGTCAATCAGCACGATGCCGTCGTCATTCTCGGCGACGATATACAGGCCGAGCAACACGCCGAGAATGCGCAGGTCGTGATTCCGCTCCAGCGGCACGTCCACGCCGCTGCCCTTGCTGACTTTAATCACGGCGGACACCAACGGCGCCTGCGCCGGCGGGGAGATAAAATCGGTTTGCCGGGCCGCGACCGGCGGATCACCCGCTGACGGCGACGCCAGCGCGCCCGCCGCTGACGGTACCGCCGATTCTTGCGGCGGCGGCGTACCATACAGACCGCGAGCCGACAGCGGCGACGGGACGCTGACGGCGACGGGATGGCCGCCGTGCCGCTGCAACGCGCCGGCGATGGCGCGGCTGATGAACCCGCGCACCTCCCAGTCGTCGCGGAACCGCACCTCGCGCTTGGCGGGATGGACATTCACATCGAGCCGCGCCGGATCGAGTTCAAAGAACAGCACCGCCACGGGAAAGCGGCCGCGCATCAGCGCGTTGTGGTAACCCTCCAATATGGCGAAGTTCAGCGTCGGCGTCTGCACCGGGCGGCGATTGACAAAGATCTGCTGCTCGTGCCGGTCGCCGCGGCTCACGCCCGGCTGGCCGACAAAGCCGCTGAGGGTGTACGCCCCCTCGCGGGCGGCGACGGGCAGCAACTGCTCCAGCCAGCGCGCGCCGTGGATTTGGCGCAGCCGCCCGGCGAGGTCACCGGCAGCGGCGTAATGCGCGGCGGGCTGGTCGTCAACAATCAACTCGAACCCGACCTCGGGCCGCGCCAGCGCCGCCAGCCGCAGCGCCTGCTCGACCTGCGCGCGCTCGGTGAGGTCGGAGCGCAAAAACTTGCGCCGGCCCGGCACATGGAAGAACAGCGAGCGCACCTCGATTTGCGTGCCCGCCGCGCAGCCGGCCTCGGTGACGCTTTTCAATTTGCCGCCGTCAATGATGATTTCCGTGCCGCTGACGCTGTCCGGCTCGCGGGTGAGCAGTTTGAACTTGCAGACCGACGCGATGCTGGGCAGCGCCTCGCCGCGAAACCCCAGCGTGCCGATATGCAGCAGATCGTCAGCGGCCTGAATCTTGCTGGTGGCGTGGCGTTCGAGGGCGAGCAGCGCGTCGTCGTAACTCATGCCCCAGCCGTCGTCGCTGACCCTGACCAGTTGCTTGCCGCCGCGCTGGCTTTCCACGCGGATGTTTTTCGCGCCGGCGTCGAGGGCGTTTTCCACCAGTTCCTTGACCACCGACGCCGGGCGCTCAATCACCTCGCCGGCCGCGATGCGGTTGGCAACGGTCTCGTCCAGCAGATGAACGCGGTTGGGCATTTTTATGACTCGCGCGGAGACGCGGAGACGCGGAGTTTTTGGGGTTGGGATTCCGGCAGATTATTTACCAGTCGTTTGATCCCGGCCTTGATAACTGGCGCGCTAAAGTTAATCAGCAAACCCACGGGCAAATTGAGCAGTTTGAGATAAGTCAGTAACTGTTTGGCGTGGCCGCGAGTCAGAATTTCCACGGATTTCAATTCAACCACCACGGCACTTTCCACAATCAAGTCAGCCCGGAATCCCTCGTCAAATCTCAGTCCTTCAAATTCAATTGGCACCACCTTTTGTCGCTCCACATGCAACCCGCGTTTTGCCAATTCTCTAGCCAAAATAACCTCGTAAACAGACTCCAGCAAACCCGGACCTAATTTTGAATGAAGGTAAAACGCCGCATCCACTATTTCCCCGGTAATCACATTCAAATCTTCCATAAAAAACTCCGCGTCTCCGCGTCTCTGCGCGAGGTTTGCTTTATTCTCCAACACCGAGCGTTTCGAGGATGCGTTCAAGGTCGGATGCATTGTAATAGTCAATTTCCAGATGCCCTTTCGCCGCGGTGCCGACGAGGCGGACCTTGGTGCCGAGCGCGCGCTGGAGGCGCTGCTCCAGGTCGCGCCAGTCGGAGGAACCGGCCTTGCCGCTGACCGTGACGCCGCGCCGGCGCGAATGACCGAAGCGGGCGACCAATTTTTCGGTGGCGCGCACCGACAGGCCGCGCTTGATCACCTCGCGAGCGGCGGCGGCTTGCTGGTCACCGTCAGCCAGGCCGAGGATGACCTTGGCGTGGCCGACGCTGAGCTGGCCGTGACGCACCATTTCCTTCACGTCAATTTGCAGGCCGAGCAGGCGCGCGGCGTTGGCGACGGCGGCGCGGCTTTTGCCGACCTTTTGCGCGACTTGCTCCTGCGTGAGATTGAATTTTTCCGCGAGATTGCCGTAGCCCTCGGCCTCCTCAATCGGATTCAAATCGCTGCGCTGCAAATTCTCGACCAGCGCGAGTTCGAGCACTTCCAAATCGGCGGCGACGCGGACGATGACCGGCACCTGCGTCAACCCGGCGCGTTGCGCGGCGCGCCAGCGGCGTTCGCCGGCAATCAGTTCAAAACCGTCGCCCGCGCGCCGGACAATCAGCGGCTGGATGATGCCGTTCTCCTTGATTGAGGCGGCCAGGTCGGCGAGTTGCTCGTCATCGAACGCCTTGCGCGGCTGCCAGGCGCCGGGGCGGATGGCGCTGATGTTGACCGCCCGGACCTGCTCACCGGCAGCGGCGTCCGGCAGCGGCGCGACGATAGGCGACGCGGCGGCTTTTGGCGCGGCACCAATCAACGCGCCCAGTCCTTTTCCCAAAGCATTGCGAGACATGTCTTGAAGTTAGCGAACGAGCCGCCGCGGGTCAATGTTTCCACACCAAAGCCGCGGCCCGACCGGTTTCTCGCCAGGCCAGTCGGCTATGCTTTTTACAAAGCGCGCATGGAGGAATTGGAGGAAAGCGGCTCCTGCTGCCGGAGTAACGCCATTAGTGGCCGGCGCCTTTGCCGGAGCCGGCGTAGCGGAAGGTCAGTTTTTGCACCTTGGCGTAACTGCAGGCGTCCAGCACTTGAATGACGCGATTGTGCGTCGCCTTCGGATCCGGCGCCACAATCACCGGCGTCTCGCCGCTGCCCATGCCCTCTATCATGCCCTTCAATCGCTCGCGCAGGGCGGTCAGGTCGTTGTCCAGCGGGTCCGCGGCGTTGCTGTTGTTGATGGCGATGTTGCCGAGCACGTCAATGGTGATGATGATCGGGGTGTTGTTATCGGTGTCGCTGATGGCGCCTTTGGTCTCGCCCGGAATCTTGATGCCCAATTCCCCTTCCTTCGACGCCGCCGCGCCGGCCGCCACCATGAAAAACAGCAGCAGCACGAACATCACGTCCAGCATGGGCGCGATTTGCAACCCGAACTCGCCTTCTTCTCCGCCTCCGCCGCCTGCCATAAATCAGTCTCCTTGTTGGTTCCGCGCCGCCGCTTTTGCTTCTTCATCGCCGACATGCTCATCGTCAGCCATGAACACGACATCCAAAATCCCCGCTTCGGCGCACGCCTTCATGATGCCGCTGATCCGCTCAAACGGCGTGTCTTTGTCAGCGCGCACCACCACCCGCACCGGCTTGCCATCGCGCACGGAAGCTTGTTCCCAACTGCGCAACTGCGGCATGATGTCCTTGGGATCATCGAAGCCGCCGTCATTTTTAAACGCCTTGATGGTGATGAGAAAATTGATTTTTTCAACATTGATGACCAAATCGGTATTGGCCCCCTTCTCCACCGCCTTGGATTCGTTCGCCTTCGGCAAATCCAAATCGGCCGTCTGGGTGATGACCTCGGTGGTCGCCGTCGCCATGAAGAACAACAGCAGCACCAGGAGCACGTCCACCATCGGCGCGACCTGGAACTCCATCTCGGTGTTTTCCTCCAGGCCGGCGGGCGGCCCCGGAAGCGCCTCGGACTGCTGGGCTGTGGGATCGTCGCTCATCGTCTTGAAATCCCGGAAACCGCTTACTGCTGCGCCGCCTGCTCACCGTCAGCGACCTGGAAACCGGCCAATTGGTCATACGGCACGTTACGCAACAGCGTCTTCAACTGCGTGTGCGCGTCGGTGAACACCGAGGTGGCGACGTTCTTGAAATAATAAAAGAAAATGAACGCCGGGATGGCGACGGTCAATCCGGACGCCGTGGCGATCAACACCTCGGAAATGGCCGAGGACAGGCCGGTCATGTTGGCCACGCCGGACTGGCCCAAAGTGGCGAACGCTTTCATCATGCCGAGCACCGTGCCGGTCAACCCGATCATCGGCGCCACCACCCCGATGACCGACAGGTAATTATTGCGGGATTTAAGCTGCACCGAATACTTGGCGAAGTTTTCATTCAGCGCCTCTTCCACGGCGTGCTTGCCGAGACCGATGACCTTGATGGCCGGGCCGAGGCACTGGGTGAGGAAACATTGGTTGGCCTTGCAGGTGTCAAAGGCAACCTGATAATTGTAGGTGTTCATCGCGTCCTGCAACAACGCCACCACCGCCGGCGGCATCAGCGCCTTGGCGCGAATGCGGATAAACAACTCGATGATGAACGAAATCATCACCACCGAGCCAATCAGCAAAATCCACAGCACGATCGCTTCCGCCGAAAGGTGGAAAAAAACGTCGGTAAACTTGACTTCTTTTTGCCCGCCGTCCGCTGCCTCCTGCGCCAGCAAAGGAGTGGTTCCGATTACGCCCAGCACCGCCACAGCGGCGGCCATCAATTTATTCATTTTAGTGCTCATCATGGTTGGTTATGAAATTAACTCCCGCTATCGTAACGGTTGAAAAAACAATTGCAACAATCTATTTTACGGAAATTAAAATTTTCTCCTCCTTGACGGTCCACCGTCAGCCGTGCGCCTGGACCATCCCTTCAACTCGGAGATCTGGTCGCGCAACAACGCCGCGCGCTCGTATTCCAACTGTTCCGCCGCCTCGACCATCTCCGTCTCCAACTGCGCCAGCGTCAGCGCCACATCGTCGTCCACCGCCACCACCGGCGGCGCCGCCTTCTCCCGCGCCGTGCCGAGGCTTTCCTGAATGCCGCGCACGACCGTCCGCGGCACGATGCCGTGCGCCTGGTTATAGGCCAGTTGCTTCGCCCGCCGCTGCTGGGTCACGTCGATCAGCGCCCACATGGACTTGGTCATTATGTCGGCGAATAAAACCACCTCGCCGGCCACGTGCCGCGCCGCCCGGCCCGCCATCTGAATCAGCGAGGTTCCCGAGCGCAAATAGCCCTCCTTGTCCGCGTCCAACACCGCCACCAATGACACTTCCGGCAAGTCCAGCCCCTCGCGCAGCAGATTGATGCCGACCAGCACGTCGCATTCCCCCGCCCGCAGCGACCGCAAAATCTCCACCCGCTCGATTGCGTCAACGTCAGCGTGGATGTATTGCACCTTCAGCCCCGCGCCGCGCAGATACTCGGTCAAGTCTTCCGCGGTGCGCTTGGTCAGCGTCGTCACCAGCACCCGCTCGCCGCGCCTGACCCGCAGGTTGCTTTCCCTGATCACCGCGTCAATCTGCCCGGTCAGCGGTTGCACCGAGATTTTCGGGTCGAGCAGCCCGGTCGGGCGGATCACCAGTTCCGCCACCTGACCGCCAGCGGCGGCGCGCTCCAGTTCATATTTGCCCGGCGTCGCCGAAACGTAAATCCGCTGCTTCACCAGCGCCTCGAATTCGGTGAAGTTCAGCGGCCGGTTGTCCAGCGCCGACGGCAGCCGGAAGCCGTGCTCCACCAACACCAGCTTGCGCGAGCGGTCGCCGGCGTACATCCCGCCGATTTGCGGCACCGTGACGTGCGACTCGTCAATCACGGTCAGGAAATCCTTCGGGAAAAAGTCGATCAGCGTTCCGGGGCGCGAGCCGGGCGGCCGACCGCTGAGCGGGCGCGAGTAATTTTCAATCCCGCTGCAAAACCCCATCTCCTGCATCATGTCGAGGTCGTAGGTCGTCCGCATTTTCAGGCGTTGCGCCTCCAGGTATTTGCCGGCCCGTTCAAATTCCGCGATGCACGCCGCGAGTTCCTCCTGAATCAACACCAACCCCTGTCGCAGCTTTTCGTGCGGCGTGACGTAATGCCGCGCCGGGAAAATCACCGTGCGTTCCAGCGACTCCAGCCGGTCGCCGGTCAGCACATCGAACCGCGTGAGCCGCTCCACCTCGTCGCCGAAAAATTCCACCCGCAGCCCGTCCTCGGCGTAACCCGGAATCACCTCCACCACGTCCCCGCGCGCGCGGAACGCGCCGGCTGAAAGCTGCAAATCGTTCCGCTGATACTGCACGGCCACCAGTTGTTCCAGCAGCCGCTCGCGCGACAGCGTTGCGCCCATCGCCAGCGGGATCACCATTTCGCGGTAATCCTCCGGCGACCCCAACCCGTAAATGCACGACACCGACGCGACGACCAGCACATCCCGCCGCGACAGCAGCGAGGAGGTGGCCGACAGCCGCAGCCGCTCGATGGTCTCGTTAATGCTGGAGTCCTTCTCAATGTAAGTGTCCGTGCGCGGAATATACGCCTCGGGCTGGTAGTAATCGAAATACGACACGAAATATTCCACCGCGTTGTCCGGGAAAAACGACTTGAACTCCGAGTACAGTTGCGCCGCCAGCGTCTTGTTATGCGAAATGACCAGCGTGGGCCGGTTGATCCGGGCGATGACATTGGCGACGGTGAACGTCTTGCCGCTGCCGGTGACACCGAGCAACACATTCTCGCGCCGCCCGCTGACAATGCCCTGGGTTAGCGCGCGAATCGCCTCCGGCTGGTCGCCGGCGGGTTGGTACGGCGCCTTCAATTTGAACTGCATCCGGCCAGCATAGCAGCCTTTCCACCGTCAGCGGCAATTTTTTTCATCCTGATCGGGGGAGAAACTCAGAACCACTAAGACACCAAGGCGCGAAGTGTTTTTTGGTTGGCCACTAAAGTCAGCGGGCTACTCCATGCCCGCTCCAGCGACCCTAGCGTAGCGAATCAAAGCGACACAGAGGGACACAGAGAAGCACAGAGTTTATTTTTTAATTTAATAAAATCTCGGTGGCTCTCCGTGTCTGCTCTGTGCTCTCTGTGGGCCAAGGTGCCGTTAGGACGAACGGCGGCGGATGAGGGCCAGCGCGCCGAGG
>JAISDC010000072.1 GCA_031265105.1 Verrucomicrobiales bacterium
TCGCCCATACCCGGTCACTGATGTCATGTCGATGATAGTCTGCCTTCATCCGCTCAACTTATCATCCGCGACTCCCAATGTACAGATTATTCTTCGGTCTCGTGACTACACTATCTAGCCCGCATTTTTTTGTCCTCGTTGGCCGTGAAAACAAAAAAGCGGAACCTCGCGATTCCGCTTTTTCAAACTCAAACCCGCTGACCGTGGGCTTACAAGGTTTGCAGGAAGCGCACCAGTTGCTCGCGATTCGGGCTTTGCGCGTGGCGCACGTAAAAGCCGCTGTTGGCCACCGCCAGTTGCAGCGAGTGGGCCAGACTGAGGCCGAGCAGCCGGCCGATGAGAAAGCCGGTGTTGAAATGGTCGCCCGCGCCGGTGCTGATTTTCGGCTTGGCGGTGTAGGGGCCTTCCACCGCGATTTCGCCGTCGGCATCAGCGCCGCAGGCGTATTGGACCGGGTGTACCACCACGGTATGCAAGCCGAGTTTTTCCCGCACCGCGCCGGCCAGCGCGGCATAGCCTTTCTGGGTGGCGGGGAATTTTTTCAACCGCAGCACCTTGGCGACGTGAATGGCCTCGCTTTCATTCAGGCCGAGAATGACGTTGTGGTACTGCTGGAATTCACCGATGATTTTCAGCGCGGCCGCCAGATCGGCGTCAATGCGCTTGGCCGGGTCGCACAGGTCGAAGAACAACAGTTTGCGCTTGTCGTTCTTGGCCGGCTTGAATTCGCTGAGGATTTTTTTCCACAGCGCGGACATGTTCGGCAGCATGGTCCAGTTGACCATGGCGATGAAATGGGCCTGGTGCCAGAGCTTGGCAAAATTCTTGTCGCCGAACCGCTTCTTGATGTTTTCCCAGCTCACCTCGTTGACCGTGGCGTGCTGGCCGAGCATCAGCTTGCCGTCGGTGAATTCCAAGGCCGAGGTCAGGCCGGGGTCGGCGATGCCGTGAATCTTGGCGCGTCTGGCAAACTCATCGAACACCGGATGAATCTTGGTATTGCCGACCATGCCGATGTATTCGACCGGCGCGCCGAGGGTGCTGAGGGCGAACGCCATAATCGGGCCGTTGCCGCCGATTTTCTCCAAAGTCGGCACCACCTCGAAATTGGCGCTTTTGCCCGCCGCCTCGCCGATTTTTTTGGCAAAATCCCGCAATGAGCGGTAGGGCATGTGCTTGGTGGCGCTTTGCCGCTGTTCCACCACTTCGAGAATGGTGTCCACGAAGCCGTCGAAGCCGACCAGACCGTTGTATTTTAGCAGCTGGGCCCGGGAGCCGATGAGCCGTTCTGCTGTTTGCCGTGCTAAGCGAGAGTCAGTCATAAGCATTCGACAATAGCAGAAATTACGGTTCTGACAAATACTAAATCATGCCGGGGTAGAAATGAATTAGACGCTAACCGTGACGGCTAATCCAGCCCGCGCGCGGCCAGGTCATCCTCGTCCCACCCCAGATAATGCCCCAGTTCATGCAGGTAAGTCAGCCGCGCTTCCGCGCGAAAGGCCGCCGGGTCGCCGTCAGCGTAATCGTAGAGGTTTTCCAGAAAAAGAAAAATTTGCGGCGGCGCCGGCAGGTCGGTGTTCAACTCCTCGGCGTAAGCCGGGCCGTCGAACAAACCGAGCAAATCCGGTTCAAACCCGTCCGCCAGCAGCGCCGCGTCCGGCACGGTCGCGAAATGCACCGCGACGCGCGCCGCCAGCGCGGCGAGATCCGGCGGCAGCTTGGCGTGGATGTTTTTCACCTCAGCCTCAGCGATGGCGGTCAGGGCGGCAACAGTCATGGGTGTTAAGATGGTTCACGGATGGTTTTGAAAAAAACACTTGCGCATGTCAGGCTAACAATATACCATCTTCCCCGTTATCGGCGCAAGTTAATGCTAACTACTACCTACTATCTACAAAGAAAGTCAGGTCAGTTAAGCCAAGACGAAACCCCGGTAACCCGCTGAAGATGAGAGAGCTAAGTCATAAAGTAAAAGCACCGCGCTCACGCGCTCACGCGCTCACGCGCTCACGCGCTCACGCGCTCACGCGCTCACGCGCTCACCGCTGATTATGACTCTTGCTCCGATTCTCTAATTTCCCAGCCTAGTTTTACCCGTTCCATTCCCCATCCGGCGTCGCGCCGACTATCAACGTCATTTGCACCCCATTTAATGGCCGCAAGAGAACGCAAAGAACACAGAGTTTTTTTAAAAAAAGGTCTCTCTCTGCGTTTCTTGCGTTCTTTTGCGGCCATCAAATAACCAACCAAATCAACCGAAAGAACCCACATGAACCCCAAACTAACACTCCTAACCCTCAGCGTTTGCTTCGCCGCCAAGCGGCTCGGAATCAGAGCGAGCGTGTATTTGCTCGCTTACTTTACCGCATTGAACGCCTTCGCGACCTCGCTCTACGTCAACGGCACCACCTACCCCGCCGAGGCGGACAAAACCTACGTCATGCCCAACGCCTGGACGTCGGCCCTGCGCGTCTCCTTTCCCGGCGCGGTGTACAGCGGCACTAACATCAACCTCAGCGGTACCGAGACGCAGAGTAACGGGGTGCTCCATGTCTCGCACAGCGACGCCACCGCCGCCATCACCGGCGGCACCATCACCCTGATCGGCGCGCCAGTCACCACCTACCGTCAATACGCGGTTTGGCTGCAGCACGCCGGCTCCAATCTCTCGTTGCAGGATGTCACCATCAACGTCAACATCGGCGGCGCTGACGCAACCATTACAACAGGAATCTCCATTGGAAGCGGCGCTCGCCTGACCGCCGACAACCTGCGCGTGGACATCAAAACCGAAAACACCATAGGAGCGGCGCTCTACATGGACACCGGCACCGGCAACACGGCGCACCTCACCAACAGCACGCTGGTTTCCAACAAGGACTATCTCGTTTATATGGGCCACAACGCCACCATCACCGGCTCCAACGTGACCCTGCACACCACCGGCGGCACCGAATTTATGGTTCAGTTGGTGACCAGCTCAACGCTGATACTGACCGACAGCGCCATCACCGCGGACGGCGACGGGCAGTCAATCTTCAACCTCCGCCCCAACAGCTATTACACCGACATCGACCCGGCCCAGGGGATTCACGTCGAACTAATCAACACCAACGTGACCGCCGCCGGGGACTTGATGCACACCGGCGGCCTCGGCATTGATGATGTCACCCACCTGACCGGCGCGAAAGAATTCCTCATCACCGGCGGCACCATCAACATCGGCGCGAAACTCATCAACGCCGCCCGTGACCAAAACTTTATCGTCACCATCACCGACGCCACCGTCACCAACGGCGCCGACCTGCTCACCGTCAGCGACAGCGCGACCTTGCAACTGAGCCTAAACAACACCGCC
>JAISDC010000257.1 GCA_031265105.1 Verrucomicrobiales bacterium
CCATGCTTGGCGCCAGGGACAACACCCGTCCGTCCGCGCCCGCGCCGAGCAAAATCAGGCCGCGTTGCAAACCGTCCGCCATCAGCGGCCCCGCCGCGCCCGGCGCGCGCAATTCCACGCCCCACAACAAGCCGCGCCCGCGCACCGCCGCCACCGCTGACCGTGACCGCAACGGCGCCAGCGCGGCGCGCCACGCGGCCGCGTGCGCGGCGATTTGTCGCTCACGGTCGGCGTGCCCCCAAAAATCCAGCGCCGCCAGTGCCAGCGCGCAACCCACCGGGTTGCCCAGAAACGTGCTGGTATGCAACGCCTCGCCCGCCGACCGCGGCCACGCATCCATCACCGCCGCGCGCCCGACGCACGCGGACAGCGGGAACGCGCCGGTCAGCGCCTTGCCGAGGCAAAGCAAATCCGGCGTCACGCCCTCGTGCTCGCACGCGAACATTTTGCCGGTGCGAAAAAACCCCGTGTAAATCTCGTCCAGCACCAGCAGCGCCCCGTGCGCGTCGGCCAGACGGCGCAACAGGCGCAAAAACCCGTCCGGCGGCACCACCTCGCCGCCGCGCCCCAGCACCGGTTCCGCCAACACCGCCCCCGTCTCGCCGCGCGACAGGATGGCCGCCATCAGCGGCGCCAGTTTGGCCAACTCCGCCGCCGTCCGCGGATACGGCACGAAATCCGCGAAGTCCGCCAACTGCGCGCGGAACGGCGACTTGAAAAACTCCCCGCCGTTCACCGTCAGCGCCCCGAACCCCAGCCCGTGATAAGCGCCCTCAAACGCCAGCACCCGCCGCCGTCCCGTCGCCAGCAGCGCCGTCTTCAACGCCGCTTCCACCGCCTCGAACCCGGAATTGCCCAACAGCACCTTCCCCGCGCCGGCGCCCCAGCGCCCGAACGTCACCGCCGCCAGCCGCTCGCACAACTCCACCTTCAGCGCCGTCGGATGCACATCGCCCATCGCGTGCGCCAGCGTCGCGCCCTGCGCCGCGAACACCTGCCGCTGACGGTGCGCGCCGAACCCCGCCGTCGCCACCCCGAACGCCGAGGTCAAATCGAGGAACCGGTTGCCGTCAACATCCCAGACATTCGCACCGTCAGCGCGCTCCCAAAACACCGGGAAATCCGCCGCCAGGTACGTGATATTCCGCGACTCGCTGGCCGCCAGCCGCCGCGCCAACTCGCGCGACCGCGGGCCGGGGATTGCCGTAATCAAATTGGGAAGCACGGTTAACTTTAACCACAGATGGACACTGATGAACACGGCTAAATTGGTTGCAAACAATCAGCGGTGTTCAGCCGCGTAATCCGCGGATTAAAAAATTTTCAACCCGCCACCGCGTTAACACTCTCCGGAGCCGCCATGAACTCCTTGTAAAAAATTCCGCGCGCCCTAGCGTTGCTTGTTTCACTGATTTTTAATTTACCGGGAGACTATGGCGCGCCCGCGGATTGCTCCCGGTAAAAAATACGCGATGAAAACGCTGGAAAAATTTGCCATCGGCGCGGTGTCTTACTTGAACGCCAGGCCGCTGCTGTACGGCTTGCCGGCCAACGTCAGCTTGCTCGAGCCGGCGGCGCTGGCGGCGGAGTATGCGCGCGGGGCGTTTGACATCGCGCTGATTCCCGTCGTCGCCGCGTTGCAACATCCGGGCGCGCGCTTGCTCGACGCCGGCATCGGCGCTGACGGTGCGGTGTACAGTGTCATCCTGACCTTGCCCAAGCCGCTGACGGCGATTAAGACCGTCTCGCTGGACTCCTCCTCGCGCACGTCGGTTAACCTGGTCAAAATTATTTTGGCGCGTCACTATCAGCGGCGGGTCGAGTACGTCCCGCACGGCGCGCCCGCTGACGCCCAGGTGCTCATCGGCACGAAGGCGATTGACTTTCGCGCCGCGCAGCCCGACACGCCGGTGCTCGACCTCGCCGCCGCGTGGAAGGCCTACACCGGCCTGCCGTTCATCTTCGCCGCGTGGACGGTGCCGCCGCGCTCGTCAATGTCAGCGGCCGACCTGGCCGCGTTCCGCGCCGCCACCCTCGGCGGCCTCGCGCACCGTCAGCGCATTGCCAGGAACGATTTTGAATTGCGTTACCTGACGCGGTATATCCGCTACGAACTGACCGCCGACTATCAAGCCGCCGTGCCGCGTTTGGCGGCGGAATTGCGCGCGCTGAATTTGCTGCCGACGGCGACGCAAGTTTGTTTTTTAACGCCAGGTTCCAATGGCACAAAGCACCCCAAGATTTTATAAACCGGTTGCTTGCGAATGATTGAAAAATTCAATCAACCAAAAAAATAAAAAAATTATTTTCCTGTTGACACTCTCCAACAACTTGTTATTTTTGCCGCCATGATTTTCGGGATTGACAACGCGAACGACGGGCGAGTAAAGTACTCTCGCTCTCTCGCTCTCTCGCTCTCTCGCTCTCTCGCTCTCGGCTTGAGCTAATTTTCCGGCAGATTTTTATCCACTTCATTCCCAATGCGGTTAACCATACCCGCCAAGGGGTGACCGAATCCACCAATAGGAAAACCTTTCCCACTATCAGGAAAGGCTTGCCCGTCGCCAGGAAAGCCTTTCTTGCCAACAGGAAAGCCTTTCCCGGCGTCAGGAAAACCTTTCTCATCATCGGGAAAGTCTTTCTCATTGTCAGGAACGCCTTTCCCATCGTCGGGAAAACTTTTCTCATCGTCAGGAAAGACCTTCCTATCGCCAGGAACGGCTTTCCCCAACCCGTTTTTACCGGCCTAAACCCCGGTTTAACCCCCAACTAAAGGAATAACATTATGTCCACCCAATTCATCAAACCGCTAACTCGCAACTACTTGCCTTACGCCGAGGCCCCCGCCTTCGACTGGCTGGTCAACTTCAAAACCGAACTGCCCCGCTTCGCCGCCATCTTCAACATCAGCGCCACCCAAAACCAGCAGCTCATCAACACCACCGCCGTCTATGAGCACACCCGCGAGTACGCCGCCAACGCCACCGACGTTTATCACGAACGCATCGCCAACAAAAACCAGGCCGCTTGGAACCCGCCCGGCATCGAACTCATCATCCGCCCCTTCACCGCGCGGCTGAACCTCGCCAACAACGAGACCAGCAGCGGCGGCGCC
>JAISDC010000129.1 GCA_031265105.1 Verrucomicrobiales bacterium
CGACGCCAGTAGCAGCGTGCCCATTGCCAGCCATTTACCGATTTGTTTGCTTGTTTTCATGATGTTTACTCCGAGTTTAGTTCCAGTTTAATTGCCACAAAAAAGCACAGAAAACACAAAGGGGTTACCAAGAGGACATGGAGGAATTGGAGGGGGACCTTTGATTGAAGCAAACCTTCCTCCAATAACTCCATGTTCTCTTTGTAAAAAATCATCCCCGCCCCGCGCCGCTGACGCTGGCGGGCGGACTGTGCCGCAAGGGGAATGAAACGAGTAAAGCCTTGCCGAGAAATTAACGGCTCGGGGTGAGCGCGTGAGCGCGTGAGCGCGTGAGCGCGTGAGCGCGTGAGCGCGTGAGCGCGTGAGCGCGTGAGCGCGTGAGCGCGTGAGCGCGTGAGCGCGATTCACTTGGTTGATGACTTAGGTCAATCATGGTCAGCGTGTTACCGGTTTTTTATCTTCGCTTAACCACCCAAGTTTGTTGCGGTGATTAGCGTCAACTGACACCGATAACAGCTATCACATTATGTTAGTCGTCAGATTAAAGCAATGGTTTTTTTATTGTTTTTTGAAGAATTTTTTTTACCGGGAGATTATGGAAAACCTGGGGCTTAGGCGGGGAACCAAATTCTTAAATTGCCACGCCACGCCGGCTGTGGCACGATTCCCAGTTCTATGTTGCAGTGGTTTATCAGTAAAATCGTCGGCAGTCGCAATCAGCGGGTGGTCAAGAGTTTGTTGCCAACCGTCGCGCGGATCAATGAGTTTGAACAGCAGTATCAACTGCTGTCGGACGAGCGGTTGCAGGCCAAGACCGCCGAGTTCAAACAACGACTCGCTGACGGTGAGGCGCTCGACGCGCTGCTGCCGGAAGCCTTCGCCGTAGTCAAGAACTGCTGCCGCCGCTTCACCGTCGCCCGGCGCGAAATCCTGGTGCGCGGCCAGCCGGTGTTGTGGGAGATGATTCCTTTTGACGTGCAGCTCATCGGCGGCGTCGCGCTGCACCAGGGCAAGATTGCCGAGATGGCCACCGGCGAGGGCAAGACGCTGGTCGCCACGCTGCCGGTATATCTCAACGCGCTGACCGGGCGCGGCGCGCACGTGGTCACGGTCAACGATTATCTCGCCGCGCGCGACTCGGAATGGGTCGGCGAGGTGTACCGTTTCCTGGGGCTGACGGTGGGCTGTTTGCAAAACGGCCAGTCGCCCGACGAGCGCCGCGTACAATACGCCGCTGACATCACTTACGGCACCAACAGCGAGTTCGGTTTCGACTACCTGCGCGACAACGGCCTGGCCACGCGCACCGAGGAACAGGTGCAGCGCGGCCACGCCTACGCCATCATCGACGAGGTGGACAGCATCCTGATTGACGAGGCGCGCACGCCGCTCATCATCAGCGGCCCGGCGACGGTCTCAACGCACCAGTACGACAAATTCAAGCCCATCGTCAGCGGCCTGGTGCGCAAGCAGCACGCCTTCCTCTCCGAGGAGGCTAACAAGGGCAAGGAACTAATCGACGCGGGCCAGGTGCCGGCGGGCGCGCATTTGCTGTTCAAGGTGAAAATGGGCATGCCGCGCAACAAAGTCCTGCTCAAGGCGATGGAGGAGCCGTCCATCCGCCGCGCCATTGACGACGCCGAGCTGGCGTTGTACCAGGATTCGCGCAAGACCGAGTTGTACAAGCTCAAGGAGGAGCTGTACTTCACCATCGAGGAAAAAAGCAACGAGGCCGACTTGTCCGAGATGGGCCGCCAGTTCCTCAATCCGAACGACCCCGACGCCTTCGTGCTGCCCGACCTGATCACCATCAACCACGACATCGACCACGACCCGTCACTGTCAGCGGAGCAACAGGCCAAGGCCAAGCAGGACGCGCAGTTCAAGAACGACGACGCCAGCCAGCGCATTCACAACATCTCGCAGTTGTTGCGCGCCTATTGCGTGTTTGAGAAGGACGTGCATTACGTCGTGCAGGAGAACAAGGTCATCATCGTCGATGAATACACCGGCCGCCTGATGCCGGGCCGCCGCTGGAGCGAGGGCTTGCACCAGGCCGTCGAGGCCAAGGAAGGCGTGCAAATCGACCGCGAGACGCAAACGCTGGCGACGATTACCATTCAAAATTATTTCCGCCTGTATGAAAAACTCGCCGGCATGACCGGCACCGCCGAGACCGAGGCGAACGAGTTCCGCGACATTTACAAGCTCGACCTGCTGGTGGTGCCGTCGAACAAAACGTGCATCCGTAAAGACGCTGACGATCTCATCTTCAAGACCCGCCGCGAAAAACTCAACGCGCTGATTGAGGAAATCAAAAAACGGCACGCCGCCGGTCAGCCGATGCTGGTCGGCACGGCGTCGGTGGAAAGCTCGGAAATCATCTCCCGCATCCTGCGCCGCGAGAACATCCCGCACAACGTGCTGAACGCCAAGTATCACCAGCAGGAGGCGGAAATCGTCGCCCGCGCCGGCCAGCGCGGCGCGGTCACCATCGCGACGAACATGGCCGGGCGCGGCACGGACATCAAGCTCGGCGAAGGAGTCGCGGCGCTGGGCGGCCTGCACGTCATCGGCACCGAGCGTCACGAATCGCGGCGCATCGACCGCCAGTTGCGCGGCCGCTGCTCGCGGCAGGGCGACCCCGGCTCGTCGCAATTTTTCATCTCGTTCGAGGACGACTTGATGCGCAACTTCGGCGACTCGCGGCGCATCTCGTCGATGATGACCCGCCTCGGCATGGAGGAGGGCGAGGGCCTGTCGCACCCGTGGCTGAACAAGACGGTCGAGAACGCGCAGAAGCGCGTCGAGCAGCGCAATTACCAAATCCGCAAGCATACGTTGCAATACGACGACGTGCTCAACCAGCAGCGCAATGTCATTTACACCTACCGCACTGACATTTTAACCACCGCCAACATTCGCGGCGAAGTGTTCGACGTGGTCAACGACACGATTGACGAGGAAGTGAAAAACAGCCTCACCGTCAGCGGCGAGCCGGACGTGGACGGCCTGCTAAAATGGCTCAACACCGCCATGCCGCTCGGCCTCGCCCGCGCTGACATTGACTGGTCACGGTCAGCGGAGCAAATCGCCGCGAAAATCAAAGAGCGCGTCCACCAGGCCTACGAAACCAAAATCCGCTACGAGCAGCCCGACGCCGTCACCAGCCTGGAGCGTTACATCATCCTCAACGCCATCGACCGGCTCTGGCAGGAACACTTGTACGCCATTGACAGCCTGAAAAACGCCATCGGCCTGCGCGCCCACGGGCAGAAAGACCCACTGATTGAGTACAAACAGGAAGGCTATCAGATGTTCGCCGAGTTGATGGCCAACATCAAAAAGGAAATCGTCAGCAACCTGTTCCGCTCCAGCAGCAGCCTGACCGCCTTCGAACAATTTTTGCAGGCGCTGCCGCAGCAATTCCTGCGCCCTGACAGCAATCTGCCCGGCATGAGCGGCCTGCTCGCCGCCGTGCAAAACCAGTCACCGTCAGCGCCCGCCGCCGGCGCCGGCGCCGCGCCCGCTGGCAGTGACCAGCCACCGGCCGCGGACATCACCCTCCCCATCCGCCGCAACGAAACCAAGTACGGCCGCAACGATTTAGTCGTCATCCGCCGCGGCAACGAAACCCAGACCGTGAAATACAAAAAAGCCGAGCCGCTGTTGGTGAGCGGCTGGACTGTCGTCGGCAAAGCAGACGGGAAGTGAGCCAAAAACCCACCATCCCTGGGAGCGCCGTCGTCCCCGACGGCATTCCTTCAATACCTGCCGTCGAGGACGACGGCGCTCCCAGAGGATGGTATTCTCGCGGTTACTTGCCGCATCGGGATGAAATTGGCCTCATTCAATCACTCACTTTCAGACTCGCGGATTCACTGCCGCAAGAAAAACTGCGCGAACTTGCGGAGGAATTGCAACCGCTGCCCCAAGAACAGCAAAACCCCCGGCGACGCATAAAAATCGAACAATGGCTCGACGCCGGCATGGGTGGTTGCGCCTTACGACATCCGGCGGTGGCGCAGGTGATGGAAAACAGCCTGTTATTCGGCGATGGCACACGGTATCGGCTGCTGGCTTGGTGCATTATGCCGAATCACGTTCATGTCCTGATCAAACCGCTGACAGCGTTATCCGCCGTGGTAAAAGCATGGAAATCCTTCACCGCGCATTGGGCCTTGGCGCATTGGAACTCGCTGGGAGCGCCGTCGTCCCCGACGGCATGTGCTAAGAAGCCGACGAGGACGTCGGCGCCCCCGGAACATTTCTGGCAGCGGGAAGTGTGGGATCGTTATCTGAGGGACGAACGACATTGGCACGCCACTATCGAGTATATCCACAATAATCCGGTGCAAGCCGGCCTTTGCCAAACACCGGCACAATGGCACTGGAGCAGCGCGTATGGCACGCACTCACGCTGATGATACACTGCCCCAAAACAAAACTTCTCATCCTGACCGTCAGCGGGGTATCATCCGCGCATGGCTTCCATGTTCGACGCTGACGATACCGCTTATGAAATTGTCAGGGCGCGGGAATGTGTCGCCAACTGCCAGCGGCGGACGCTCCACGCCTTGCTCTGCGTTCTCGGCGCCGTGTCGGGCCTGGCTCTCGCCGGCGTGTGTAAGGCGGTGGCGTGGCTCGCTATCCCGATTTTTTTGACGCTGCCCATCGTCAGCGCGCTCTTTTCCATCGCGGCCATCTTTCACGGCGCGGATTATTTGCTCAAATACCGCCATGCCAAACAAGGCGCGCTGCCGGTCATTGGCCGGATGATTTTCAACTCGCTGCTGCTGTCGCTGATTGCCATCGCGTTTCTTGCACCGTCAATTTCCTGCGGCCCCCAGCCGGCCCTCTATGTGAATGAATTGAGCAACATCAGGGAAGCCGGCCTAACGCTATTCGCCTACGCCAGCGACCACGACGGCAAATATCCCGACGACTTGGCAGCCGTTTTCAAAACGGCGGACGCGGAACGCTGGTTTCCCGGCGAAGCCAGGCATTTGTTTTATAAAAAGGACGGCAGACAATTTCGCTGGCAACTCACGCCGGGACTCACCACCAACGACGCGCCCGACACCATCCTGCTGCAATCCATCGAGAAAATCCAAACGGACCATCACGAATATCTGATGATTTACACCGTCGGTAACAAGGCGGAAGCCATCAAAAATCCCGACAAGGATATTATTCTCATCAACGGCAAGCCCGCGCTGCGCGAGAAATAATTATCGGGCCTTGGTCATTGGCGGCGGAACCCATCGAACGCCTCGTCCGCCCCTTCGCGCTTGGCTTCGAGGACGATGTGAAAAGCGTGGAAATCTTTCACCGCGCATTGGGCCTTGGCGCATTGGGACTCGCTGGGAGCGCCGTCGTCCCCGACGGCATGTGCTGAGAAGCCGACGAGGACGTCGGCGCCCCCGGAACATTTCTGGCAGCGGGAAGTGCGGGATCGTTACCTGAGGGACGAGCGGCATTGGCGCGCCACTATCGAGTATATCCACAATAATCCGGTGAAGGCCGGCCTTTGCCAAACGCCGGCACAATGGCGCTGGAGCAGCGCGTATGGCACGCCAATAGTACATCATCTTGACGCTGACGCTGAACGGATAAAAAACTTCCCAGCCCGCTGATTGGGATTCGCTTGAGCCTGTTCCATCGTCAGCGGCGGAACACCTCGAACGCCTCGTCCGCCCCTTCGCGCTTGGCTTCGAGGACGATGCGGAGCAGCTTGCCCAGCTCGCCCTCCGGCCAGCCTTTTTGCTCGAACCAGCACAAATACTCGGCGGGCAAATCATACAAGTGCCGCCCGGTGAATTTGCCGAACGGCATTTTCCAGTCCCGCAATTTCTTCCAGTCCTGGCGCGCCGCCTCATCCATATTGCTTAACATGCACCGCGTCCTCCGTCAGCGAACCGGCAACTCAATCGCCGACCGTCATTTGACCAAATTCACCCCGTGCCGCAACACTTTGCCCAGCACCCAGACCGCCGCGCCCACTGTCAGCGCCAGCGCCGGCGCCACCAGCAGCGAGCCGAGAATCCATTCCCAGCAGCGGTCAAAGAATTGCCAGCCCAGCGTGCGCCACGAAAACTCGGTGAGCCATTCGCCGTGACGCAAGCGGTGCCCCGCCTCGATGCATAGCGCGGGCACCAGCGGCGGCAGCGCCAATTTCTCCGCGCTGAACGCGATCAGCCGGTTCAGGTTGAACCAGCCGACGCCCCACAGCAAAAACATTTGCCGCGCGCCGGGCAGCGCCAGCGAACCCCAAAACACGCCCCAGGCCGCCGAGACGCCCAGCCGCAGCGGGTTCTCGCGCCGGCGCAGTTGCGCGAGGACGACCTGACACGGGTTGAGCGCAGTCACCTGGCCGTCACCGTCGGCGATGAATTGCCGGTGCGGGATTGGCAGCAGCGCCCGCGCGGTCAGTCGCGTGTTCAGCAGCGCCACCCGCAAATTATCGCGCCATTGGTGGAAATGCGACACCCGCTCGCGCGCCGGCGGATAATGCACCCGCACCGGCACCTCGCTGACGGTGAAGCCGTGCCACAGCGCCTTGATGACAATCTCGACCTCGAACGCGTAGCGCCGCGCGCCGAGACGCAACGCGGCAAACACTGTCAGCGGGTAGAGTCGCAAACCGCTCTGGATGTCGCCGACCGCGCGCCCCGTCTGCACCCGCGCCCAGAACGCGGAGAACTGGCGCCCGAAGCGCGACGCCGCGGGCACGTTCGGCGTATTGAAATCGCGCGCGCCGATGACGATGGCGTTGGGCCATTCGCGCCCGCGCGCCAGCAGGATTTCAATCTCGTCGGGAAAATGCTGGCCGTCGGCGTCAATCGTGAGCAGGTGCGTGAACCCGCGCTCCCGCGCCCAGCGCGCCGCCGTCAAAATCGCCGCGCCCTTGCCGCGGTTGGCCGCGTGCCGTAGCACCGTCAGCGGCAGGCCGTCGAGCGTCGCGGCGCCACCGTCAGTGCTCCCGTCGTCCACGACCAGCAGCTCGGCGTAACGCCGCAACACCTCCCGCGCCACGCCGCTGACCGTGGCGGCGTGGTTGAACAGTGGCATCACGATCAGCGACTTGAACACAACGCGACATGCTAGGTCATTTAAGCCCGGCCGCCAAGGTGGACTTCACCACTCAACGCCAGCGGCGGTAAAGCGCACGGTCAGCGCCTCGGTCGCGCGCAAGACCCGTTGCCAAGACTGTTGCCGGCTCGCGAGGATAACTTGTAAATCCCCGCCGGCGGGCAGGCGGCGGACATGCAGGTCAAACTCCTGGCCGAACGCGTTGATTTTTTCCAGCCGGACTTCCGGCCAGGCCGCGGGCAGGCAGGGCTGCAACGAAAACGACCGCAGTCCGGTCGGGCGCAATCCCAGCACGCCCTCGACAAAAATCCTGACGTATAACGCGCTTTCGGCGGCCAGGTGACATTGCGCCGTCTCGATGGCGGTCGGGCTTTGCGCCTCAACCGCGTAGGGCACGTGCTCGCCCAGCAGGCGGCGCGCGGTGTAGGCGCGCAGGCAGGCCAGCGCGACCTCGGCCGCGCCCGCGCAAAACATGCCCCGCAGGGCGTACAGGGTGGCGCGATCCCAAAAGTCCGGCCGGTTCGACGCGCTGCGCACGCCGTCCGCCGTCCACAATCGCGGCGAAACCAGGGCGCTGACGGTGGCGGCCTGCCGCTCGAACAGGCCGACCGTCAGCGGGCTGCAAATCCACGCGCGCAACACGGTGTTCTCGCGGTAGTAACGGTACGTGGCAAACCCCTCAACGTCAGCGCCGAAAAATCGTTCAATCGCGCGGCGCAAAGCCTCGGCGCGTTGCGTGTACTCGTCGCTGACGGTGACCGGCCGGCCCAAATCCCGCGCCAGCGCCGCCGCCGACCGCAGCGCGTCATACACGAGCACGCTGGTGTGCAAATTGGCGTCGCCGGCGGGCAGGCGGCCCTCCAACTCGTCGCTGGCGGACGCCACCACCCCGTCCGCGTTGAGTTGGCGGCGGCAATATTCGAGGCACCAGGCGAGCAGCGGCCACCATTGCTCCGCCACCGCGCGGTCGCCGAGCGTCAGCGCGTAACGCCCAAGCCCCTGGGCGAGCATCGCCGCGTCGCCACGGTCGCCGGCGTCCGACCAACAATCGTCCCCCTCGGCGATGACCGACGACGGCAGGCTGCGCCACTCGCGGTTGACGAATTTGGCGAACAGGCGGAAAGCGTTCTCCGTCGCCGCGCGGCCGGGCGCGTAATCCAGGTACCCGAAAAACGGCGCCGCGTATTCCACCTGATCGTTGGTCCAAATCGCCGCGTAATAACGCGCCCGGCTGGGCATCGAAGTCTCCGTCCCCAGGCCGCCGCCCGGCGCGTGCATTAGGCCGCTTTTGGTGGCAAAAATACTCTCCGCCGCGTGCCACTTGGCCAGCGCGAACATCTCATTCAACTCGGCATCCGGGGTGGTCAAGATCAGCGTCCGGCGCAAGTCCGCCTGCAACGCCCGGCGCCGCGTCTGTTCCCGCGCGCCGTCCAGGCTCAGCGGCGCGTCGCCGGCCAGCCGCCCGCTGATCATCCAGGTCGCCTCGACCCTCTCCCCCGGCGCCAGTTGAAAATCACCGGCCCGGTCGGGCGCCGCCGTCACCACATACGCGCCGTACACTCCCAGTGCGGCGTCAATTTCCTCCGTGAACGAATTGGACGCGATATGCAGCCGCAGCGCGCGGCCGCTGTGATTGGTAATCGTGTAATGCTCGAGCAGCGCCGGCGCGTCACCGGCCGGATAAATATCGCGCGCAATCCCCAGCCCCTCCGCGGTCGTGGTTTCCAGGCGCAATATCCCGTCGAACCGCGCCCGCGCCAGCCGCTCCGTCATCACCAGCTTGCCGTCCACCGCCAGGCGCAACACCGCGCCTGCCCCGAAACTGCGCGCCAGCGCGCCGTGCGTGTCATTGGGGAAAATCCGCAGCCGCGGCCAGATCACATCCTTCCGCAACACCAGCAAACCGTTGGCCCGCGCCCCGTAATGCACCACCGCGGCCAGTTGGAAACCGCACAGTTCCACCCGGTCAACATGCGGCAGCCCGCCGGCGGTTTCCACCTCCCAACCGATGCCGCCCGCCGGTAATAACGACCAGCGGGGAGTGTCCGCGCGCGCCTCGACCGGCGGTGAGTTCTTTTGCATATAAGCAGATGCTATCGTCAGCCGTAATACCTTGAAAAGTAATTTATTTAACGGCCAAAGAACCAGAAACCGCTTGCTTTGTTTGCTTAGTAGCACTTATCATGCACGGCATGAATTCGCGGCCTGTTAAACTCATTATATCACCGCTGCTCATGGCCTGGGGCCTGACGGTTGCCGCGTTCGCGGCGGAGCGTGACGTGTTAATCTGCTCCGGCAGCAATTTGTCGCCCGACTTGCGAAAGGCCGTGGCCGACTTCACCGTCAGCGTCGCGCAAGCGCCGTTGTTGCAGGCGCTGAAGGCCGCCGGCGAGTACGGCGTCGTCAAGGCCCAGGACAGCGCCGCGCTGCTCAACCCGAAACAATACGACTTGGCGGCGCACAACCACCTGATCGTCATCGGCCTGCCGTCGCGGGACGAGTTGCTGCAAAAAGTCTGGGGCTTCACCGTCAGCGTGGACGAGGCGCAAAAATCACTCTACTCCCAGGGCTGGGGTTATTTGCAAGGCGACATCGGCTGGATCGAGTGCGACCGCAATCCCTTCCTGCACTCGCAAAAAATCCAAGCCGCGCCGGTCGGCACCATTTTGGTCAAACTCAGCGGCACCAGCGAGGCCGGCCTGCTCGCCGCCCTCAAGGCTTTCCAGCAAGGCTTGCTCGGCGGCTTTGTCCCCGTCGGCAAGCTCACCCGCCCGCAAACCACCATCCTCGACCGCGACCCCGATCCCGCGCCGCTGACGGTGAAAATCCCGTCCACCGTCACCCTCGGCGGCGGTAAAACCGCGACGCTGGCCGGCTGGTACGACGTGCCGGAGAACGAATACCGCGCCATCGAGGAGGCCGCGGGCGATTTGCCGCCGCGGAAAATCCGCCGCTACAAATGGCTCGCGCCCGGCTTTCTGGAGGAAAAATCCATCGTCCGCTGGCTCGCCGGCCCGCACCGCATGGCGTTCGGCAACGCGCTGAACGTCATCGAATTCGCCTCGGCCAAGGACGCCGCCGCCGCCGCGGAAAAGATGGCCGCGCGCGACAAATACGAACCGCTGCCCGGCCAGCCCGCCGCCTGGTCCACCCCCATCGGCAATTGGCAAAACAACAAGGACGAGGTCATCGAGGAAGCCTACTGGCACGTCACGCTGACGGTCAGGGGCAACCGCGTCATCCTCGCCACGCTGCCGGCGGACGTGACGCTGGCCATCGCGCGACAACTTTAACCCGACCGCCCGCTGACGGTCATTACCCGGAGAAATATTATGAACCGACTCCTCCTCATCCTCGCCGGCTGCCTGCCGCTGACCCTGGCCGTCACCGGCGGCGGCGAACCCGTCAACGTCGCCGTCTTCTACCCGCGCGAAGCCGGCCCCGGCTGGCAACTCATCCGCCAGCTCGACGACGTCAGGGAAGTCCCCGCTGACAGTCTCCTGCGCGACGCCAACGGCATCCTCATCTTCAACTCGCCGCGCCCGCCCGCCGCCGACCAGGTGGAACAACTGCGCGCCCGCTTCGCCGAGTTCCTCAACCGCGGCGGCAGCCTCGTCCTCGGCCTCGCCGTCGGCTCCTCCCACTGGGACCGCCAGTCCGAGAACAGCCCCGACGCCGGCCAGCAGCGCGAGGAGCGCCGCGCGGAGTTCTGGGACGCGCAACTCGGCACGCTGCTGCCGGTCAACCCGTGGAGCGCGTACGACAACCGCCTCAAACGCCTCAGCACCGGCGCCACCGCCCCCGCCGGCTCCCCGCTCGCCGCCGCGCTCAAGACCCCCGGCTTCCATATGGACTGGCGCTTCGACCTCCACCTCCCCTACTCCACCGTCGAGGCCGGCCAGCACCGCTACGAGCCGGCGCACTTCGGCAAGGAGTTATGGAACACCGACTGGCACGTGTTGCTGAACGCCGACCAGGACGGCCGCCTGCCGCTGCTGGTCGGCGGGCGGTACGGCGCCGGCCAAGTCTTCGTCTTCGCCGGCGACCTGCTCGACGGCGCACTGCCGACGTGGGCCGGCTACGAGACGTTCATGCGCGCCCTGCTCGCCGCCGCCGCGCCCGTCCCGGCGGACGCCGGCGCTGACGATGTCACCGCGCTAAAACTCGACCTGCCGATGGTGCAATCCGGCGGCCCGCTGACGGTCACCGTCACCAACCCGACCGGTCGCGCCGTCCGCGCCACGCTGGCGGTCAAGATTCGCAACTTCACCGGCAGCGTCCGCAACGCCTACACCCAGCCGCTGACCGTGGCCGCCAACGCCGCGCAAAAAATCCCCCTGGTCACCGTCAGCGAGGCCCTGCGCGGCGACCTCGCGCCGCGCGCCGCCGACCGCGCCAGCGAGCACCTGCTGCGCGTCGAGGCCGGCCTCGCCACCGCCGACCGCCGCCAGCCCGGCGCGACCGTGGCCGGCCTCGTGGACCTCACGCCGGCGGTGACGGTTCGCATCGAGGGCGAGAACGTCAACGGCTTTGAGAAAGTCGAGGGCTGGACCGTCGGCGGCGTCGGCATCAGCGGCGGCAACAGCATCCCCGTCGAGCGCTACACCTACTTCTGCGGCGACACGCCGAAGCTCAACATCCGCGTCGCCAACGCCCGCCACAACCTCGCCCCCCTCGCCCGCGCCGCCGACCACGCCTGGCCGGAGAACCCCAGCGTCGAGGGCCTCAACAACACCGCCTACAGCTACGAGAACATCCGCCACAAACAGCCCGCCGTGTTCGCCTACTGGGTCGGCAAACGCAACGACCAGTACGCCCAGCAACTCAGCCTCCACTGGCCGCTGACCGTCACCGCCGCCGCCCAGCGCCTCGCCGGCCAGGGCGACTACCGCCGCTACCACCTTAACAACCCGAAAAACTTCACCCTCGCCGCCGGCGGCGACGCCCCGCTGCTGGAGGTCAGCGACGCGGCCTACGTGTTCGCCATTCGCGACGACGAATTCCCCGCCCCCGCCGCCATCACCAGTTGCACGCTGACCATCACCGGCCTCGACCCCAAGGCCCCCAACGAGCCGAAGTTGCCCAACACCGAGGTCAACGGCGTCATCGACGAGTGGGAAATCTACGGCTGGCCCGCCGCGCAACTCCCCCCCGCCGTCAGCGGCACATTGCGCGTCACCCTCAGCGACCCCGCCACCGGCGCCGTCACCACCCTCGCCGAGCAACCGCTGACCGTGGAGCCGTTGCGCGAGCAAACCGTCACCGTCAGCGTCCCCAGCCAGGCGCGCACCGCCACCGTCCGGGTTGACGCGGAATTTTTAATTGATAATGGAAAATTGAATATTGATCATTTGCCGCAAGAGGCCGCCACGGCCGCCCCCAAAGCCGAGGCCGGCCCCGTCCGCAAATGGTTAGGCCGTTTCGTCAAAAAAGACCCCGCCGATACCGCCGCCCTCGCCACCGCTGCCAACGCGCCAGCGCCAAAATCCCCAATAATCAATAATCAATCATCAATAATCAATTCCCCCTCCTTCCCGCTCCTCTTCATCCCAGCAAACCGCCCCCACGTCCTCACCCGCGACCTGCTCGGCGCGGCGCAAATCGGCTTCCTCTGCTCGCCCGGCTTCGTCGCCCTCGACCAATTCGGCAAAGGCGCCCGCGACGACACCCAGGGCTGGGGCGGCCCCGACGACAAGGTCTGGGCCTGGGCGCACGACTTGATGGAAATCGGCTCCCGCAACAAGGACGAGGCCCGCTACTTCTACCTCGCCCCCGCCCGCCTCTCCCACTACACCGGCCCGTGGCGCGATTTCCCCAGCGGCCGCTACGTCTGGGACTGGGCCACCGACCACTTGCTCGACCGCTTCGCCAACCGCGATTGGAAGGGCAAGACCTCCCTCCACGTCGTCGGCAGCGACCGCTGGAACGGCATCCCCATCGGCGCGTCCTTCACCTGGGCCAACTACATCCGCTTCGACCAATACCTGCGCGCGCAAGGCCAGCCCGGCCTGCCAGGCCGCACCCGCGCCGCCATCAACCGCGCCATCACCGAGGAATACGCCGACGAGTTCCAGCGCTACGAACTCAACCGCTACGCCGACGAACTGCTCAAGAGCCAGCAGCGCTTCGCCGACGCCGGCATCCGCTTCTCGTTCGAATCCCACGGCAGCTTCCCCCTCTCCGGCGGCGCGGTCGGCGCCAAGCTCGGCCAAACCCATAAGGCCGTCGGCACCGACCTGTTCTGGGAGTTGCGCGACGAGGACCTGTACAAATCCCTCGGCTACCGCTACGGCGTCGTCGCCGCCAACCCGGACTTCGAATCCGGCGCCTACAACGAATGGGGCTGGGTCAGCGGCGTGCTCGGCAACTCCACTTGGTTCAGCGTCAGCGGCGATGTCGAGCCGGCCCGCCGCCAATGGTACTCCACCTACTACGCCGGGCGCGTCACCAGCGGCGGCGAGTTCAAACCCTACACCGTCTATGGCTTCTCCAACCAGGGCGGCGTCGGCACCAAGATGACCCTCGACGACTGGCAGAACTTCAACCGCGCGCAAAGCCGCATGATCTGGCAGCGGCCCGACCGCCCCGTCGGCTTCGGCCTGGTCGCCTCCTGGCAACTCCAGGAACACCGCCTGACCCCGGCGGCCGGCCCGCTCGGCTTCGGCCTGTTCGCCGGCAAAGGCTACGACCAGGTCAACGAACTCGTCGGCGAACTCTACCACCGCCTCGTCAAAAACAGCGTCCCGGTCAGCTTCTTCGCCAGCACCCACACGTTGAAAGACTGGCGCGGCGTCCAACCGCTGATCGTCGTGGACGGCTTCGAGACCGACCCGTGGGAACTCGCCGAACTGGAGCGCCTGAACCGGGCCGGCGCCCCCGTCATCGCCGTCGGCGGCCAGCCGCGCGAAAACCGCCCCGCCGCGGAGCAATTCTTCGGCGCCAAATACACCGCCGCCGGCTGGCTCGCCGCGGCCGACACCAAGGTCGTCAACGACAGCGCCGGCCAACCCTTCGCCTACATCTACCAACAGCGCCTGTTCTGCCCCGTCCCCGTCCGCGAACTCGACGGCCAGCAAAGCGCCCTGCTCGCCAAACTCATCCTCGACCTCTGCGGCGACCCGCTGATCGTCAGCCCCGGCGGCCTCGGCACCACCGCCTTCGCCAACGACGGCAGCCTCTATCTCATCCTCGGCAGCCAGAGCGACAGCGCGCAGACCTTGACCGTCAGCGTCAACCCGCGCCGCCTCGACCCCGCGCAAACGGCGACCCGTTACCGCGTCATCGATCTCGACCGCGTCATCGCCCTGCCCGCCGAGGAGCGGGACGGCACTTTGACCTTCACCCTCCCCTGCGGGCCGAATGACGGGCGGATGGTTCAACTGTTGCCCTTGGACTGAGCACAGTTTTTAACCACGGATGGACACAGATGGACACAGATAGAAAACAGAAAAAAAACTATCCGTGTTCATCTGTGTTCATCTGTGGTTAAATTCAAAAAACTCTTGCGTAATCCCATCAGATAACATATAGAGAACGTCTCTACCGAAGGTAGAAGCGTTTCTACCACTGGTAGAAGCGTCTCTACCACCGGTAGAAGCGTCTCTACCGTCGGTAGAAGCGCATCTACCGCTGGTAGAAACGTCTCTACCGTCAGTAGAAGCGTCTCTACCATTGGTAGAAGCCTCTCTACCGCTGGTAGAAACGTCTCTACCATTGGTAGAAACCTCTCTACCGTCGGTAGAAACGTCTCTACCGCTGGTAGAAGCGCTTCTACCGCCGGTAGAAATGTCTTTACTATTGATATAAACGAATAATAATCAGGAAATTACATGAATACTAGCACAACCCACAAACTCAACATCAGCCTCAAACGCTATATCCGCAAGACTTGGGACGGCATTTATGACTTCTTCAACCAGTACAACGGCAGCCTCGGCGGCATCAAAAACAAAACCGAACCGGTCATCACCGACGCCGAAATCGCCACCATCAGCGACACCACCGCCGCCTACGGCCACTTGAACCAAGCCATCGTCGAGACCGAACACTTCCTCACCGCCCTGCGCGCCCTGCGCGTCCAGTTGCTCACGCAAAAAAACCTCGACCCCATTCACGTCCCCAACATCCAATACCTCATCGACCTGCTCGCCGACATCGAAGGCAAACACGGCGGCCTGCTCTGGCAGGAAGACCGCCTCACCAACCGCGTCCTCCGCAGCCCCCACTGCAACCGCGAAGACTACGACCTGCTCGGCATCAACTATAAACCGATCCACAAACCCGACCCCGCCCAATCCGTCGGCCGCATCTACCCCGCCTTCACCGGCGGCGGCGTCACCGTCCACTGGAACCTCCCGCGCGGCCTCGCCGACGCCCGCGTCACCCGCAGCATCAACCACGACACCCCGGTCATCATCTACCAAGGCAGCGAAAACAACTGCGCCGACCGGCACCCCGTCCCCCACCAGGCCCAAGTCTGGGCCTACACCCTGGAACCGCTCCTGCACGGCAAACTCTACGGCAAAGCCGTCACCGCAAAAATCATCGTCGGCAGCGACCTCGCCGTCGAGGAAGAGCAGATTTAACACCGAACTCCGGCCACGAAGACGCCAAGACGCGAAGGACTTTTTTTTAACAGGGAGATCACGGAGAACATGGAGCTTATTTTTTAAAATCTCCATGAACTCCATGTTCTCCCTGTAAAAAATTCTTCGCGCCTTCGCGCCTTCGTGGCTGGAGTTAATCCCGTTTTGAGTTATAAAACCCCCATGCCCAGTTTGAAATTCGACCTGCACTGCCACTCGCGCTTTTCCGCCGACGGGGTCGCCAAACCGGAGGACATGATCGCCCGCGCCCGGCAACTCGGCCTCAGCGGCTTCGCCCTCACCGACCACAACACCTGCGCCGGCGTCGATTATTGCCTGGCGCGCGGACTGCTGCGCGCTGATGGTGAGCCGGTGGACAATTTCCTCATCATCCCCGGCCAGGAAATCTCCACCGCGGACGGCCACCTGCTCGCGCTGGGCGTGACGCTGCCGCCCATGCGCGGCATCGCGCCCGCCGACGCGGTGCGGTTGATTCACGCGCGCGGCGGCCTCGCCATCCCCGCCCATCCGTTCGACCGGTTTCGCGCCGGCATCCGCCAACCCGTGCTGGACACCCTCGCCGACCTGGACGGGCTGGAAGTATTCAACGCCGCGACCGCGTGGAAAAGCTGCAACGCCCAAGCCCGCGCCTACGCCGCCGCGCGCAGCCTGCCGATGACCGCCGGCAGCGACGCGCACCACCCCCGCGCGGTCGGGCGCGCCTGCACCATCCTGGAGCCGGCGCAATTCAACCTCCCCGCCGTCCTGACCGCCATCAAGCAACCGGTCGGGCGCGAGGAACGATACCTCACCGGGCTGGATACCGTGTTGAAGACCTGGCATTTGCTGCTGATGAAAATCCGGCACCGCGGGAAAAAGGCGTGAGGGGAGGAATTGATTATTGATGATTGATAATTGATTATTTTTACAGTCAGCGCCTTCGGCGGCATTAGCTGCACACATACGCCGGCGGCGCGGAAATTAAACTCTTAATTGATTCTCGCGCCGCCGGCGTACTGGCTGCTAATTTCGCCGAAGGCGCCAATGGCAAAAATAATCAATCATCAATAATCAATAATCAATCAAATGGCCACCCGCATCATCATCGGCATCAACATCCTCGTCGTCATCGTCAGCCTCCTCACCCCGGCCGTGCATCAATGGCTGCCGCTGCGGGTGAGCGCACTGTCAGCGGGCGCGTGGTGGGAATTCTTCACCGCCATGTGGGTACACGCGCCGTTCTACGGCTGGGGCGTGCTGCACATCGTCTGCAACATGGCGACGCTGGCGGTGTTCGGCAAATTCGTCGAGCGCGCGGTCGGCATCCCGCGCTACCTGGCGCTGTACCTCGGCGCGGGACTGGTGGCCAACCTGTTTTTCCTCGCCGAGGCGCTGCTTCGCGCGCGGGTCTTCGCTGACAGTGAGATGTTAAACGTGGACGTGATGGGCGCCAGCGGCGCGGTGTGCGGCGTGCTCGGCGCCTTCGCGGTATTCGCCCCGCGCGCGCCGCTGTACATCATGCTCATCCCGTTCCCCATCAAAGCGCTGACCGCGGTGTGGGGCCTCATCATCATCAGCGTCATCCTCATGCTCACCTCCACCGCCGGCCTCATCGCCCACTCCGCGCATATCGGCGGCGCGCTGACCGGCCTGCTATGCGGCTGGTGGTGGCGGCGTGGAGCAGCCGGCCCCTGGAGCAAAAACGACGTTGCCGCCGGGGAAGGCCGGCCTTATCATCCCGAGTAAATGTTCACCCGGATTCAAGCCAACGCATACAAATGCTTGCTCTCAGTTGACCAGCAACTCGATTCCTTCAACGCCTTGGTTGGCCCCAATGCCAGTGGCAAGACCACTTTCCTGGATTGCATCGGCTTTTTAAGCGATTTAATGCAAACGCGAGGAGAGATTGCGGAAGCCATAAGGTTGCGCAGTGCCGATTTCAAGAATCTCCTGTGGCACGGACAAGCCAGCAGATTCCAATTATCCGTTGAAGCGACTATTCCTGACAAAATCCGCGCAAAAATTTTACATGCAGTACTTCGTCGCGATGCCAAGGTCCGGTATGAGATTGAAATCGGCTTGGATCAAGATGACCTTCCCGGCATCAACAGTGAAACTCTTTGGATAACCGCGCCGGAAGAACCACGCCCTCAAAGTCCGGAACGATTTCCATATTTACAGGAGGAAACGGACTCGATTTTATGGAAAAGATCACGTCTGGCGAGGATTGTCTCTTTAAAAAAAGCGGCCAAAGGAACCGATAATTATTATCCCGAAGGAAAAAAAACGTATAAGCCGGTCTTTAAATTAGGGCGGCAAAAATCAACTCTGGCCAATTTGCCGGTAGATGAGGAAAGTTTTCCCGTTGCCAGTTGGTTTTTGGATTATTTAAAAAGCGGGGTTCAGTCCCTGGTGTTGAACAGCCAGAAAATTCGCCTGCCCAGTCCGCCCAGTTTCTCCAAGCAGTTTGCCGCGGACGGCTCCAATCTGCCGTGGGTCATCCGCGAATTAAAAGAACATCAACCGACCCAATTTTCACGCTGGTTGCGGCATATACAGACCGCGTTGCCGGATGTGTCCGATATTTCAACGAGCGTCCGCGAAGAGGACCGGCATTGCTGTTTGCGCATCCATTACACCAACGGCGCGGTGGTGCCGTCCTGGTTGGTGTCAGATGGCACGCTGCGGTTGCTGGCGCTGACCATTCCCGCGTATCTGCCGGATTTCGCGGGAACCTTCCTGATTGAGGAACCGGAAAACGGCATTCATCCCAACGCGGTGGAAACAGTCTTGCAATCCCTGCAATCCATATATTCGGGTCAGGTGCTGCTGGCCACCCACAGCCCGATTGTACTCAATATGATTGAGCTGAGAAAAATTTTGTGTTTTGCGAAAGACAACAATGGCGCGACCGCCATTGTATCGGGCGACCGACATCCCGCGCTGCGGAAGTGGAAAGAAGGGAATCCCGACTTGGGCGCGCTGTTTGCGGCCGGCATTCTTAGCTGAGGCGGCGAAAGGAAACGCATATGCACGATTTGTTCCTGTTCGTCGCCGACAAAAACATGAAATTCGCCTTGCAAGGTTTATTGGAAAAACGGCACGCCTCACTCGGCATTCGCCCGATTTCATTCGACATCAAAGTTAATGCCCAATGCGATAGCGGCATGCGGACAATGGGCGTGCAACTGCTTTCCCTGGAAGTCGGGTTGGCGCGTCATGCGCTCATGCTGTTGGATTTTGCAGGCAGCGGAACCGCCTACAACAATGCCCTGGATTTGGAAAACGCATTGAAGCGCGACTTGCAAACAACAACAACTTGGGGCACCTGTGGCGAAGTGATTGTTATTGACCCTGAACTGGAAATTTTGATTTGGGGCAACGACCATAAATTGCGCGACATTTTAAATTGGCCGGAGAAAAAGGGCATTCGCGAATGGCTGCGGCAAAAGGACTTCATGATTCACGACACGGGCAAACCTGACCAACCCAAGGAAGCGTTTGAATGCGTGTTGCGTCATTGCAAGATTCCCCGTTCATCCACGTTGTACCAGGAAATTACTGAACAAATCGGCTTGAAATCATGTCGCGACAGCGCGTTTCTGCGACTCAAGTCAATTTTGCAAAATTGGTTTCCCGCTGACAGCGCATAACTGTTGCCATTGGCATAACCTTGCGGAAGATTTTTTACTGTATTGATCCACGTCAATCTGTGGTTTAATCAATCATGCTCCGCGCCTGCTTCCGGGAAGTGTCCGCCGCCTGGTCGGCTTATCTCGAATATTCCGCCGCCGCTGACCGCGCGGTGCGCAACGGGCTGGGATTTGACGTTGATGACACGCTGCTGGAGCTGCACGGGGCGCGCCGGTTCAAGTTGCGGTTCGACTCCGTCGCGGCGCCGTTGTTCGGTCATCGTGAGAAGCTCGAGGCGCTGGCCCGGTTCAAGCTCCACGAGTTGATTCGCATCGGGTTCATCGAGTTCGCCACTGACATCTCCATCGAGCACACCACCGCCGCGCTGTCGGCGCTGGCGGACTTCTGCCTGGGCCGGTTGCTGGCGTGGCGCGCTGACGATGCGCCGCCGTTCGCCATCGTCAGCCTGGGCAAGCTCGGCGGGCTGGAGTTGAATTTCTCGTCGGACATCGACCTGATGTTCATCTATGCCGCCGCCGCTGACGGTGACGAGCTGGCGGAATACGAGTCGTACAATCGGCTGGGTGAAAAAATCGCCCGCGACCTGGCGGCCAACACCGGCAGCGGCCAGTTGTACCGCGTGGATTTGCGGCTCCGGCCCGAGGGCGACACGGGGCCGGTCGCGCGCTCGGTGGACAGTTGCGAGTCTTACTACGCCGCTTACGGTGAAATCTGGGAACGGCTGGCGCTGCTGAAGGCGCGCGGCGCGGCGGGCGACGCGGAGACGTTCTACGAGTTCGAGCAATTGCGCCTGGCGTTTTGCTACGCGCGCAATCTGCTGCCGGAGGCGGTCGCGGAAATCCCCCGCCTCAAGGAGCGCACCGAGCGGGAAATCGTCGGCGCTGACGGTCTGCGCACCCACGTCAAGCTCGGCCCCGGCGGCATCCGCGACATCGAGTTTTTCGTCAACGCGCATCAGTTGTTGCACGGCGCGCGGCACGCCACGCTGCAAAGCGGGCAGACGCTGCGGGTGATTGCCGCGCTGTCAGCGTTGAATTTCATCACCGGCGACGAGGCCGCCGCGTTGCGCGACGGTTATCTGTTCTGGCGGCGGCTGGAGCATCGCCTCCAGATGCCGGAGCATCGCCAGACGCACACGCTGCCCGCGGGCGGCGCGGAACTGGACCAAGTCGCGCGCAGTCTCGACTACGCTGACGGTGGCGCCTTGTGGCAAACGCAACTGGCGTGGCGGGAAAAAATCCGCGCGATTTACGACAGCTTCTTCGACCCGTTGCGCCAAATCAAGGCCGCTGACCGTGCCGACTTCGCCTTCGCTTTCTGCCGCGACCCGGAGCAGGCGCGGCGCCACTGGCGCGACCTCGGCGGCTCGGCGGACTTCCACATCGGCAAGCGGACAGAGCACGCCTTCAACCGGCTCGCCCCGCTGTTGCACGGGCAACTGGCCGGGTTGACGCGCCCCGATCTCGCGTTGTCGAGATTCACCGCCTTCGTCCGGGTGTACGGCTCGCGCTCGCTGCTGTTTGAAAGCCTCGCCGCCAGTCCGAAG
>JAISDC010000134.1 GCA_031265105.1 Verrucomicrobiales bacterium
TTGGTGACGGACATTGGTTTTTTGCTGGTCGGTTTTGTGCTGGGCTCTATGCAAATTTTGACGGAATTGAGGCGCGACCAATGGGCTTTTCTAACTCATCGCCCGCTGACGATGAACACGATATTCTTTGGCAAGGCGGCGCCGGGGGCGCTGTTGTATTTACTGGCGACATTGGTCCCGCTGCTGGCGATGGCGTGGTGGATGTCCACGCCGGGCGCGCGACCCGCGCCGTTTGACTGGCGGATGGTGTGGCCCGGATTGGTGGATGTGGTGATAGGGCTGGGATTTTATTTTGCGGCGTTGTGGTCGGGTATCATGCGGGGGCCGTGGTACGGGCGGCGAATGCTGCCGTTGTTGGCGGCGTATTTCGCGTTGAAAATGGCTGGCGGGAATTACGTCAGTTTGCGGAACATGTGGGATGTGACGGTGGTGACGGTGCTGGCGTTGTTCCTAGCGGCGTGGGCGGGATACCGGACGTCGGGAAATTTCAGGCGGGAGCCGTGGTGGGGGAAGGCGGCGACGGTGTTGTCGGTATTGCTGGCGTTGGGGTTGGTGTCAATTTGGTTGATGGCGATATGCGGTTGGCTGTTTCCTGAACAGCGGGGAAAATCGCGCAGTTATGTCATAACCAGGCAGGGCGAGTTGGCGCAGAGAATTGATACTCGCTACGGAGTGGAGGCGGTGGTGACTTTGGATGGGGAGAAGTTGACTCCGCCGGATGGCAAGGAAAAGTTCGCTTGGGAAGACTTTCTTAATGCCGCCTATGTGTCGTTTGTGCCGCCGAAAAATGAAGTTTTCCCGCCGTGGTTTTTGCGGCGTGGGGGAGAGGCGTATCGTTATGAGCGGACGCTTCATCAAATGGCGTACAATGATATATCGGGCGAAACATGGTATTATCTGGTTAAGGCAAAACAGTTTGTGGTCTATGATTTGAAAACACGATTAGTGTCCGGTTATCTGGGACCGCACGGCTTCGACAAACAATCCGCGCCAGCCGGGGCATTCATGCGTAATCAATGGCGCGGCTATTGGAGTCGAAATGAGCCGTGGGTGGACGGCGATACAATCTACCGAATCAGTCTCGACAGACGGCGGTTGGATGAGTTGTTCAAGGCGCCGGATGGCGAGAAGTTGATTATGGCGCGTCAAGTTTATGAACGCGGCAAGGAAGGGTTTGGTGATTCGCTGGTCGCCACGGATCGATTTATTCGTGTGCTGGACAGCGAGGGACTGGTGACGTTGCAATTACCGACGGATGAGTTGTTAAAGAAAGGGTTGGGAACGATGCGGTTGTCCCGTATGCCAGACAAAGCGAAAACTTTTCTGATTTTTGAATCTATTGAGAGGAAGTCAGCAACCAAGCCGCTGTTCGTGGAATTGGACGCCAAGGGGGAGGAAGTCAGGCGGTTGGAATTGGAGCGGGAGCCGTGGAAAAGAAATTATCCGCTGACTTTTGCCACTTTGAAATTTACGCCGCTAGATACATTGGGGCAATCATTGTGGAATGAATTTCGGCAGCGGGTGGTTTATCGTGAAATATATCTGGTCAGGCGTTGGCAGGATGCCGACTTCCGCCAGTTCCAGTTGGTTAGTTGGGGGATTTCACTGTTAGCGGGCGTGGTTTGCGCGGGCGTGGCGTTGAGGTTTATCGGGCGGTTGAAGTTGTCGCTGACGGAGCGGACGGTGTGGCTGATGTTTATTGTATTCTACGGTGTCGGCGGACTGCTGGCGTTTTGGTTGGTGAACGACTGGCCGACACGGTCAGCGTGTCCGCGGTGCGGGAAGAAACGCTCGGTGGCGGACGCTGATTGTGAGCATTGCGGCGCGTCGTGGCCGCTGCCGGTGCGGGACGGGACGGAGATTTTCGAGGATAGTCGCTGAGGGTGACAAAATTTCCGTGGCATTCCAGCGCGATTGCCATATAAATGTCCGCCTTATTATGCAACCGGCAGACACTATCAGCGGTGTGGCAGTGCGCGAGTTATACGCGCAATATGTCGTGCCCAGTTACCAACGCTCGCTGACGCTCACGCGCGGCGAGGGCATGTATGTGTGGGACGCTGACGGTCGCCGTTACCTGGACCTGGGCGGCGGCATCGCGGTCAATTCGCTCGGTCACGCGCATCCGCGGGTCGCGGCAGCGTTGGCGAAACAGGCGCTGACGCTGACGCATACGTCGAACTTGTATTATCACGAACAGCAGGGGCGGCTGGCGCAACGGCTGGTCGGCCAGCTCGCGCCGGGGAAGATTTTTTTCTGCAACAGCGGCGCGGAGGCGAACGAGTGTCAGTACAAGCTGGCGCGCAAAGTCGGCAACCCGCGCGGGCGGTTTGAAATCATCACCGCGCTCAACTCGTTTCACGGGCGCACGCTGGCGGGCATCGCGGCGACCGGGCAGGAAAAGGTGCGCGTCGGTTTTGAACCCACCGTCAGCGGCTTCCGGCACGTCCCGTTCAACGACCTGGACGCGGTGCGCGCCGCGCTTACCGAGCGGACGGCGGCGGTGCTCATCGAGGGCATCCAGGGCGAGGGCGGCGTGACCGCGGCGACGCCGGAATCTCTGCTGGGCCGGCGGCAATTCACGCGCGAACTGGGTATTTTATTGTTATGGGACGGGGTGCAGTGCGGGCACTTCCGCACCGGGCGGTTCCAGAGTTTCCAGCGGATTTTGGAGGGCGTCACCGGCAGCGGCGCGGCGGAGTTTCTGCCCGACGCCGTGGCGATGGCGAAATCCATCGGCGGCGGCTTCCCGCTGGGCGCGGTGTGGATCCGCGACGAGTACGCCAACGTGTTCCAGCCCGGCACCCACGGCACCACCTTCGGCGGCAGCCCGCTCGCCTGCGCGGTGGCCAACGCGGTGCTGGACGAAATTGAGGAAAAAAATCTCGCCGACAACATCCGCCGGCAGGGCGAGTTATTGAAACAAAAACTGTCCGCGCTCATCGTCAGCGGCGGCCCGGTCGGAGCGGTGCGCGGCATGGGCGGCATGGTCGGCCTGGCGCTGACGGTGGACGGCGCCACGGCGGCGGCGCGGCTCGCGGCGGCGGGATTGCTTTTGGTGCCGGCGACGGGTAATGTGTTGCGCTTCCTGCCGCCGCTGAACGTGGGCGAGGCGCACATTGCGGAGGCGGTGGACATCATCCAAAAAACTTTGTGACCATGCACCGCTGATGGTGGTGGTGTTCCGCACGAAGAAACTCACCGTCAGCGGACGTAATTATCACGCAGTTGAATTGAAAACACTTCCCGCGTTCTCCAGGAGGGACAGTTGTTCATTGTATTCCGCCGCGCTGCCGTTGAGACCGGCGCATTGCAAGGACTCGCCTTTGAAGTGCGGATAAAGTTTCGCCAGTTCCGGCACGGCTTTTTCCGTCATTTTAAAAAAATAGCTATCCTGTTCAATGCCGATTGCCGCCGCACCCACCGTCAACGCCGCCGCGACAGTCGAGCCGGAACCCATGAACGGATCGAGCACCGTGCCGTCGCCGACGGGCAACAACGCGCGCGTGAAAATGCGCAACAAATGTTGCGGTTTTAGCGACGGGTGCCCGGCGATGAGTTTTTCTTTTTGCGGTGTTTTACAACTCGGAATTACGTCCGGCAACGGTTTGTTGTCCTTCATCATCCGCAGCGCGCCGGTTCCCCATTTTCTTAAATTTTGCGCGACGGTTTTTTCCGTCAGCGGCTTGCGGAACAGCATCCACGGCTCGTAATTGCCGCGCGGCATCACACACACTTCGGGAAATTCCGCCTCGGCGTTTTTCGGGCGGTCGCCGCCGCGAAAGCCGTGATACAACCGGAGGATGGTAGCGCGATTTTCAAAACCGGCGCTGACCATGCCCTGCTGGACATACATTTGCAACAGCGGATTGCCCGCCAGCAACACGTGTGCGCCCGGTTTCAGTTTGCCGAAGATTTTTTTGCCCCACTGCGTAAAAAATTCACCGACTGCGGCGCGTTGCTCCCCGGTCAGCACGGTGAAACGCGGCAACGGATTCCGCTTGCATCCGTCCCACGCAGGCGGCAGCCGCCAAATGCCGCCGCGACCACTCCGCATTTTTTGCAATTCGCCGTCGGTGAATTCCACCACGCCATACGGCGGGTCGGTGCACACCGCATCCACGGATTGATTGGCTAACTCGTCAATCCGTCCGAAACAATCGCCCAAAATCAACCGATATTCACGCATTTTCAACTATAGTTGAAAGACAATTTACAGGTTACGCCATATATTGCAAACTGTTTATGGACGCCAAGGGCATTATCGGTAAGGCAATCCGGCAGGCAAGGGAAACTTTAGGACTGTCGCAGGAAAAACTGGCCGCTGACAGTGACATCACCTATCAATATCTCTCGGCACTGGAAAACGGCAAAGAAAATTTCAGCATTGGCGTTCTGGAAACCATCGCGCAAGCACTGAACCTGCCGCTGCCGGTGATGATTGCCCACGCTTACACGACCAATCAAACGCCAATGCCGGTTGTCAATCACGCTTTTTTTATCAAGGGCGCTCCACTGCCGCCACGGATGAAACTGGCGCATTTGGAAAAAGCACTCAACGAAACCCACGCGGTCATCCGGCATATCAACACAACACTCGTACAAATTGCGGGACGGCCATTGTTGAAATATATCCAGCGCAACAATTTCAGCGGCATTGTTTCCAACATTCTGTGCGATTCGCTGTCGCGATTCAGTCCGTACCAATACAATCACGACCAGCGTTATCCCGACTTGATTTGCAAAGCCGCCGGCACCGGCTTGGAAATCAAAACCACCATCCGCCCCGGCAAAGGCGGCGAAAGTCACAACGGGCATTCTGGCTGGCACCTCGTCGCATGTTTTGAATCGAACGACGCTGACGGTGACATTCTGTTCACACATGTCATGTTCGCCGATTTGCGCGGGTGCAAAGACCGGCGACCCGACTGGGATTACGTCGGCAGCAAAGTCAACCGTACCACCGGTAGCCGGCGCACCGAAACCTACGTGACCAACCTGCGCGGCACCACCAAACTGCGTTACGGCACGGTTTATTTAAACGCGGAAAAAATCAACATCACGCACTGGAAAACAGATGTCACCATCAGCGTGCCCGCTTTCTGGGAAAAGATAAAGACGAAGTAATCAGGGGGCGCTGCTGACGATGGCAGTGGCGCGCCACCGGCAAAAAAGTCACTGCCGGCGGTTGATTTTTGCAGGATGGCGGCTATGGTGGAGGGCTTTCAGTGAGGATATGCGGCATGAGAAGCTTTTTAAGAATCGGGGATTTTTCGCTGACAGAGGCGCGCGCGGCGCTGCGGCTGGCGGAGCGATTCAAGACGCAACGCGGCGTGTTTTGCGCCGACCTGTTGCGCGGGCAGACTTACGCGTTACTATTCGCCAAAAGTTCCACCCGCACTCGGGTGTCGTTTGAAGTGGGTATCCGCGAACTGGGCGG
>JAISDC010000148.1 GCA_031265105.1 Verrucomicrobiales bacterium
AAAATTTATTGGCCATGATTTCCACCGCACTCGCCGCTGTCACCGTCAGCGCCGCCAAATACATGTCCTGTCCTTGCGCGTACAACCCGATGCCGCCGCCCGCCGTAATCCCATCCTCAGCGTCCACGCCAACAAACCGGAAATCGCCGGTCGCGTTCCCGTCCTTGCAACCCAATACAATGTCGCCGGCATCAGTCGCCAGCCGCCCGCGCGTCAGGTTGATATGATCCGCTAAAATTTCAAGCTGCCCGCCGGCGGTCAGCGCGAACCCGCGCTCGCCATCGTCAGCGGCAATCACCGTCGGCGCCGGCTCGGCGGCGGATTGTTTTTCAACACGAATATTGCCCGCCGCGTCGATGTGCCCGCCGGTCAGCCGCACCTCGCCGTTGCTCGCCAAATAAAAATCCCCCGCCGTCGCCAACGCCGCGCTCGCCAACCGCACCCCCGCGCCGCGCGCGGTCACCGCGATTTGAATATTGCTCGCTGACAGTGACGCCGGTCGCGTGATGTCCACCAACAGCGCCGTCGTCGCGCCCGCGTCCCGCGGTGCCGCTTGCAGCCACGGTTTGCTCAAACTTCCCGGCAAGACCGACGAATCAAACTCAAGCTCGCTGCCGCCGGCGATGAGTTGCAGCGTCGCGTCGCGGTCGGCGTTTGCATTGGTCACCGGGCCGTTGACGGTGAGCTGTCTCGCCGCCAGCACCAAATGCGTGAACAATCCCGACAACCCGCCCGGGCCAATCTCGATTGCACCGTCAGCGGTGGTGACCAGCGCGTTGCGTTGCGTCAAAAACGGCGTCACCTGCCGGTCCGCAAAACCGACCGAACCGGTGGTCAGCGCCAACCCGCCGGTATTGTGAAAACTGCCGCCGTCCACCTTGATGCCGTTGGGATTGGCGATCAGCACCTGCGCCCGCGCCCCCAGCACCGTCAGCGGGCCGGCCAGCAGACTGCGTTGGTTGCCGGTCACCTCATTGATGATGGTTTGCGCGCCCGCGGCGCGATTGTCCAAATCCACTCCCGCCGCCGGCACGTCGAACCGGGCGTATCTGTTATGGCTGAGTCCGCTGCTAGTCACCGGCGCGATATGCACCGTCGTTTTCCCCGCGTTCATCCCGACCGTGGTGGCGGTGGAACCGTCCGGCACCACCGGCTGCGCGCCAGCCAAGCTCGGCGCCAGACCAACCAGCAGCGCCAATAAAACCGCCCGCGGCGGGCTGCAATTATTAGTTCCCATTTGGGAATAAGAATTCACGGTTTGTTAGCGCAACGCAAGACGTTTTTGCGTTGTATCGGCATTTTTGTATCCGACCTTGACCGAGGTTCCCGTCATCCCAACGTGACGCCGCAGGCGCTGACTTTTCAAGTGCGCGACCAGTTCGCGGAATTTTTCCGTCGTCGGCAAGGCCGGAATTTTTCACTTGACCTGCATATCACGCCGCTAAGATAAGCGCTGTACATGACGGTTATGACGAATAGCAATGGCATTGGCAAACGCGCCTTGCGCGGAGTGGTACAAGATATTGTTTTTTCGACAAATGGTCTATGTGGAAATAATACATACGCCTCGGTAGCTCAATGGCAGAGCAGTTGACTCTTAATCAATTGGTTCTAGGTTCAAGTCCTAGCCGGGGCACTTCTTAATCCAGCATATTCCCGCCCGCTTGATTGCTGGGAAGCGCCTATTTGACCGTCCACCCTCAGCGCCCGTATTTTGGCGTTTACTTGCCGGTACCCGACTTTACACTGACGGTGATTACATGAGATATTTGCCGGCGTTGCTGTTCTTTAGCCTCGCCACGGTCAGCGGGTGGGGCGCTGACGGTGGCACAAAGTCCCGCGTCGTGGTGCTGGAAAACCCGGCGGTGATTGACAATTTTCAGGTCAATGACGCGCGGCTGGCGGAGCAATTCAACCGCGCTTTGCTCGCCTTCACGCGGCAGTCCACCGTCAGCGCGGCGTGGCGGCAGTTCGTCACCCCGCGCGACATCGTCGCCATCCACGTCACCACCGGCGGCGGCCAGATACTCAGCAGCCATCACGCCCTGGTCGATGCGGTCGTCAACGGCCTGCGGGCGGCGGGGGTCGCCAGCCGCAACATCATCGTTTGGGATAAATTCGCCGACGATCTGCAAGCGGCCGGTTACAGTCCGGGCGGCAATCCGTTCCGCTGCGAATCGGTCATCTCCGGCATGGGTTTTGACGGCGGCAAGTTTTATTTCAGCGACCTCGCCGGCCAATTAATCTGGGGCGACCACGATTTTCGCGGCAAAAGCACGGCCAGCGACAATCTGTTTTCGCCCACTTCCCCCGACACGCTCGCCGCCGAGACCACCGGCAGCGCCGGCCTTACGGTCAGCGGCAGCGGGAAAAACACCGAGCCGCCCCAGGTCAGCAACCGTTCCTACTACGCCCGCCTCATCACCAGACGCGCCACCAAAATCATCAACCTCCCCGTCATGAGCAACGACGAACGCATCGGACTCGCCGGTTGCGTCGCGTCACTGGCCTTCGCCGGCATTGACAACACCCGCCGCTTCCTCAACCCCTCCGACGCCGCCGCCGAGGCCATCGCCGAGATTTACGCCAACGACGCCATCGGCAAAAAAGTGGCGCTGAACATCATGGACGGCACCATCGCGCAATATGCCGGCGGCCCCTACTTTGTCCCGTATTATTGCGCCCAACCCGGCCTGCTGTACCTCAGCCAGGACCCCGTGGCGATTGACACCCTGGCGCTGGAGCGCATCGAAGCCTGGCGCAAACTCCGCGCCATCGACCCCGTCGGCAAGGACGCCCGGCACCTCCGGCAAGCCGTCGCGCTGGGCCTCGGCACGGATGATCGGTCGCGGATGGAAATCATCAACTTGCGCTGACGGTGAAAATCGTCAACCGGCGCTGACCGTGAGTTTGGCCCCAGGCCGACATGAGGGTCATCGGCAGCGGCAAAAAACCCATATAATAACGCTTGACGGGTTATTTAAAGCCTGCCAGATTTTCTCCCCTACATGAAAGAAATATCAAGTATTATTGCTGTAATCGCGGGAGGGATCGCCTTCTTGCTGACCGTCGTATTGGTCGGCGTAAGCGTCAGTAACCGCGGTTTGGAACGTAAACTGCAAGTGCAACAAGCGGCCATTCAAAACGGCCAGGTCAGCCAGCAGGTCGGCACGGCCATCGTGCGCGACGTGGCGCAAGTCTCGGTGCAAGCCGGCAACACCGCCTTGCGCGATTTGCTCAGCAAGCACGGCATCACCATCAGCACCGAAGGCGCGAACAAATAACCTGGAGATTATATGGAAGACAACAAATCCTTTTTCACTCATCTGATTGCTTATTTCATCCTGGCGGCGGCCTTCGTGCTGCTGGTCGGCTGGCAACTCATCATGTCGGTCGGCGCGCACAGTAACCTGCAAACCGCCTTGAAAGCCCGCGTGGAAGCCGTGAGCAAGGCCCAGGACGCCCAGCGCAACCTGGAAAACTTCGTCAACGATTTGATTGAACTGGCCAAGACCAACGACGGCGCCAAGACGATCGTTGACAAATATCAAATCCGCAAGAGCGGCAACGCCCAATAACCACAGATTTTTGTGATAATCAACCCACCCGGCACAACGGGTGGGTTTTTTATTGCCGCGGGCATTGCCTTCTCCCGCGCGGCGGCTTATCATTTTTTCGGTTATGGCCGACGAATCCTCCCAAGTCACCCACCAAAAGGCCGTGCGCATCAACCGGGACGGCAGCCGCTACGGCACCTTCGCGGAAATCGGCGCCGGCCAGGAGACCGCCCGCTGGTTTTTCCGCGTCGGCGGGGCGGCCGGCACGGTGGCCAAAAGCATGTCCGCCTACGACATGACGGTCAGCGACTCGATCTACGGCCCGTGCGAGCGTTACGTCAGCCGTCAGCGGCTGAACACGATGCTCGACCACGAATACAACCTGCTGATCGAACGCCTGGCCGGTTCGTACGGCGACACCAAGAATTTTTTCGTGTTCGCCAACACCGTCGCCGCCAAGGCTTACCACAGCGACAAGGAATGCCACGGCTGGCTCGGCGTCCGCTTCCAAAAACAGCCGCATGCCGCTGCCCATGACGCGCGCATCCATGTCCGCTTGCTGGACAAGGAAAACGTGCAGCAGCAGGAAGCCCTCGGCATCATCGGCGTCAACCTGCTCTACGCCGCCTGTTATCACAGCGACGACCTGGACCAGTTCATCAACTCACTGCTGGACGGCCTGACCCTGGACCGCATCGAGATCGACCTGGTGCTGGTTGACGGCCCCGATTACCGGCAACTGGACAACCGCATCCTCAACGTCGAGCTGGTCAAGAAAGGTTTCACCTCGGCGGTGGTTTTCGCCCCCGGCAAACAGGTGTTGCTGGCCGCCGAACACATTTACAACCAGCCCCTGCTCATCGAGCGCGGCAATTTCCGGCCCGTCACCAAGGTCAATCTCAACATGATGGAGGCCCTGCGCGAATACTTCGTCCACGATTTCCCCGACCGCCACGCCGACACGATTGAAATCATGGAAATCACGCTGCATAACCTGCTCAACGAGGGTGCCTTCGACCCCCAGGATTTTCTGGCCCGGGTGGACATTCTGGAATCCCTCGGCAAGACCGTCATGATTTCCAACTACGCCGAGTTTCACCGCCTCAGCGCCTACCTGCGCCGCAACACCAAGGCGCCCATCGGCATCGTCGCCGGCATCCTGCTGTTGCCGCAAATCTTCGACGAAAAATACTACACCGATCTTGAGGGCGGCATCCTGGAATCCTTCGGCCGGCTGTTCAAAACCGATGTCAAACTGTACGTTTATCCGTCCATCAACGAGGCCACCGGCAAAATCTTCACCGCCGCCAACCTGCAAGTCGCCCCCCACCTGCGCTACCTCTACCGCCACCTGCTGGCCAACCGCCACATCCGCGCCATCCGCGGCGCCCACCAGCCGATTTCCGTCACCTACTCCTCCCGCGAAGTCGCCACCCTCATCGCCACCAACGACCCCCGCTGGCACAGCCTAGTCACTGATGATGTCGCCCAAATGATTCAAGACCACGGTTATTTCGGCTATCAAAACGACCGCGGGCGGTGAATGCTCCCCGCCACTCACCGCGGCGCGAATAAGTCACCAAACTGTCTCCATTATTCCATACCAGTCTGGCAGGCTAATTGCTGCCGACCGGCCTGCCCGCGGTTGGCAAAAAAACAAGATTAGCCTTGTACAATTTCGATTCTGCGTTTAATTAACAGCAACCATCAGGTGATTGACAGTTTGTTGACATGATACAACTAGCAACTGCAAAGCCCGTCAGGGCTAACCAACGAGGCGGTACGGCCCGTGGCCGGGTCAAACAATACGTCCTTGACACCAATGTCCTGATCCACGACCCGCAGTCGGTGTTCCATTTCAAGGAGCATTTTGTCTGGATTCCCGTCGAGGTGCTGGAGGAGCTGGACCGCTTCAAGGCCGAGTCCACCACCCGCGGCGCCAACGCCCGCGAGGTACACCGCCACCTTTCCGCCATTTTCAAAACCACCCGCGACATGCAAAACGGCGTGGCGCTGCCCAACGGCGGCAAAATCCGCATCGCCATCAACCGCAAGCTGCGCCGCCTTGACGACCAGTGGGTGTGCGCCGCCGATTCCCCCCGCTCCCAACTGGTCAACACCCTGTTTCCCAATCTCGACTCCCCTGACAACCGCATCCTCGCCACCGCCGCCCACATCGCCGACAGCGAAACCCCGCCCACCATTCTGGTCTCCAAGGACCTGAACATGCAGCTCAAGGCCAGGACCCTCGGCCTGGAAGTCGAGGATTACCGCACCGACCGCGTTGAGGATTCCGACATCCGCCGCACCGTCCACCCCGCTGACGATGAGGCTTACGACACCATCGTCATCCCCGCCAACCGCCTGCAGGCCCTCGCCAGCCAGGGCGAAATCCTGCTGCGCCAGGAACCGGAGCTGAACCAATACGTCCTGCTCGCCAACCAGGACGACCACACCCACGGCATTCCCGCCAAGCACCTGGGCGGCGGCCGCTTCCGCAAGCTGCACAACGACTGCCTCGCCATCCGCGGCGGACGCGCCTTCAAGGCCGCCAATCTGGGCCAGCGCTTCTTTCTCGACGCCTTGTTCGACCCCGCCATGACGCTGGTCACCGTCTATGGCAAGGCGGGCACCGGCAAGACCCTGCTCAGCGTCGGCGCCGCCCTGCAGCAAGTCCAGCAGGGCGGTTACGACAAACTGCTCATCACCCGCGTCATCATGCCGACCGGCAAGGACATCGGTTTCCTCCCCGGCACCAAGGAGGAGAAAATGCAACCCTGGGTGCAGCCCGCCTATGATGCGCTCGACCTGCTGTTGTCCAAGCCCAAGCAACCCGATGAATTCAACCACCAGCGCCAAAGCCGGCGCAAGCATGTGCCATATCTGAACGGCCACGGTCAGGCCGCCGAGCCGCACCTGAACGGCAACGGCGCCGGTAAACCCATGCACCCTTACGAGCCGTTATTGCAGCACGGCACCATTGAAATCGAGGCTATGGCGCATATCCGCGGCCGCTCCCTGCCGAACGCCATCTTCATCGTGGACGAGGCCCAGCAATTGACCCCGCACGAGGCCAAGACGCTGGTCACGCGCATGGGCAAGGGCAGCAAGCTGATCCTGATCGGCGACCTCGCGCAAATTGACAATCCGTATGTAGATGCCCACACCAACGGTCTGGTGTACACCCGCAGCCGGCTGGCCGGCCAGCCGTTCATGGCGCACATTAATCTGTTCAAGGGCGAACGCGGTGTGATGGCGGAAATGGCGGCGGATTTGATGTGAGGAAATTTTTAAATTTAAAATTAAAAATGCAAAATGCAAAGTTGCAGTGCAAAATTCAAAATTAGCTGACGCCGCTGACCAACGCCTCAGGCGCAATTTTGCATTTTGCATTGCAACTTTGCATTTTGCATTTTTAATTTTGAACTTGGGCAGCTAAGCTGCCCACCATGTCCCGTTATCAACTCATGCACTACAACCGCTGCGGCCGCAGTGGCCTGAAACTGCCCCTGGTCTCCCTCGGCGGCTGGCACAACTTCAGCAACCCGGACCAGGCCCGGGCGCTGACCATGCGCGCCTGGGACCTCGGCATCACGCACTTTGACTTTGCCAACAACTACGGCCCACCGCCCGGCGCGGCGGAGACCAGCTTCGGCGGCATCCTGCAGCACGAGCTGGCGGCGCACCGCGACGAGCTGATTGTCTCGTCCAAGGCCGGGTACCCCATGTGGGACGGGCCGTACGGCGACTGGGGGTCGAAGAAATATCTCACCGCCAGCCTGCACCAGTCCCTGCGCCGCCTGCGCCTGGACTATGTGGACATTTTCTATCACCACCGTTTCGACCCCGACACGCCGCTGGAGGAAACGCTGGGCGCGCTGGCGCAGTTCATCCGCGAGGGCAAGGCGCTGTACGCCGGCATCAGCAATTATCCCGCCAAAGCCGTGAAAAAAGCCGCCAAAATCATGGCCAAGCTGCGCGCCCCGCTGGTCATCCACCAGTGCGCCTACAACCTGCTGCACCGCGGCATCGAGGATCAGGTGCTGGAGGAAACCGCCGCGCAGGGGATGGGGATGATTGTGTTCAGCCCCCTCGCCCAGGGCCAGCTCAGCGACCGTTATCTGCACGGCATCCCCGCCGACTCGCGGGTGAAAACCTCCGGCCAGTTCCTCAAGGCGGAGCACCTCACCAGACAAAAAATCGAAGTCCTCGCCAAACTCAACGACCTGGCCAAGGCCCGCGGCCAGACGCTCTCGCAACTGGCGCTGACCTGGATTTTGCGCGACCGCCGCGTGACCAGCCTGCTCATCGGCGCGAGCAAGCCGGAGCAAATCGAGGACTGTTGCCGGGTGGTCAAGGCTGAACTCCTCAGTGCGGGCGAGTTGCTTGAGATCTCAAATCTCATAGCGCAAATCGCAAAACCATAGTTATTAATAATAATTTTAAGTTCAACGCAGAGGCGCAGAGGACGCGGAGGAAGAGGCCAGTTTTTGGTTTAAAGCACCGCTCACGCGACAGCGGTATCTTAACCCCAAATAAACTGCCTCTTCCTCCGCGTCCTCTGCGCCTCTGCGTTGAATGTGCTGTTTAGAACTGGTGGCGGTAGCCGGCGGTCAGGCCCCAGGGTTTGTCGTATTTGTCGCCGAAGCTGGCTTCGTAGTCGAGGTGGAGTTGGTTGTTGGTGTTTAGTTGCCAGATGAGGCCGGCGCCTAGTTCGGCGCGGGCGCCGTCGGTGTTGGCGCGGGTGTGTTGGTAGCCATTTCTGATGGTGCCGCCGCTGCTGATGGTTTCGACGCCGCTGATTTTCACGTAGGGTTGCAGGGCGCCGCCGTTGGTGAGTTTGAGGGTGCGGCCGAAGAGGCTGCCGATGCGGAGTTGCAGGGCGTCTAGGTCGCTGGCGGTGATGCTCATGGGGCCGGCTTGATAGTCTTCGGCTAGGATGTGGAGGTAGTTGACTTGGAATTGGGGTTCGATGAACCAGTCGTCGGCGAAGGTGAATTTGTTGCCGATTTCGATGCTGCCGCCGATGTTTACGTCGCTGTAGTTGGCGGTGAGTTGGGTGGTGCCGTAGGGGGCTTTTAGGTTGTTGTCGATGCTGGCGGCTTTGAAGGTGGCATCTATATAGAAGCCGCTGCTGTGGAGCCAGGTGGCGTAGAGGCCGCCGTAGTAGCTGTTGAGTTCACCGTCAGCGGCGGGGGTGCGGTAGTCTATATCGCTGCGGCCGTAGCCGGCGTAGATGCCGAGGTAGAGGTCGTTGTCAGCGTTGAGGGTGAATTTGTGGTCGGTGCCGAGGTCGATGCCGTAGAGGAGTTGTTGGTAGGCTTGGCCGGCGACTTGGCTGCCGATGTTGAGTTGTTGGCCGTAACTGCGGAGCCAGATGTTTTCGATGAGGTGGTCGGCGCTGAGGGGGACGGCTTTGTTGGCCGACGAGTTGACGAGTTGACGAGATGACGATAAACGCAGTTCACCCATGCGCTTTAACAGGCTGTCTTGCTGGGCAAACCACATGCTTTGTTGGATGGCGATGGCGCTGCTTAAGACGGTGCCGATGGGGCTGACGCCGTGTTGGGTGAAGTGGGGGTTGCCGGCGGGGTCATGGCCGTCTTGGGTGTATTCGTCGAGGCCCCAACTGAAGTTGTCCCAAATCCAGTTTTCTTTGTTGATGCCGGTGACGAGGGTGTTGGCGACGGCGTTGGGGTCGCGCAGGCCGTCGCCGGTGGCGGTGATGATGCCGCGCGGGTGGTTGTCGATGTCGGTGCTGCCGGTGACGGTGCTTTTGGCGCCGGTGTCGCTGTCGATGGGGAAGTACCAGGTGCCGTCGCCGCTGATGTTGTCGCTGTGGAGGGCGAGATAGTTACCGGTGGTGCCGAGGTGGATGGTGCCGTGGTTGTCGATGTGGTCGGCGGTGGTGGCTTTGGTGAAGTCCCACGCGCTGTCGCCGCCGATGATGAGGGTGCCGCCGTCGAAGCCGCCGGCGCCGGTGGCGTGGTCGCTGAGGGTGACGGTGACGGCGGCC
>JAISDC010000154.1 GCA_031265105.1 Verrucomicrobiales bacterium
GCCAATAAATTTTCGCTCAATCGCTCGGCGGACGGCGAGTCGGCGCTGGGCGGTTCGGGGATTTATATCGCCGCTGACGGTGATGTGTTGTTGACGGGGGAAATTGCAACTCTTGAGGATAATTTTCACCTGCAAACCAATGGGCGCGTCGAGTTGGATGAGGTCAGTATCAGCGCGGCTGACAGTGCGCGAATTGAACGACTGGACGCCGAAGCTGACGTGCCAACGGTGACGGCCGACGACTTCACCGTCAGCGCGGAAAATCATGTGGAAATTTTTGCCGGCGCCGTTGACCTGACGCACGGCGCCATCGCCACTGTCAGCGGGCACATTACGCTGGGCAATCGCGACGAGGCGGCGACCGGGAATTTTCACTTCGTCGGCACGGCGCCCGGCGACGGGTTGCGCGCGGGCGGCGGCCTCGGGCTGTACGCGCAAGGGCAAGACGTCTGCTTGGCACAACTCGACCTGCGCGCCGCTGACGGGGTGGAAATCGTCGCCAAGGAGTTCACGCTGGCGCGCGGCGCGGACGCGGAATCGTCACTGTCAGCGGACGTGTTTTATTTGCAAGCGACCGGCGATGTCAGGCTCACGGGCGATTTGACCACCGCGACGGGCGATGTGCTGGTGGTTGCCAACCAAGCCGTGTTACTCGACGGCGCGCGCATTCAAGCGGGCCATCATCTGCGGATTGAACAACTGGACGCGAATTTGCCGGCGCCGACGGTGACGGGCCGGGCCGGCGGCGGGCGGGGATTTTTGCTGGGCGCTGACGGTGAGGTGGCGATTTTGTCCGGCGCGGTTGATTTGCGGCACGGGCAAATTATCACGCAAAACGGCGCGGTGATTTTGGGGCGGCAGGACGAGGATGCCGCCGGTGATTTCCGGTTTGCCGGCGCGGACGCTGACGATGGGATTTACTCGGCGGCGGGCCTCGGCATTTACGCGCGGGGCAAGGATGTTGTATTGGAAAAATTACACCTTGAAGCGGCGGGCCTGGCGGAAATGGTGGCCGATAATTTCACCGTTGCCGACCGTGACTCCAGCGTCAGCGTCGGCGGTTTCGATTTGGCGGCGACGGGCGCGGTCGGGCTGACCGGCGATTTGCGCGCCGCTGACGGTGACTGGCGCATGGCGACCAACGGCGCGGCGCGCCTGGCGGATGTCCGGCTCGTCACAGTTGGCAATATTTTGTTGGAGAAACTGGACCCGGCGGGCGCGGTGCCGACGCTGACCCTCGGCGATTTTGAATTACTGGCGGCGGGCAACATCGAGTTGCTGAGCGGCGCGAACGAGTTGCGGCGCGGGACGCTGACGACGCAAGCGGGCAGCGTGGTTATCGGCAGCGCGGACGCGACGGGGGACTTTCGGTTTGTCGGGGAAGACGCTGGCGACGGGATTTACGCGGCGGGCGGCGTCGGGTTGTACGCGCCGGGGCGGAGTATGCAGTTGGAGAATTTGCAAATCCAAGCGGCGGGGATGGCGGAAGTTTTGAGCAATGATTTTACGTTGGGAAACTCCACCGTCAGCGCCGGCGGTTTTGCCTTGGCGGCGGCGGGCAAGGCGCGGTTGACGAATGATGAATTGACCGCCACCAAGGGCGACTGGCGCATGGCGGCGAACGATGAAGTCCGCGCGGACGGGGTGCGGCTGACCGCTGCCGGTGGCATTTTGTTGGAGAAACTGAACTCGGCAGGCGCGGCGCCGGTGCTGACGCTCAGCGATTTCGCGCTGTCAGCGGCGGGCAACATCGAGTTGCTGAGCGGCGCGAATGAGTTGCGGCACGGGACGCTGAGGACGCGGGCGGGCAGCGTGCTTATCGGCAGCGCCGACGCGACGGGGGACTTTCGGTTCATCGGTGTTGACGCTGACGATGGAATTTACTCGGCGAACGGCATCGGGCTTTACGCGCCGGGACAGAATGTGATTTTGGAAAAGTTACAAATAATCGCGGCGGGTCACACGGCGGCGGCGAGTCAGGATTTTACCTCGCGCGACACCACCGTCAGCGTCGGCAGTTTCGACCTGGCGGCGAGCGGTGACATCTGGCTGAACCGCGAGTTGACCACCACCGCCGGCGACTGGCGCATGGCGGCCAACGGCGAGGTTCACCTGGACGGGGCGCGACTGTCAGCGGCGGGCAGTATTTTGCTGGAGAAATTAAACGCGGCGGGCGCGGCGCCGTTGCTGACGCTCACCGATTTTACACTGTCAGCGGTTGGCAATATTGAATTGCAGAGCGGCGCGAACGAGTTGCGGCACGGGACGCTGACGACGCGGGCGGGCAGCGTGGTCATCGGGAGCGCGGACGCGACGGGGGATTTTCGGTTCATCGGCCTCGGCGCTGACGATGGGATTTACGCGGGGCACAGCGTCGGTTTGTACGCGCCGGGGCAAAGCATGTGGTTGGAGAAAATCCAAATCACCGCCAACAGCGCGGCGGAGTTGACGGCGGGAACGCTGACGGTTACCGGCAGATTGGAGGACGGCGTGTGGCTGCCGAGTTCGATTCAAGCGGACCGGCAACATATTTTGGTCAGCGGGCAGGTCACCATCAGCGCGGCGGCATTGCTCGCGCAGCAGGATTTTATCCTGGACAGCGGCGCGTTGCGGGTAGCGGCGGTGCATGACGGCCAGGCGTGGCAGGCGGCGAATATTTCCGCGCATGAGGGCGAGTTGCTGGTGTCTGCGCGGGCGGGCGACGTGGTGAACGAAGGCTCGCGGTTGCAGGGCCGGCGGGTGACGCTGCGCGCTGACGGCGACGTGTACAATCACACGCTGGACGAAAATACGCCCGGCATTATTTTCGCCAGCGGCGCGGACGACGGCGATTTGACCATCAACAGCGGCGGCGACGTGACCAATCTCACCGGTCGGTTGATTGGCAACGGCGCGGTGAGTATCAGCGCCGCCGGCAAGGTGTACCACGGCACCGCGCACACGGACGAGCCGGGCAGCGGCGAGAAGATTTATTACACGCGCAAGAGCGGCTGGTTCTTCTGGCGGCAAAAGACCAGCGGCTGGTATCTCAAGTTGAGCGACCTGACCGTCAGCGGGCAACTGGCGTACATCCTCGCGGGCAAGGGCCTTGCCATCGCGGCGGACGAGTTGGAAAACGACGGCGCGGAAATCATCGCCAACGGCGGCGATCTCCGCATTGACGTGTCGCGGCTGGTGAACCGCGCCATCGCGTCGGGTGAGGCAAATTTCGAGCGCCGCGCGTATTACTTGTGGCGGCGCGACCGGGGCGCGTCCACGATGCAAGTACACGGCGGGCATATCAGCGCCGCCGGCGCGCTGACGGTGAACGCGGCGGAATCGGTCACCGACCGTGGCGGGCAAATGCTGGCCATGAGCGACCTGACCATCAGCGCGCCGCGCATCAACGCGCGGGCGATTGAGTTGTTCAGTTACTATCAGCGGCAGGACGGGATGCGCGAGATTTGGCTGGGCGAGCACGTGCGGTTGCGGAGCAGCCAATCCGGCGCGGAGTTCATTTCATGGGGCGGGGCGGTGAATTTGTTTTCGCCGGAGCCGGCGCATATTTACGGCGGCGGAGTACAGGCGGCGGGTGCGGTCAACGCGCCGGGCGGCCTGGACCTCACGGTGCCGGAGGTCGAGCGGGAGCCGTACGGGTTCTTGCATTTTATGTTTTGATTTTGGATTTTTTTAACCACAGATGAACACGGATAAACACAGATTGCCGGATAATTTTCCTTCCGCGCGGAAGGAAGATAGAAACGGCGTGTGGTGGCCGCGTAGCGGACGGGGTAGTTTAGCGTTAACAGAAAACCAGCACAAAATTCCAAACTCCAAATTCCAATTAACTCTCAATACTCAATTTCAAAACTCCAAACTAACGCTGAACCTCTCTTCTGCGCGGAAGAAGTATTTGGGATGCCATAAATTTTTACTGGTTAGTTTGAGCTTGCTGTTGGCGCCGCTGGCGGTGACGGCGCAGCAGTTGCAGCCCGACCCCGGGCAGCGGTTGCTGGAGCAGGAGCAGCGGCGGCAGGCGGAGGAACGGTTGCTGCGGCAGCAGTCCGCCGCTGACAATGAGTTGACCAGGCGGCAGCGCCCGCCCACGGTCAGCGAGGAGGAGCAGAACGCGCCGGGATTTTTCGTCAAACGGCTTATCCTCAAGGACAACACCTTGCTGGACGACAAGACGCTGCGGAAGATACTGGCGCGTTACGAGGACCGGGAAATCAACCGTTACCAGATTGACCGCGTGATCAACGACCTGACCAACGCTTATATTGACGCCGGTTTCATCACGACGCGAGTGTACATTCCGGCGCAAAATATTGTCGAGACGAAGACCTTGGAGTTGGTCGCGGTGGAGGGGAAAATCGAGACGCTGACGGTGAACGATAACCGCTGGCCGCGCAAGCTGGAGCGATTTATGGCGTTTCCCACCGGCAGCGGCGGAATTTTGCAACTGCGCGATTTGGAGCAGGGGCTGGACCAGATGAACCGCGTGCCGTCCGCCAATGCCAGGATGCAATTGCACCCGGGCGAGCAGCCGGGCGAGACGCGGGTGTTGATCACGAATGAGCCGAAGGGGGAGTACCGGTTTTACGCGGGCTATGACAACCTGGGGCAGTCGAGCACAGGGCGCAATCGCGTGAAGTTGTCGGGCGAGGCGGACGATGTGCTGAACTTGAACGACACGTGGAGCGCGTATTACCTGGGCAGTCGCGACAGCAACGCCATCGCGGTCACCGCCAGCGTGCCGTATGAGTGGTGGACGTTGTCGCAGAGTTTTACGTACTCGGATTATTTGATTGGCGTGGAGCCGGGGATGGAGATTTTCGGCGACACGTACAGTTTCGTCACGAGCCTGGAACAGGTGGTGTTCCGCGACGCGCGGCAGAAGACCAGCGTGTTCGGCGCGCTGGAGGTGAAAAATTCGGGGCGCATTTTGAACGATGTCATCCTCGCGCCGCAGCCGCTGACGGTGTTCCGGCTCGGCGCGCGGCACACGTACCGCGCCGACCGCGGGTTTTACGCGGCGGATTTCACCGTCAGCCAGGGGGCGCCGATTTTCGGGGCGCATGGTAACGGCGGCTTGCAATGGGATTCGCCGCACAGCGTGTTTACCAAGCTGGAGGCGGGGGTCAGCGCGTACCAGGGGTTGCTGGACTGGCTGTCGTTGCGGTCGTCGTTGCGCGGGCAATTTGCGCCGCAGGGCTTGTACGGTTCGGAACAAATTTTTCTCGGCGATTTCAACACGGTGCGCGGTTATATCAACTCGAACGCGGTTGGTGACGACGGTTTTTATATGCGTAATGAATTGTGCGTGAACTTGCCGCCGCTGGCCGGGATTGGCTGGCTGGATTGGTTGATTACCAAGGTGCAGCCGTATGCGTTTCTGGACGGCGGTTACGCGATCGCGAAGGCCGAGTCGGCGGGGGTGACGTTGTTAGGGACAGGCGTTGGCGGGCGGTTTATCTGGGACCGGTTCACGGCGGAGGTTTTGTTCGGCGCGCCGCTGACACACAGCGTGTGGCTGCCGCATGACCAGCCGGTGACGTATTTCACGATGACGTTGCGGGCGTGGTAGGGATTGATTGATTATTGTTTATTGAAAATTGATAATTGGAGGCACGGTGATGAATATGAAGTTGCGAGTGATGATGTTGGCGCTGACGGTGGGTTCACTGTCCGTGACGGGGCAGACGGTGGTGGATCCGGCGGGGGTGGTGGGGTTTACGCCGACGGTGGGCGATGCCAACGGGACGCCGCTGGTGAATATTGTGGCGCCGACGGCGGGCGGGGTGTCGCATAACAAGTTCAACAAATACCAGGTGGGCGCGGAGGGGTTGATATTGAACAATCTGGCGGGCGGCGGGCAGATCAGTGTGTTAAGCGGGGCGACGGTGCCGGTGAATGTGAATTTCAGCGGGGTGTCGGCGCTGGTGATTTTGAATGAGGTGGTGGGGGTTGAGCGTTCGCAGCTCAAGGGCCGGACGGAAATCGTGGGCGACCGCGCGGCGCTGGTGGTGGCGAATCCGCACGGGATTACGGCGGATGGGGCGGGGTTTATTAATACGTCGCGGCTGACGTTGACGACGGGGGTGCCGACGGTGGATGCCGGCGGCGGGATTTCGCTGACGGTGCGCGACGGCGGCGACGTGACGGTCGGCGCGGGCGGGCTGGACGCGGGGGACGCGGACGCGCAGCTCATCGCGCGGACGCTCGGCGTCGGCGGCACGGTCAGCGCGGGCGACCGGCTGGAGGTGTTGGCGGGGCAGCGGACCTATCATTACCACGACGGCGTGTCGAGCGGCACCGGCGCGACCGGCAGCGGGATGTACGCGATTGACGCGACGGTGCTGGGGGCGATGAAGGCGGGGCAGATTAACATCGTCAGCTCGGACCGGGGCGTGGGCGTGAGCAGCAGCGGCAACCTGGCGGCGTCGAGCGCGGGCATCACCATCAGCGCGGACGGGCGGATTGAGTTGGCAGGCAAGGTGGCGGCGCGACAGCAGGTGAGCGCGGTCAGTGCCGGCGAGGCGGTGGCGCAACAAGGCGTTATGCAGGGCGAGGGCGGCGTGGCGTTGCGGGCGAGGACGGGGTTGGAGGTTCAAGGTGAATTGACCGGCGGGCAGGCGGGGGATGTGACGCTGACGGCGGGCGGGCTGTTGATGGTCAGCGGGCAGGTGCAGTCGGGGCGCGACACGACGGTGCAGGCCGGCGCGGTGAATGTCAGCGGCGCGATTAACAGTCAGCGGGATTTGACGTTGCGCAGCGACGGCGCGCTTGACCAGTCCGGGGCGCTGACAGCGGGGAATGATTTGTACGCCACGGCGGCGGGCGACTGGCTCGACCAGGGTTACACGTACAGCGGCGCGGACCTGACGCTGGCGGCGGCGGGTTTTCACTTGGCGGCGGGCAAGCGGTTGGCGGCCGGCGGCAACCTGCGGCTGGCGGTCGGCGGCGCGGTGGAGTTGGCGGCGGGGAGTTCGGTGGAAGCCAACGCGGCGCTGACGGTGCAAGGGCGCGATTTGACCAATGCCGGCACGGTGCGGGCGCTGGACGCGCTGACGCTGACGCTGGGCGGGGCGTTGGATAACAGCGGCGGGATGACTGGTCAAGATTGGCTGGCAGACATCGCGGGTGAGTTGGTCAACGGCGGGGTGCTGCAATTTGCCACGGCGCAAGTGACGGCGGGCGCGATTGACAACCGCGGCGGCGAGTTGACCGCGGCGACGGCGCTGACGCTGACCAGTCGCGGCGCGTTTGATAATCGCGGCGGCACGGTCAGCGGCGGGGCGCTTAAGCTCACGGTCAGCGGGGCGCTGGATAATCAAGCCGGCGGGGTGGTGCAATCCTCGACCGCGGCGCGCGTCCAGGCGGCGGAGTTGTTTAATAATGGCGGGGCGCTGGGCGGCGGTCGGCTGACGCTGGACATCGGCGGCGGCCTGGACAATGCGCTGGGGCGGATTGACGCGCGGCAACTTGTCGCGCAAGCGCAAAGCCTGAATAACCGCGGCGGCGTGATTTACGGCGGGGAATCCGCGACGCTGACGGTGTCGCGGGAGGTGGACAATCGCGGCGGCCAGTTCGGCGGCGGGACGGTGACGGTCAGCGCGGGTGGTCTGTTCGACAACACGGCGGGCGGCTCGCTGTTGACGGAGGTCGGCGCGAGCATCGGCGCCGCGCAAATCGCCAACGGCGGCGGTTATATATTGGGCGGGGCGTGGATTGAGTTGTCCGCTGCCGGTGACCTCGACAACGCCGGCGGTGTGATTTGGTCGGGCGGCAGTTTGGCGGCGAGTAGCGCCGGCGGGTCGCTGCTGAACCGCGCGGGTTATGTGCTCGCTGACGGTGACTTGGATTTGCGGGTGCGGTGGCACATTGACAATCCCAACGACAGCGTCATCCAGGCCGGCGGCAACGCTTATCTGCGCGCCGCGCGGATTGACAACGGCAGCCCCGCCGATTATCGACTCACGTCAATCAGGGACGGCGCCGGTTACACCGACGTGTATGTGACGCGGGTGCTCGCCGGCGCGCCGGCGATGATTTCCGCGGACGGCGATTTGACGATTGTTGCCGGCGCTGACGATGACACGGCGAACGGGGTGTTGTTCAATGAAAGCAGTATGATCGGCGCGGGCGGGAACTTGAATATTGCTGCCGCCCGTTTTGACAATCACGCGACCGCGTTTCAGGATTACGACTATGATGAAACCGGCGGGGTCAGTCATATACCGAAAAACGTGCCGTATATTGTCGCCTATGATCCGGCGTTTGAAGACCGGTGGGCGTTGTTTGAATATTTTGCCAGGGAGATTGGCGGCGTGACGTCATGGTTCGACTACGACAAAACCGACAACCAGCGGACGTGGGTCAATATTCCCGCCACGGTGCAAGCCGGCGGCAACATCACGGTCAGCGTCGGCGAGTTTATTAACACGGGATATTTTCACGGGCGAGACTTGGTCATCCGGGCGGCCACCATCACCAACGGCATCACGGATTACTTCACGCAAACGCCGTCGGGCGGCGCGGCGCGGCCGCCGGTGACGATTGATGTCGGCGGCTTGAGCGGCGGCGACTGGGGCGTGGAGCTCGACCTCAGCGGCTGGGGCGTGACGCTGCCGAAGTTGAACGACGCGTTGTTCAAGATTGATATTGACCCGGACTCGAAGTATCTGGTGGCGGTGAACATTCCCGGTTTGGGAGCCGGCCCGACCTCGGCGGACGCTGAGGCATTGCCGTGGAGTGTCGGCGCGGTGAGCAACAGCCCGTATAGCGCTGTGTTAGCTAGTCAGTTGGGCTGGGAGGACGCGCAATGGTCGGCGGTCGGCGGCATCGTCAGCGGGCCGTATGGCGTCACCACGGATTATTTGGTGGCGGGCCTGGGCTTGAGTTTGGCGGACTGGCAGGAGGCGAAATGGTTCGCCGACCCGGTGTATGAGGAACGGCTGTTGCAGACGCTGGCCATGTACGAGTTGGGTACGCGCTTTTTCGACAACGAGTGGACGACGGCGCGGGAGCAGCGGCAGGGGTTGTATGATAACGCGCTGGAGTTTGCGCGCGCGAATCCGAGCGTGGAGCTGGGGCAGGCGCTGACGCCGGAGCTGGTCGCGCAGTTGAGCAATCCGATTGTGTGGTATGTGGAGCAGGAGTTGGCGGGGCAGAAAATCATGGTGCCGACGGTGTATCTGCCGGACGGCTGGAGCGCGGAGCAAGGGGCGTTGATTGGCGGACAAATCAAGGCGGAGAGCGCGCTGCTGGTGGCGGACGGGCTGTTGCACAACACCGGTTTTATCAACGTCAAGGAGGACCTCACCGTCAGCGCCGGGGAGTTTTTGAACGAGCAGCGCATCGCGCAGGCGCAGCAGGATGTGAAAATCGAGGGCTTGTTCGGGTCGAAACGCAAGACGATTTATTATGACGCGCTGCAAGCCGGCGGGGATATCACGGCGGGGAACATCGTCATCGTCAGCGAGGGGGATTTCACCAACCTCGGCGGCAGGATCGCGTCCGTGGGCGACCTGACCGTCGTCGCTGGCGGTGAGATTGTCAACCAGGCGCAGCGGTGGGAATTTGTGGTGGACTGGAACCAGGGGGTGCTGGGGAGCCTGTTTGGGGCGAAGAGTTATGATATTGGCGTCGGCTTTGAAGCCGGCGAGTTGTTGAGCGGCGGGAATTTGTACCTGCAAGCGGATCAATCCATCCAGAACATCGGCTCGACGATAGCGGCGCTGGGCGACGTGACGCTGGTGGCGGATGAGTTGATTAAGCAGGATCTGCAATACGCCAGTTATACGAGTTACCAGGGGGTGAAGTTCAGCGGGTTTGGCTTTAGTTTTGAGGATAAAAAGGAAATCGTGACGCAGCGCGCCGAGACCACGAGCTTGACGGGGGATGTGACGTTCATCAGCCGGGGGGATATTGAGAATCGCGGCAGCGGCATCACCGCTGGCCGTGACCTTTGGCTGCAAGCCGCTGACAATGTGCGGCTGGACGCGCTGACGGTGGAGGTGAAGGAAAGCTCGTGGGATTTCGGTTTTACCGGCAATGGCTTTAGTTACAATCAAAGTGATTGGAACCGCACCAAGACCGAGCAGAGTAAGTTGGTGTCGGGCGGGAATACCACGCTGGTCGCCGGCAATGACGTGACCGGCCAAGCGGTGCAAATGTACGTGGGCAATGATTTGACCGTGGCGGCGGGGCGCGACATTGCGTTTGAACAGGAGACGGTGAATCATTATTACAACTCGTCCGGCTGGGAAATCGGTGTTAGCGCGATGGGCGCGGAATTGCTGGCGCGGGCGGTGGTGCAAGGCGGCGACATTTTCCAGGCGTTGATCGATTCGGTGCCCGGCGGCAGCCAGATTCAGGACTTGGCCAACGCCAAGAGCGGCTGGGACATCGCCGATAGCACGACGCAACTGGGGATGACCGGCTGGAACGCGCTCAATGCCTTCGGCAACGCCAGCAATCCTTACACCGAGGGCACGGCGCTGGACGGGGTGGCGGCGGTGTATGGGGTTGACACTGGCGCCAACGGCGGCGGGTTCAATATGCAAATCACCGTCAACCTTAGCAATTACGAGGTGCGCGACAAATGGACGGAGTCGTTCGGCACGGACCTCAATGTCGGCGGCAATGTGCAAATGCAGGCCGGTAATGACTTGCAACTCAAAGGCGGGACGCAGGTGAACGCTGAGGGTGACATTACGCTGGTGGCGGGACATGACTTGCTTATCGAGGCGGCCAAGGATACGCGCAGCCATGACAGTCGCACCACCGGCGGGAAATTCGG
>JAISDC010000244.1 GCA_031265105.1 Verrucomicrobiales bacterium
TCCCGCCAAATGGGAGGATGCGTGGCTGGAGCGGCTGGTCTGGGCCGGGCCGCAAAATTGCGCGGTGACGCATTTGCCGGGGCGCCGGACCGCCAGGCTGGAGGTGTACGGACTGACCGCCGCGCAACGCAAAAAATTAGTCGCGGAATTTGGCGGCCGGGTGCTGGTCAAAAGCTCGGCCGGCTGGCTGGCGACGCAACATCGCTCGTTTTGCCTGCCGCTGCCGCCTTGGTTGTGCCTGGCCTCCGCGCCGGGCGCCGTGCCGCCGTCGGCGCGCGGGTTGCCGCGCCTGCTGATTCCCGCCGGGCTGGCTTTCGGCACCGGTGAACACGCGACCACCGCCATGTGCCTGCGACAATTGATGAAACAATTGCCCGCTGACGGCGGGAGTCGGGTGCTGGACGCCGGCACTGGCAGCGGCATTCTGGCGCTGGCGGCCAGCCTGCGAGGCGGCCGGGTGACGGCGGTGGATTTCGACGCCGACAGCATCGCCGTGGCGCGGGCTAACGCAAAATTGAATGCCAACATCCCGCCGGTGGCGTGGCGGCGGGCGGACCTTCTGCAATTCAAGCCGGACGGGAAATACCGCGTCATCACTGCCAACCTGTTCGCCGCGCTGCTGGTCAAAGTGTTGCCCAAATTCAGGCAATGGCTCGCCGCTGACGGTGCCGTGATACTGTCGGGCATCTTGCGGGAGCAGGAAATCGCGGTCATGACGGCGCTGACCAAGGCGCGGCTGACGGTCAGCGGGCGTTGGCGCAAAGGCAAATGGCTTTGCCTGGTGGCGGCCAAGCAATAACTACCGCCACGAAGGCGCGAAGATTTTTTACCGCAATGAACACCGTCAATTTGATGAACCACCAAGCCAACCTCCGCGTCCAGCCACCTTCATGCGTGATTAAAAAAACGATCGCCCCCTTCGCGTCTTCGCGCCTTGGTGGCAGGAGTTCAACCGGAGAGAACATATGAGACGCGATATCGAGTTCGTCATGCAACGGGAAGACCACAGCAAATACGACGTGCGCGTCTCGCCGTTCGGCGGCAAGTTCAAGTTCCAGTTCAAGGAGCGCGGCGCGATGTGCTGGGACTACGACCGCCAGCCCGAACGCGCGGACTTGGAGGAATTACTGGCGATTATCAAACGCCGCTACGTCCGCCGCCGCTCGTCAATCAAGGATGTCGCGGCGGCGGAAAAACTATTGCGGGATTTGGCCGCGTGCCAGCGCGCCTGATTGGCGCGGACCGGCCGCGGCGGATTTGGGATTTTATGAAAAACATTGTTTGGCGACTGGGCGTGGCGGCCATGTTATTGGCGGTCGGGGTGTGCCCGGCTCGCGCCCGCCTGGGGGAAACCGCCGGGGATTTGCAAAAACGCTTCGGCCCGCCGCTCAAGCAACTCAAACAACCCGGCGCCACCGACCTGGTGCAAAATCAGTATTTGAATCATGATTTGTTGATTTACGTGACGTTGTACCGCGACACCTCGGTGGTGGAGCATTACCTGAAATTGACCGCGGCGCCCGTCAACGGCGCGCCGCTGGTGGTGGCGCCGCTGCCGCGGGAACTGGCGACCGCGATTTTGCAGGCCGCCGCGGCAGGCGCCCAGTGGCGGCAAATGAGCGAGACTGACGCTGACATAAAATTCGCCCGCGACGACCAGAAGGCGCTGGCGGTGATTTTAAAGCGCGACCGGATCCCGGTGGAATTGCGGATTTGCGACATCAATTTTATCAAGGCCCTCGCGGAACCGCGTAAAAATTAAACCGGCATCCCCATGCAACCTGGCCTTCCCGCCACCGGCGCCGCTGACCGTGACGACGACTTTTGCCTGCGGCAATTGCCGAACGGCGAGTTTTCCATGCAGTCCCGCCGCGAGCGGGAAACTTTTCATCCGGTGATTGGCGCCAGGCGCGAGGCCGAGTTGCTGTACCTTGAACAGTTTTCCCTGGCCGAGCGCTGCGCGTCAACCGCCGGCGGCCCGCTGGTGGTCTGGGATGTCGGACTGGGAGCGGCCGGCAACGCCATGCACCTGATCGAATGCTGGCGGCAACATCCGGGCCGGGATTTGCAACTGGCCAGCTTCGACCTGCGGGACGCGGCCCTGCGCTTCGCCCTGCGCCACCACGCTGACAATGCCGCGTTGTTTCCCTGGTTGCGGGATTGGGATTGGCCGCGGATGTTGCGGGAAAAAGATTGCCGACTGACGGTGCAGGGGCGCGTGTTGCGCTGGACCTGGCATCTGGAGGATTTTCCGGACTTGATTCGGCGGCAGGCCGGGCGCGCCACCCGCGGCGAGCCGCCGCTGACCGTCCCCGCCATCGTGTTTTATGACGCCTACTCCCCGGCCAGGTGCTGGCGGATGTGGCAATTGGCGCATTGGCGCAACCTGCGACAAGTATGCGGCGACCATTGCGAGCTGGCCTTTCACTCCCGCGCCACCGCCTTGCGGGTGACTTTGCTGTTAGCGGGCTTTTACGTCGGCTACGGCCGCGCCATCGGGAACAAAGAAGAAACCACCGTTGCCGCCACGCGACTGGAGCTGTTATCGCGGCCGCTGAACCAGGACTGGTTGCGACAAGTCAAACGCTCAACCTCCGCCAGCCCGTTTACCGGAACCGCCTACACACAACAACCGATTGGCGAGACCGACTATCAACGCCTGCTGGCTCATCCGCAGTTTTTTTAACCACGGATGGACACGGATGAACACGGATTATTTTTTGTTTTTTTATCAGTGTTCATCCGTGTCCATCTGTGGTTAAAAAAAATAAAAAAAACCCTTGCACAAGTCAGCGCAATTCTATAACGTCCCATTCCGTTGCCGCCGATGGGCTACTTGCAATAGCCGGAGACCGTCAGCGACAACAGCTTGAGCATGAGCATCTTCCGACATAACAACCTCGATCCGCGCAACGCGCAACGCGCAACGCGCAACGCGCAACGCGCAACGCGC
>JAISDC010000269.1 GCA_031265105.1 Verrucomicrobiales bacterium
AAGAAGATAATTTTATTGCCTTATCAACGGCAATAAAATTACCCCCCCCCCCCCCGCATTTTGTAAGTCGTTGATTTACATTGTGTTATCTCTTGCGCTGACTGTCAGCGCCCATGCGCAGTTCGTCATCTCGCCGACCTTTGCCTTTAACTATAGCGCCACCTACACGGACACTGACTTCTGGCTCAGCGGCACGATTAACAACCAATTCATCGGCACAGTCAACGCAGTCACCGTCAGCGTCCCGGACGCGGTGCTCCGCGACGGCTCCAATCTCATCTTCACCGGCACGGTCAACACCAGCCAGTTCAAGGTCGGCGACCGCGTCACCGGCGACGGCATTCCCGACGGCACCATCATCACCGCCATCAACAACGCCGGCCTGCTCACCGTCAGCGCCCCCGTCACCGCCAGCGGCAACGCGGCGCTGACCGTGACCGGCATCGGCGCGTATCAGCGCGGCTCGCACCCGGAAGTCCAGGGCATGTTCACCGCTGTGGAAGGCTCGGACGTGGTCACCATAAGCATTGACGCGACGCACTATCTCGTTCCTGGCCTAACAATTATCAACTCACGTGAACCCGGCGTTTTCACAGGCGGCGCCACCGTCACCGCCATTAACAGCGCCAACTCCATCACCGTCAGCCAGACCGCCGGCAAGAGCGGCGGCAGTTACGCCTTTTTCACCAATGCTCCCAACGGCGGTTACTGGAACATCTCCGTTGATAACACGCCTTACACCGTCAACGGCGACACCTTTGTTTATCAAAACGCCGACAACAGCCACTTCCGGCTCGGGGCAAATTCCAACTTCAACTGGACGCTCGCGCCCGCCAGCGGCACCTTCTCGTTCATCGTGGACATGGGCGCTGTCGGTGACGGATTGATTTTCGAGCTTGGCACGGCTAACAACTTTTCAACCCCCAAGTTGGATTTCCAGGACGGCGCGGCGGTGTTCAATATCACCCCGTCCACCGCCTCAATGATGACCAGCGCCGCCGTCGGTCTTGACCGCTTGAGTTTGAATGTCTCCGCCACTAATCTCAGCGCGCTGACCAAGGACGGCGTCGGCTCGCTGATGGTGGACAACGCCAACGCCGCGCACCGTGTCACGATGGCCGAGGACAGCACTGTTACCATCAAGAACGGGCAAATCGTCGTCGCCTCCGCCGGTATCGCCTGGGACCAGGCGCGGCTGTCCGGCGCGACGCATTACGACCTCACCGCCTACGGCGCGGTGCTGCAACTCAACGCCAGCAGCTTCAACACCGCCAGCGCCGAGAGCAACTTGATTGAGCGCGACGCGAGCATCAACCTGTGGTCGGGCGTGTTCAACGCCTACGGCGCCAGCGCCGAGGCCAGCCAGCAGGTCGGCGACGTGACGCTGAAAGCCGGGCGCAACATCATCGGCACCGCCGGCGCGAACAATACGGTGTTCACGCTGACAATGAACCAGTTGTTACGCGACGGCGACGCCACGGTGAACTTTTTGTTCGGCAACGCCAACTCGCCCATCATCGTCAGCGACGCGACCAACGCGGCGGCATTGGAGAGCCAGTTGGTCGGCGGTATTTTGCCGTGGGCCTCCGGCCAGCTACAGGCCGCCGCCATCAACGGATGGCAATACACCGCCAACCTCGCCAACATGTGGGTTGACACGCGCTTCGGCGGCGACACTTTTGTCACCGTCAGCGGTGGCACCATCCGGCCGCTCACGGACAGCGAGTATTACACCGTCGCCACCGGTGGCACCATCAACACGGCGGGCGTGACCGACAACGTGTACACCAACGCGGGCGGACAATTTTATGTCACCGCCAGTTCCACTATCAATTCACTACGCATGAACAATTGGAATTTTAACGTCAATTTTCAAAATAACGCCACGCTGACCGTGACCAGCGGCGCGCTGTTGTTTACCAACGGCGGCAATCAAATCCTCACCGGCAGCGGCACCCTCAACACCGGCGCGCGCCCGCTAATCGTGCAGGGCAACGCCGGCAGTTCAGCCATCAACCTGCCATACGTCAACACCGTCGCCGACAACACCCAGGCCGGCCTCATCGTCGCCATGAAAAGCAGCGCCAACCTTACGCTGGGCGCCGCCAATGCCTACACCGGCTACACGCTGGTGCAAAGCGGCAGCCTGACCGTCAGCCACAGCAACGCGCTGAACGCCAACGCCGCGCTGCTGCTGGACCAGACCGGCGGCGTCACCGTCAGCGGAAATATCAAGGCTGGCGTGACCGAGTTGCGCGGCGACGGCAAGGTGGATTTCTCCAACAACGCCAACCAACTGAACATCGGCAGCGTTGCCCCGTACACCGGCAATAACGTCATCACCGTCGGCGACGCTGGCGTGCTCGCGCCGGGCGGCGTCGCCACCCCGGACGGCATCGGCACGCTGACGCTGGGCGCGGGCGTGACCGCCGTCAACTTCCTGGCCGATTCCGTATTCGCCGTTGACCTCGCCGGCAACGGCCTCTCCGACACGCTGGCCTTCACCAACAGCGCCGCCACGCTGAGTTTCGCCGCAGGCGCGACTGTCGCATTGCACTTCCTCGACAACTACACGCCCGCTGACGGTGACTCCTGGCTGTTCGCCACCGGCTTCGACTTCACCGCCAGCGCCGCCCTGTCCGACCTGACGAAGCTCACCATCAGCGGCCTCGACGCGGATTACGATTACCTCCTCGACTTCACCACCAGCGGCCTGCAACTGACCCTGACAACCATCCCCGAACCAACGTCAGCGACCCTGCTCCTGCTCGGCGGCGCCCTCCTCGCGCTGACCCTGCGGCGCCGGCAACGGCTTTAAAAACTTAACCGCGGAGACGCGGAGGCGCGGAGATTTTTTTGGTAAAACTCTGCGTCTCCGCGTCTCTGCGGTAAGAATAAAAAAATTAAAATAATTACATTTTTTACTTGTCAATGTGCTCGGAAGCAGGTAATTAATGTTACGTTATGAGAAGCAACAAACTTATCCCCCCCCCCCCCCGCATTTCGTAAGTCATTGATTAACATGGCGTTAGCGCTGACGCTGACCGTCAGCGCCCGCGCGCAGTTCCGAACGGACGCGGACGGTTTGCTACTCGCCGACCCGAACAGTTGGGTGGACGGCACGGTCAGCGGCCTCATCACCGGCACTAACGACGCGCTGACGCTAAACTTCAACGGCGCGTTCACCGAAGGTTCCAACATCCTGTACACCGGCACGTTCAACGCGACGCGGCTGGCGGTCGGCGACCGTATCACCGGCAGCGGCGTGCCGGACGGCGCGGTGGTCACGGGCATTGACAACGCGGGCCGCGTCACCCTCAGCGCGGCGTTCACCGCCAGCGGCACCACGGCCCTCACCGTCAGCAGCCTCGGCGCGGCGGACGGCTACGGCACCGTGCGCTACACCTCCATCGCCGGCTCGCTCGTGGTTGACGAGGAAAACAACCAGTTCGCCACCCTCACCATCAGCGGCACCATGACCGACGGGCGCGAAGCCACCGCCACCAACCTCGGCGCGCGGGTCGGCCAGAATCTGCGCGGCATCGGCGGGATGAACGTCTATGACTACATCACGGAAATCATCGACGAGAAAACCTTCCGCCTCGCCACCCCCAACACTTTTAACGCTGACAGCGGCAATGTCGAATTCACCTCGCTGTCGTGGCGAATCAGGATGGACACCGCCAGCCTGCCCGGCGGCACCGGCACCATCAGCGGCGACCTGGTGTATCGCAACACCGACCCGTGGGTGGCGTCGATGGGGTTCGCCGCCGGCGACATACCGGGCTACATTGTCATCGCGGGCCGCGAGGGCGCGAGCACGGCGGCGATTGTTTATGACACGAACGGCAAGACCACCTGGACGTTCGGCGACACGGGGCGGACGCTGACGCTGGACTTCGCCGGCCAGGACGCGGTGTTCAACATCACCCCGCGCGCGCTCGGCGACACCACCGGCCGCGACCTCATGCAAATCCGGGCCACCGGCACCAACCTGGCCTCGCTGACGGTGACCGGCAACGGCTACACCGTGATGGATGGCAATCCGGCGCGCAACCACAATTACTACCTCGACGGCGGGCCGCTGACCGTGAACGGCGGCGTGCTCCAGATGCGCTCCTCCAGCGGCGGCGTCCACAGCGGCGCGATTGTGCGCGGCGCGGGCAAAATCAACCTCGTCGGCAAGGGCGCGCTGCTGTATCTGGACTTGACCGCCATCAACGGCAGCCAGACGGCGGCGGTGAATTTTCTCGAACCCGACGCCACCGTCAACCTCTACGCCAGCCAGCTCGGCTGGCGCGCCGACGGCTCGACCATTTTCGGCCAGCAGCAAACCGGCGACGTCATCCTGCGCGGCGGGCGCTCGGCGCTGGCGTTCGACGACAATACCGTCAACAACTTCACGCTGACGCTGAACTCGCTCACCCGCGAGAACCACGCGACGCTGAACTTCGCCGGCCTCGCCACCGCCGGCGCGGTCAGCGTGAAAATCGCCGCCGGCAACGACGGGAACATCATCGGCGACCTGGTCGGCACCGGCACCGACAGCGGCGTCACCAACCTGAAAATTTTACCGTGGGCCACGGCGCGCGGGACTTACAACTTCGGCGACTGGGGGCAGGAGGCGATCGTTAGCAACGGCGGCGGCAACAGCTTCGCGGCGTCGGACCTCGTCACCTACGACAGCGCCGGCGGCTTCCGCGTACTCGCCGCGAACGAATACGCCGCGCTGCCCACCGTCAGCGGCAGCGACGACAACGTGCGCCTCGCGGCCGACCTCAACGTCAGCGGCACCGATTTTACTGTCAACTCGCTCAGCGGCAGAGGCGCCTACACACAGTCGGGCTACGACACGCTGACCGTGGCCAGCGGCCTCGTCGCCGCCACCACCGGCGGCCTTTCCATCAGCGGCGGCACCCTCGACACCGGCGACCGCGCACTGATCCTGGCCGGCAACGGCAGCGACGTCACCCTCGCCGCACGCCTCACCAACACCGCCACCGGCGACACGCCGAGCCTCATCATCGCCAGCCTCGGCCGCACCTTCCTCGACGGCACCGGCCACGACTTCACCGGCACCGTCCTCGTGCAAGGCGCGCTGTGGTTCCGCAACGGCACCCTCCCCGCCGCCGCCGCCATCCGCGTGGACCGCAGCGGCCTGCTTCTCACCGACGGCGCCCGCAACATCCGCACCCGCGCGCTCGCCGGCAGCGGCACCGTCAAATTCGGCAACGCGGGCAGCCGGCTGGTCGTCGGCGGCACCAGCGACACAACTCTGTTCAGCAACTACACGGCGGGCTGGATTTCCGTCGATGACACCGGCATCCTCGCCCCCGGCGACGCTGACGGTGAGTTCCAGGCCGACGCGCTCATGCTCAGCGCCAACATCCTGGGCGTGCGCTTTTACGCAAACTCAATCCTCGACCTCGACCTCGCCAGCGACACCGTCAGCGACCTGCTCTCCATCAGCCTTGACAACACCAGCGCCCCGACGCTGATGTTCGACGACGGCGCCATCATCCGATTGAATTTCCTCAATGACTACACGCCCGCCGCTGACAATGACTGGCTGCTGACCACCGGCTTTTCCGCCGTCAGCGGCGATTTGAACAACGTGCTGCTGCGCAATTACGCCGGCACATCCCTATCAGACGAATGGAGCCTCTCCACCGTCGGCGGCAACCTGCTGCTGACCTACACCATCCCCGAACCCTCGACCTGGCTGTTACTGACCCTCGGCGCGACGCTGCTGGTGACACTACGCCGCCGCTGCTGACGGTCATTGACAGCTTTAAAAACTTCACTGCAGAAGCGCAGAGACGCGGAATTTTATCAAAAAAATCTCCGCGCCGCCGCGTCTCCGCGGTGAAAACAAGGTTCCACGGCGCGTTACCGTTCGGTAATTTTTTGCTTGTTTATGTCGAAAGAAGCCTGGAATGTTACCGAACGGTAATTAATATGAAACACACAGCCAAGCAGATTGGAATTTTAGTTCGTAATACCCGAAACCGGTTAAAGATTACGCAAAAAGACCTGGCGCTGACAGCGGGAACGGGGCTGAGATTTATTATTGAATTGGAAAAAGGCAAGCCAACTTGCCAACTGGAAAAAACGCTAACGGTATTGCAGGCGTTGGGCATAAAGCTGGCATTAACAGCGCCTGTGGTGAAGGGAATATAGGTGTTATGGCAAAGGTTCTTGATGTTTACTTGCAGCGTGATCTTGCGGGGCATTTGACGCAAGACGCGCAAGGTGACGTGGCTTTTGCCTATGCGGACTCCTGGTTATCAAATCCCCAGGCAATCCCGCTTTCTCATTCCCTGCCGCTGAACAGGGATGAATTTCCCAGAAAAGCATGCGGCGGATTCTTTTCGGGTATCCTGCCCGAAGAAGGTATTCGCAGATTGATTGCCCGCAATTTGGGGATTAGTCCGAGAAATGATTTCGCCATGCTGGAGCAAATCGGCGGAGAATGCGCGGGGGCGGTAACGTTCATCCATAAGGGGGAAGCGTTGCCCGAACTGACCCCGCATTATCGCGAGTTATCGAATGATGAGTTGTTAGCTATTTTGCGCGAACTGCCCAAACGTCCGCTGATGGCAGGAGACAAGGAAGTGCGACTGTCATTGGCGGGGGCGCAAAATAAAATGGCGATGAAGATTGGCGGGGAATATGTGTTTGGGAAAATTGGGGCGCGGCACTTTGAAAAATTCGCCGAGGAATCCAAACTCGCCAAGCCCATCGTTAAAAGGCGGGTATTGGAATTGGCCGAACAACTTTTGAGTCAACTTGAGATTACGGAGTATTTATCAGCGCTAAAAACGCTGATAAAAGGGCGATGCGAAAGGGTTATGCAAAAGGCTTAGATAGGAATAAAAAATAATCGCGTTTTTTACTTGTCAATGTGCTCGGAAGCAGGTATTTAATGTCACGTTATGAGAAATAATA
>JAISDC010000023.1 GCA_031265105.1 Verrucomicrobiales bacterium
CTTCTACATCGACGCCACCTTCAAAGCCGCCAGTGTCAACAACGACTTGAAAGCCCCCTACGGCAGCACTCAACTCAAAGCCAGCTATAGCGACGTGAACCTCGGCGGCAGCATCGAAATCGGGAAGAAGTTCACCTTCGCCGATGCTTGGTTCATAGAACCTCAGTTCCAAGTGAACTATCTTCACATCCTAGCTGAGGATTACACCGCCGGCCCGATGAGCATCAGCACCCAAGACCTCGACGCCCTGCAACTCCGCCTCGGCAGCATATTCGGCAGAACCATCAACCTCACCAACAGCGGCGCGTTACAACCTTACATCAAGGTCAGCGGCGTAGAAACCATCAGCAGCGGCGGCACCCTGCGCAACGGCTACCAATCCACCCGCGCTAACACTGACGGTGCCCGCGCAGAACTCGGCGGCGGCCTCATCTGGCAACTCGACGCTGACAATCAACTCCACCTCGATTACGAAGCCTCCTTCGGCGACAAATACGACAAACCCTGGGGCCTAACCGCCGGCTACCGTCATCAGTTCTAAAGCACCTTGGGCCACAGAGAACCACAGAGCAGACACAGGGATTCACAGAGATTTTATTAAAATAAATTAAACATAACTCGGTGTTTCTCTGTGCCTACTCTGTGTCCCTCTGTGGCCAAAAAAGCACGGAAAGCCATGAATCAAATAGGTGTTGACGGCATGGTAGTTTATCGGGCATCACTGGCACCCTCTGTTTCCCTGATTAATTTATGAAGCGGAATTTTCAACCCGTCGGCAATCGCCTTGGCGGTACCGAGGTTGGGACTGCGCTGCCCGCTTTCCATCAAACCGATGTAAGTTTGATGCAGCCCCGCCAGTTCAGCCAGCCGTGTGCGGCTCAGACGCATTTTTTTCCGATGTTTCTCCACCACGGCGGCAAAGCTTTTGCCAAATTCAAAAGGATTTTTCCGCATCCCAATAGCTTGTCCCGTAAACCCGCCATTGACTGATAAGACATTCGTCTTGACCGAAATACAAGACGTTTGTATTGTTGAGATTGTTGTATAAACAACCGAAAAAAATGAAACACCACCCCATATCCAACTGGGCCGCGTTGCTGCTGACTATCAGCGGCATGGCGGCATCCCCACTGTCAGCGGCGCCGAAAGTCGTCAACACCGACCAAAGCGGCATAACCGACACCGACGGCGTTTATGAAAGTGTCGGCGGCACGGCGGCCTTGTATGTGTACAGCCCCGGCGCCAGCTACAGCGGCTCCAACATCACGCTTAGTTCCACGTTCAGTGGCAACATCGGCAGGGCTGGAGCTTATATCAACAACAATGCCAGCGTCTCCCTGTCCGGCGGCACTATCACCACCACCGGCACCACCGGCGTCGGCCTTTACCTCAACGGTACTTCCTCCGGCACGGCGCGCGATCTTAACGTCTCCACCTCCGGCGATAACAGTGCCCACGCCGTGCAGGTAAGCGGTGCATCCACCCTGTTGTTAGCCAGCAGCACCCTCACTGTCGGCGGCAGCGGCGGCCAGGGTATTAATATAACCGGCACCTCCACGGTCGTCCTGGACGATGTACAAATCGCCACCGCGGCCGGACCAGGTATTTACGTTGCCACCAGCACTTTAACCGCTGACCACGTGCAGATCACCGCCACCAGTATATACGGCATCAGACTTACCGCTACCAGCTCATTAACCGCCAGTGATTTGAACCTCAATGTCAGCGGGTTGATAACCCAAAATTCTGCCGGATTGTCAGTTGAAGGCGAATCAACCGCCACGGTCAGCGGGTTGACGATAACCAAAACTAGCGGTGCTGGCGTGCGTGTTATCACCGGGTCGGCGTCGGCAACCTTGAGCGATGTGGATATCACCGTCACCAGCGGCAGCGAGGCGAGTGGCATATACGTCGGCGACGCTGGCGTGTTGACCGCCACCAACGTACGCATCATGGTCGCCGGCGGCGCGCACAATGACGGCCTGCGATTCGGCGGCGATCACGGGAGCGCCATGACGCTGACCAACGCGGACGTCGCGGTGACCTCGTCAAACTCACAGGTGATTTATATAGCGCCGTTCAAACCCGGCGGCGCGGAGGAACAACACACGCTGGTGATTAACGGCGGGCGGCTCAGCGCCTCGCAAGGCACGGTGATTGCCGTCAATCCGCAGTCGAAGGAATACTACGACCTAGATGGGTACAGCACCCTCCAGTGTGATAGCGAAATCACGTTGCGTGACGTGATCATGAGCGGCACCAGCGCGCTGGAAATCACCAGCATCCGCTCCGGCACGTGGAGCGACGGCACCGTTGGCACGGTGGACATGCCCACCAATTTCATACTGCACACCGAGCGCGCGACCATCAACGGCGACGCCAATTTCCACGGCTCCTCAACTTCGACATTAAATTTGGCCGACAGCACCCTGACCGGCAACGTCAGCGGCAACGACCACGCGATCGTTGACCTCACCGTCAGCGGCAGCCACAGCGCCCTGTTCGGCGACATCGCGCAAAATGACAATGCAGTCGTCACCATCACCATTGACAATGGCGCCACCGGCAGCGGCGGCTACCACGGCGGCAACCTCATCACCGGCGGTGATAGCGCGTGGACTTTTGACAAAGACAGCCACGGCAACTACGGCGAAAACAATGGGGTGTGGAACATCGGCGATTACGAAGTCATTTTCGACAACCTGACCAACACCGGCACCGTCAACCTCAACGTCAACAGCGACACCGGCGCAGGCGGCACTATCATCACCGGCACCGCTGACGGTGATGGAAAAGTCCACATCGACACCACCGGCAACGGCCAACTCAATCCCAACGACGTACTACCCGGCATCGTCAGCGGCGACGGCACCGAGCACTGGCAGTGGGATCCGATCGACTGGGGCATCGACACCATCATCAAAGACGGCGACCACTTCGTAAAATCCGGCGTCAGCCCGGCGGGCGCACTCCTGAACAGCAGTGTAGCCATCCAACAAGCCATGTGGTTCGCCCAGCAAAACAGCTTGCTCAAGCGCATGGGCGAATTGCGCTAGGGAGCGCGGGCGTCTCGCCCGCCAGCGGGCGGGACGCCCGCGCTCCATAACCTCATCGACAACCTCTGGCTCAGAAGCTACGGCCAACAGCTAAACGTCGGCAGCCAAGTATCGGGCAAAGCCTACGAACAACTCATCTACGGCGTCGATCTCGGCACGGATCACAAGTTCACCATCAGCGCTGACAGTGACCTATACCTCGGCATATACACCGGCTACGGCCGCAGCGACCTCGACTACCGCACCCCCGGCGCTGACGGTGAAATCAACAGTTATTACGGCGGCCTCTACGCCACCTGGCTTCACAGCAGCGGCCTCTACATCGACGCCACCTTCAAAGCCGCCAGTGTCAACAACGACTTGAAAGCCCCCTACGGCAGCACTCAACTCAAAGCCAGCTACAGCGACGTCAACCTCGGTGGCAGCCTCGAACTCGGCAAGAAATTCACCTTCACTGATGATTGGTTTATCGAGCCTCAGTTCCAAGTAAACTACCTCCACATCCTCGCCGAAGACTACAGCGCCGGCCCGCTGACCATCAGCGCCCAAGACCTCGACGCCCTGCAACTCCGCCTCGGCAGTATATTCGGCAGAACCATCAACCTCACCAACGGCGGCGCATTGCAACCCTACATCAAGATCAGCGGCGTAGAAACCATCAGCAGCGGCGGCACCCTGCGCAACGGCTACCAATCCACCCGCGCTAACACTGATGGCGCCAGAGCAGAACTCGGTGGCGGCCTCATCTGGCAACTCGACGCTGACAATCAGCTCCACCTCGACTACGAAGCCTCCTTCGGCGACAAATACGACAAGCCCTGGGGACTAACAGCGGGTTACCGTCACCAGTTCTAAAAAATTTGCACCACGAAGGCACCAAGACACGAAGTTTTATTTGAAAAAAATCTTTCGTGCCTTGGTGTCTTAGTGGTGCAAAATTTCTTCGCGTCTTCGCAGCCGGAATTCAAAGTTATTCGAATAGGCGCCAAACTAAAAACCCAGCGCTTTGATAAAGCCGGTATTGACGGGACAATTCTTGAATTTGATGTTTTCCAACAGACTGGCGAGGCAATCTTGCGTCTCGCGCCGGGTCGGACGCGAGAGTTGTTTTTCCGCGACTTGCGACACGGTCAGCGGCGCCTTGGAATAGCGCACCACTTGCGGCCAGTGCCGCGGCTCATGGAAACTCACCAGGCCCGCCGTGCTCAACATTTGCGGCGCCGGCCCGAACGGCAGCCGTTCGCCGGGCGCCAGCATTTTTTTGTACGGCCAGAACGCCCAGCCCACGCCGTGCGCGTCGAGCAGTTGCCGGAACGCGGCAATCCATTCGTTGAGATTCTCGCCCGCCTCGCTGCACCACACCGGCACCTGGTAATGTTCGCCAAAGTCCAGATATTCGCGGATCGCCGACACGTCGGTCGCCGTCCAGTAGCGGTGGAACGCGTACACGGCCTTCGCGTCAAACGGCGTGCCGAGCATGGAAAAATTCGTGTTCCACTGCGCGCCGCCGTAGATGATGAGATGATTTTGGTCCACCGTGCGAATCGCCGCAGTGACGCGCCGGTACAGCGGTTCCAGCTTGTCGTTGTACAATTCCTCCAGGCCGGCGCCGGGCGGAATCGGCTCGTTCAGCAGTTCGTAACCCAAAATCGCCGGCTCGTCGCGGTAATGCGCGGCGATGCGCGCCCACACTTCCGCCAGCCGCCGTTGCGACGAGGCGCTGGCAAACAGCCACGGGTGGCCGTAGCCGTCGTCAATATTGGTGCCGGTCTGCCCGCCGGGCGCGGCGTGCAGGTCGGGGATGACGTACAGTCCGGCCTCGCGGCACCAGCCCACCAGCCGGTCCAGCCAGCGAAAGCCCTCACCGTCAGCGGTCTCGAAAAACTTGTAATGTAGCGGCACGCGCACCGAGTTCAGGCCGATTTGCCGCAGAAATCCGATGTCCTCCGCCGTGATATAATGGGCGCGGTACTGTTCCCAAAACTCCGCCGCGCCGTCCGGCCCGGCCAGTTCCAGCAGCAGCGTCTCAATTTCACGCGGCGACTGCGGCGCGCCGTCGAAACGAAACATATATCCCTCGACCAGCAGCCAGTTGCCCAAGCCGATGCCTCGCAAATGCAACGGCCGACCGTCGGCGGCCACCAGGTTGCGCCCCTCGGCGCGGACAAACTTACTCATGCGATTCCTTTCGTGTTTTCCTCGATTACCCACAACGCGTGCAGCGCGGCGATGAAGCCGCGTTCACGCCACCAGTAAACCAGTTTCTTTTGGTCGCTGCCAAGGAGGATGCGCAGACCGCCGTTGGCGTCGAGATCGCTGACAGTGACCGGGATGGCAAACCACGCGCCCGGATCGTCCGGCGTCACCGGCAGCGACCAGTCGCCGACTTTTTTCCCGTTCAACGCCACGCGATAACGCGCGTCAAGCCGCTGCGGATCAAAGCTGTGCAGCAAGATTTTCCACCGCCGCTGACCGTCGGCCAGCCCGCGCGGGAAGCCGGTCACGCTGACGCTCAGGCCGCGCGGGTGATACCAAAAACTTTGGCCGGGGGCGAAGGCGATGACCCCGTCGCCCTGCTCCCGCGCGCCGAGCGTCGGATGCGGCACGGTCACCGCGTCCCACGCGGCGGCGCGGCTGCGCGTGCCCAGCGGTAAATTCGCGCCACAAAACACTTGATAGATGAAGCGCTCGCCGTCAGCGAGCCGTTGCGCGGCGAGTTGACGCAATGTTTGCTGATGAGCGCTGACGGTCAGCGGCCAGTCGTCCGTCAACACCGCGCCGGCCAGCCGGTCACGGTCAGCGGCGGCGGGTTCGATGTCGTCCACGCCGCACTGCCAGAACCGATACCAGCCGCGCAACAGCCCGAACGGCAGCGTCAGCGGCCCCGGGCCGAGTTCACCTAACTCACCGGTGGCGCTATCCACGCGGGCGCGTTTTTTCAAGGTGACCGTCAGCGACGTTTCCACTGTCAGCGGCGCCGCAAAATACAAATAGGTGTGCTGCCGCTCACCGCTGCCGAAGGTGTGCAACTGCCAAAATTTTTCCTCGCGGCGGGTGACGGTCGGCGGCGGCGCGGCAGACAATTGCAAGCTCACCGCGCCCGACCAATCCGCCGGAATTTCCAGCACCGTCACCCGCCGCCCGTCGTCGCCCACCGGCAGCGGCAATTTTGCCAGCGGTCCGGTGTCAGCGTCAGCGGCGGCGTCCCAAACGGCGAGCGGCACCGGCCGACCCAGCGGCGCGGATACGCTGACCATCAACTCGCCGCCGCTGACGGTCGCGTTGATTTGCTGCCACAATTCCGGCGCGAAATCGCGCGGGGCGTGCACATCGCGCGCGGTGAACTGCCACGGCGTCGCGTAGTCGTAATAAAGATACGGCAGTAACTCGCCCTCGCGCACGACCGCTTTATACCGCTGACGCTCCAGCACCACGCTGTCACCGGCGGCGCCTGGCTTGCCGTTCACCGTCACGCCGAACCAGTGGTCGCGCTGGCGGAACAGCGTCTCGGGGTGCCGCTGACAGTGCCGGTCATAGTAAGCGAGCACGTCCGGGCCGGTGGCGAACACGAGCCGCTCGGTTTTCGCCAATTCAACCAACGCTTCCAGCCCGCGCTGATTGTAAGCGGTCATGTCGGCGGTGCCGAACGTGCGGCCGAATTCGAAACCGGCGACGAAGAACAACGGCGCCGCTGACAGTGACGACCAGCCGCTGACGGTCTCGCGCAAAAATTCGCGGAACCGCGCGGACTCCGGCCCGCTGTCCGCGGCGCGAATCCAGCGCGTGAAGTGCGACGGCGACAGTACAAAATCGCCCCAGTGCGTGAGGTGCGGCAGCAGGACGTGATAATGGTTCATCGTGATGGCGAGCACACTGTCAGCGGCGCGCGCACCGGCCTTGCGGAAGTCATCGTCAGCGACCCAGAACGGGCAGGTTGGCATCCCCCAGTGGTTGATGGCCCAGTCGCCGTCCGACCAGTTTTGTTCCGGCACCACCGAGTGCAAAATCCGCAGCCCGCGCGCGCGCAAGGCGCGGACGAGTTCGTTGCACGGCGTGTAACTGGCGAGGCCGGCGAGCGGCACGTAGCCTTGCGCCGCCCACCAGTCCTGCAAGGCGCGGAGGCGGCGCTCGATGTCCGGCACCATCAGCGTGTCGTAATTGGAATCGGCGCGCGCGAACTCCGCGTCGAGCCAGCCGAAATCGTTTGCCATCAGGTGGGGATAAATCGCGTCACCGAACTCGCGCTCGTAACGCCGCCAGCGCGGGTCGCGCCACGAAAAATCCCGGCCGCTGCCGTTGACATAATAATCCGCCGACAATCCCGCGCCGTGGATGGTGGCGGCGAAATCCTCCGCCGTGAATGTGCCGACGGTGATTTGCGCGACGGCCCAGCCCGCGCTGACGATGGCGACCGGGCGGCGCAAAATTTCGCCGTCGGCGGCGACCAGTTCCAATAAATACATGCCAGGCTCAGCGGGCGTGAATTGCCACGGCGTGCCCGCTGACAGTGTGGTCGCGGCAATCTCGGCAAACCCGCCGGCCAGTCCGCGGCACAGGCGCAAACGCCCGCGGCCGCTGACGGTCAGTGTCTCACCGAGTTGCAGCAACCGGCCGGGCTGGATGGAAAATCCGTCGCTCACCGTCAGCCTCCCTCACACGCAGCGGCGCCTTACAGATACTCCGCCGCCTGCGCGTAGGCCGGCTTGATGTGGGCGCCGGCGATGTTGATGAGATCTTTCCACAAGTCGCGCAAATCCTTGCTATATGGCCGCACCGGATAACTCATCATCGCGCGCGCCATCAGGCGCGGGTCCTCGGTCGCCAGGGCGTCGCCGAGCATGGTCTGGTGCGCGGCAAGGCCGGCGGTGAGACCTTGCACGATGTCGGGAATCTCATACGGCGCCGCCGAGGCGGAGCGGATGGTGTCCTTAAACAGCACTTGCGAATACTCGACCACGTGCCGGTCCTTGATGCCCGCGATGGCGCCCTGGTTCGGGCGGCTGGTGGCGATGCTCAATTTTTCCACGCCGGAGACCGCCTTGAAGATGCGGACGAAAATGTCCTGGTCCGCGCGCTTGAACCGCTGGTCGCCGCTGCGGTGCCAGTGGTTTTGCCAAAAGTCATCGGTAAGTTCCTCCTTGAGCGGCGCCTGGAACGTGCGGTCGTCCTCGAGGCGTGAAGCGCGGCTCTTCGCGGCGGCGGCGTCAGCGTCAGCGGCGGTGACGGGCTTGAAATTGGCGCGGTCATTGGCCACCCACTCGTCATACATCAAGTGCGCCATGCCGTCACCCTCGGTGGAAAACACCAGCACGCCGAGGTCGCGCCAGAAGCGCACAAGCTTGGTGACGCTGTTGGTGATCATCTTCTTCGCGCCGTCGTTCCACCACGGCTGCAACTCGCACATCTGCCAGTCGGGCGTGACGCGTTTGTTCAATTCGCCGAACAATTCCTTGCCCTGCCACGTGCCGCGCAGGATGTAGCTGATGTGGTTGATGCCGGCGGCCTCCACTTGCAACTCGGCGGATTCCTCGTCCTGGCCGAAAATGCGCGCGATGTCCCACAAGTGATTAGTAAACCCGCCGCACACGCCCAACGCCTTGATTTTGGTGTGGTTGTTGACCATGCCGGAAATCACGGCGACCGGGTTGACGAAGTTGATGAGCCACGCTGACGGACAGAGTTTTTCCATCTCGCGGGCGATGTTGAGCACGACCGGCGCGATGGTGATGCCGCACAAATCGCCGCCGGGCGAGACATTGTCGCTGTTGATGTAACCGCGCGTCAGCGACGGCTCATCGGCGAGCATATACGCTTGCGGGCGCATGGCCGGCAGGATGGTGCCGACCACATCGGCGCCGGTCAGCGCCTCGGCGAGATTGTCGCCCCACTTGACGGCGCAACCGGTCTCGCGATGCTCCGGGCTTTTCAGCAACAACCGGCCCAGCGCCTCGGCGCGACCGACATTCAAGTCATACAAATAAACCTCGCCCTTCGCCAGCATCCCCGGCACCGCCAGCGCGCTGCGAATGATGCCTAACACCCGGTAAGAACCGCCGCCAATAATGGTAATTTTCATAGTGAAGGGGCGAGCTTTGCCGTTTCCCTGAAAAATGCAAGCGGGAAAATATGATGTTTTATATATGCGGAACGGCATGGTCAGCGGCGGTTTGTCTTGGCGGGGAAACTCCGGTCGAAGACGCGCAGGCGCACAGGATGTTTTTTAACAAAACTTCGTGCCTTGGTGTCTAGTTGATTCCGGCAAAATCCCGGGCAAGCTGTTGCCTGAGTCTGGCACCGCTGTCGCGCCCGGCCGGTTCGGCTAAAATCGCGCCATTAAACATCGCCTTGAAACCATACCTGACCGTGCGCGCATTCACGCCCAGTTCCTTGAAAAAGCGCCACAAGTTGGCGAAGATGTAATAAAAAGTCCGCCAGGTGCGAATTTCATGCGCGCCAAGGTAAGTGGTGTTTTGTAACAAGGAACAGGCCTTGGTATATGCTGATACGCTTCCCCTGCCGGTTGCCGGATACAAATGAGGAGTCACCACCCAGGGAACCAACACTCCGCCATACTGTCGGCAAATGCGCATGGAAAATTCCAAATCATCCCCTTGCATCCAAAAATCGTCGCGGTGCAAACCGGACTCCCTGACGGCCCAACTTTTCACCAGGCAGGAAACTCCCGTGCACCAGTAAATCGGCACCAACTGGACGCCGAAATAATTTTGCACCTCGCGCGGCGAGTGGAAAGCTTTGCGGATTTTCCTGGGCACCGGCTTGACCGCGTCCGGCAGGCCGAACAATTCGCCTGCGGGAGTGGTACAAATCGGCGTGATGATGGCGGCCGTCGTCTGACGGTCAGCGTCCAGCAACTGCTCAAGCGTATTAGGCTCTGGCGCCGCGTCGTCGTCCATAATCCAGAAATGGGACAGTTGTTCGCCCCATTCCTTGAAAGCATATTCCTCGCCGGTCTTCAAAGCCGCGCTGCAACCAAGATTCACCGGCAGCGGCAGATAATGAAATCGCGCGCCGAAACTTTTCACTAACGTCTTAATGTCAACCTCAGCGGCGTTGTCAAGCACCACCACCTGGTCCGGCGGATGAGTTTGGCGTTCGAGGCAATCCAGGCAGCGTTTCAGTTCATTGCGACGCCGGTAAGTGGCAATCAACACCACCAAATATTTTTTCGTCATGGAAGTTTTCATAAAGGGTAAAGCTTGACGAACGCGGGAGCGTGATTCCCCTCTGCGAGAGGGTGATTAAGCGGCCGCCACATACCGCTTCTGTGTTTGCCCGTATAGGGAATATATTGGGCAAAAAGGGGCCAGAAAATTAGTCGGCGTGACTCAGAGCGAGAGAGCGAGAGAGCGAGAGAGCGAGAGAGCGAGAGAGCGAGAGAGCGAGAGAGCGAGTAATTTACTCGCCCGGCGCCTACGTTGTCAAGCCCAAAAATCATAGTGAGCAAGTTAACGAGTTGCTGGAGAGTATCAAGAGGAAATGAAAAAGTTTTTTTAAGTTGGCGCGGTTCCGCGTAACTCAAAAAACTATAGCAGTTTAAATTGAGATGAGTTCAGCGTTAGTAAATTCCCCTCTTGCCAAGAGGGGAATGATTTAGGTTGATCTCAACTTAGAGCCTATCCACATAACTTTGTTTTGCACTACCGTCATCCTGAGCGCAACGCAGTGAAGTCGAAGGATCGCGTTACCCGTCTCTACGCTGCTGGTGAGTTTGGCATCATGCCAGATAAACCCAACAGCTTCGGGACGGGCAATCCGATCCTTCGACTACGCACTGATCATGCTGCGCTCAGGATGACGGCAATAGGTGTTGGTAGTTATGCGGATAGGCTCTAAATAAACTTAAAAAACTTCCCTCCCCCTTGGTGTCTTGGTGGTTCGATTTTCTGATGGCTTTGTCGCCGTGACGCGGCATGATTACCCGCTGATGCTGGCGAAAAGAGTCATACCTTGCCTGGATGTGGACGGCGGGCGCGTGGTCAAAGGCGTGCGCTTCGTGGCCATTCGCGACGCCGGCGATCCGGTGGAGGCGGCCATCGCTTACGACCGGCAGGGCGCGGACGAACTGGTCTTCCTCGACATCACCGCGTCCAGCGACGGGCGGGCGACGATGCTCGACGTGGTGCGGCGCACGGCGGAAAACGTGTTCATGCCGCTGACCGTGGGCGGCGGCATCCGCAGCGTCGAGGATATGCGGCAGCTGTTGCGCGCCGGCGCGGACAAAATCAGTGTCAACACCAGCGCCGTGCAACGGCCCGCGCTCATCAGCGAGGGCGCGGCGGCGTTCGGCTGCCAATGCATCGTGCTGGCGATTGACGCGAAACGCCGCGCTGACGGTGACGGCTGGGAAGTGTACACGCACGGCGGGCGGACGCCGACGGGTCGCGACGCGCTGGCCTGGGCGAGCGAGGGCGAGCGGCGCGGGGCCGGGGAGATTTTGCTGACGAGCATGGACGCCGACGGCACGCAGGCGGGCTACGATTTGGCGCTAACGCGGGCGGTCTCGGCAGCGACGGCGCTGCCGGTCATCGCCAGCGGCGGCGCGGGCCGGCTGGAGCATTTCGCCGA
>JAISDC010000039.1 GCA_031265105.1 Verrucomicrobiales bacterium
ATTTTCCCGGAAATTTTGTCAACCATAGCGGAACTTGCCGATCTCGGCGGGTTCCGCTTGTTTTTTGCGCCGCGCCGGCAGTGGGCGACTCTGTTCACCGCTCGCACCAATTCCCCTTCCGTGAAGGGGTGGCCGCGTAGCGGACGGGGTAGTTCAGCGTTCGGTGCTCTTTCCCTGTTAACGCTGAACTACCCCGGCGCTCCGCGCCACCCCTTCACGGCAGGGGAATTGGTATTCGCGTGCCAACCCGCTTTATGATTATGCAAAATAAACTCGGTCAGGAATTGTGCCGCTGGGCGCGCGAGCAGCGGTCGCATTTGTGGTGGTGTCTCGGCCTCGGCGCGCTGGCGGCGCTGATGCTGGGCAAATATTTGTTCACGGTCAGCGAGGTGTTGTCGCGCGAGGGGACGGATACGTTCGCGCAATTTATTTACACTTACGCGCTGGGGTTTGATGAGTTGTCGCGCGGGCATCTCACGCTGTGGAATCCGTATGTGTACGGCGGGCAGCCGTTCCTGGGGCAGTTTCAAACGGGCATCCTGTATCCGGTGAACTGGCTGTTTATGTGGCTGCCCATCGCGGCGGCGCTGAACTGGATTGTGTTCGCGCACACTTGGCTGATGGGCGCGGGCGTGTACGGCTGGGCGGCGTGGCGCGGCTGCCGGCCACTGTCAGCGTTCCTCGCGGGCGCGGCGGCGATGCTGGGCGGGCCGTATTTTTTGCATATTTATTCCGGGCACATCCCGCATTTGTCCTGTATGGCGCTGGTGCCGCTGGTGTTTTGGGGCATTGACGGCTGGCTGCGACGGCGGCAGGTCGGCTGGATTTTTTTGTCAGCGACAGCGGCGGCGTTGCAAATTTACGCGGGGCATCCGCAATATTTTTACTACACCGCCATCGTCAGCGGGTTGTACGCGCTGGTGTTTTTGTTCGGCACCGAGCGCAAGCAATCGGCCATCATCGGCTTGCTGGCGATTTACCCGCTGGCGGTGGCACTGGCGGCGGCGCAATTGTTGCCGGGGCTGGCGGCGACGGACGAATCGGTGCGGTCGGGCGGCGCCGATTATGCGTTCGCCACGATGTTCGCGCTGCCGTGGGAAAATTTTCTGACGCTGCTGGCACCGTGGTTCTTCGGCGACATGGAGACGGTGCCGTATTGGGGCAAGTGCTACTTGTGGGAGATGCAACTGTACTGCGGCCTCGGCACGCTGCTGCTGGCGGCGGTCGCGCTGTGGAGTTTCCGTCAACGTCAGCGGGTGCAATGGGCTATTCTGCTGACGCTGACGGCGCTGCTGGCGCTGGGGGCGCGGACGCCGTTGTACGATTTGCTCTATAATTTTTTCCCCGGCTACAATCTGTTTCGCGGCACGTCGAAGTTTTCGTTCCTGCTGGTGCTGTTCGTGGCGCTGCTGGCGGCGCGCGGTTTCGACCGGTTGCTGACGGCGCAAAAATTTCCGCGCTGGCCCGGCTGGCTGGCGCTGGGCGCGGGCGCGGCATTGCTGGCGGCGGCGCTGACGGTGACGGCGGACGGCTGGCTCGGCGGGTGGGTGCGGGAATTGTCGGCGTCGCGCGAAAGCTATGTGCCGCGCGGCTGGTTCAACAAGGACGCCAATCTGTTCGCGGCGCTGACGCTGGGCCGGCACGCCTTGCTGTGGGCGGCGGCGTGGGTGCTGGCGGCGGGCGGTTGCCTGCTGTGTTGGCGGCGCCGGCGGTGGGCGGCGTGGTTGTTCGCGGCGCTGACGGTGATTGAGTTGTCGTGGTTCGCGGCGGCGTCGGTCACGGGGTTTGCGTTGGAGAAAACCGCTTACCGTCAAGTGGCGGAAATGTTGCAAAAAAATCCGGGCGACTACCGCGCGCTGAACTTGTTCAACCCCGAGGCCAGCGTCGGCCTGCGCTCCGAGGGGCTGTGGGGCTACGACCCGTTTGTGTTGAAGCGCTACGCCGAGTTCGTTGCCTTCACCCAGGGCGTGCCGCCGGACGCGGCGTCGCAAAATCTGACCGTCACGAAAAACTCGCCGCTGCTGGCGTTGCTGCGCGCCAAGGTCGCGTTCGTGCCGACGGCCCAGGGGCTGACGGTGCAGCCGTTGCAGGAGCAGGTGCTGCCGCGCTTCTTCATCGTCAGCGCGTGGCGCGTGGTCGGCGGCGGGCGCGACGCGGTGCTGGCCGCGGTCGGCGCGCCGTCGTTCGACCCGCGCCAGGAGGTCATTCTGGAGGAAGACCCGCTGCTGCCGCCCGACCACGGCGAGGCGCAATATCAAATCCGGTTGTTGAATAATTCCACCGACCACTGGACGCTGGAGGTGATGACCACGCGCTCGTCGCTGCTGGTGATGACCGACGCGTTTTCCAAGGACTGGCGCGTGACGGGACTGCCCGGCAGCGTGCAGACGAATTATCACCTGCTGCCCGCTGACTATGCGTTGCGCGCCATCCCGCTCGCGCCCGGGCGGCACGTCATCCGCGTCGAGTGCGCGCCGCGCGGGTTCGCCGTCGGCTGGAAAATCTCCGCGCTGACGCTGCTGGCGCTGACCGTGTGCTGTTGCAACCCGCAACTGCGCCGCCAACTCGCGCGTTTCACCGCCGACCGCGCGCCGAACGGGGGCAACGCATGAGCGTCGAGCTGGCCATCATCGTGCCGACGTACAACGAGCGCGACAACGTGCGCCCGCTGCTGGACAAGCTCGACGCGGCCTTGACGGGCGTGGCGTGGGAAGTGATTTTCGTTGACGACGACTCGCCCGACGGCACCGCCGACGCCGTGCGCGCCGCCGCTGACCGTGACGCGCGGGTGCGTTGCGTGCAACGGCTGGGGCGC
>JAISDC010000180.1 GCA_031265105.1 Verrucomicrobiales bacterium
TCACCGTGGCCACTGAGTTGTTCAAGGCGGCGTGGCAGTGGGACAATGAGCGGCTGACGGCCGCCGCGGCGCAGATTCCCGCCGGCGCTGACGGTCTGGTGTTGCTGCCGTATTTCGAGGGTGAACGGACGCCGAATCTGCCCGCTGCCAGTGGCATGTATTGCGGGTTCACCGCGCGTAATTTCACCGCCGCGCACATGGCGCGCGCAACGCTGGAGGGCGTGGCGCTGGGGTTGAATTACGGTCTCGACCGGCTGAAGGATCTGGGCCTCAGGCCGAAGCAAATCCGCGTCACCGGCGGCGGCTCCAAGAATCCGTTGTGGCGGCAAATCCTGGCCGACGTGTTTGACGCCGAGGTGATCGGTCTGGCGACGGCGGAGGGCGCGGCGTATGGCGCGGCCATTCAGGCCAAGTGGCAGCACGCGACCGCGCATGGCGAGCGGGTGCGCATTCAGCAGCTCACCGACGCCTTCGTGAAAACCGAGGCGGGCACGCGCGCCACGCCGAACCGCAAGCACCTCAAGTTGTACAAGCATCTGCAACTGTGCCATAACAAGTTATCCGCCGCGAACGCGCCGGTGTTTGCCGAGCTGGCGGCTTGCAGATAACCGGACGGGTGACGCCCGCCGCGCTCGCGCGGACTGACGGTGACGGACTCGGAACGACGGCGGGAAAAAGATTGAAAGCCGCTGTCGGTCGGCGACAATCGCCGCATGGCTGAGATTAAATTTTCCAAGCGGCGACTGGCGCAAATCATTCAACCCATGCAACGGCAGCGGGTGCTGGTCATCGGCGATTTGATGCTGGACGAGTTTGTGTGGGGCAGGGTGTCGCGCATTTCCCCGGAGGCGCCGGTGCCGGTGGTGCATGTCGAGAAGCAGACTTTTTTCCCCGGCGGCGCGGCGAACGTGGCGCGCAATCTCGCCGACCTCGGCGTCAGCGTCGGCGTGTGCGGGCTGCGCGGCGCGGACGCTGACGGTGAGCGGCTGGCGCGCTTGTTGCGTAGCGCGCGGATGGACACGGCGGGGTTGTTCGCCAGTAAAAAATTCCCGACCATTGTCAAGACCCGCATCATCGCCCGCACCCAGCAGGTGGTGCGCGTGGACCGCGAGGAAAAATTCACGCACACGGCGGACGATCTCAAGAGCATCCGCGCCTTCCTGCGCCGCGCGCTGCCGAAGTACGACGCGGTGATTGTCGAGGATTACGCCAAGGGGTTCCTGACGCAGGAGATTTTCGACGAGCTGACGGCGTCGCGGAACAAAAAACTCATCGTCAGCGTCGATCCGAACCCTAACAATCCGCTCGATTTCAGCGGCGCGACGGTGGTCAAGCCGAACAAGACCGAGGCTTACGCGGCGTGCGCGACGCCGGGGGTGGACAACAGCGCCCGCCCGTTGGATGACATCGGCGCGGACCTGTTGCAACGCTGGTCGCTGCCGTTCCTGCTGGTCACGCTCAGCGAGCACGGGATGATGCTGTACCAACCCGGGACGAAGCCGTATCACACGCCGACCAAGGCGAAGGAGGTGTTCGACGTGTCCGGCGCGGGCGACACGGTCATCGCGTTTTTCACGGCGGCGCTGGCGGCGGGCTTGCGCGGCGACGAGGCGGCGGAAATCGCCAATCATGCCGCCGGTGTTGTCGTCAGCAAACTCGGCACGGCCACGGTCAGCGCCGATGAATTAGCCGCCAGTATCTTGGAAAGGAAATGAAACTCAGGCCACGAAGGCGCGAAGACGCTAAGATTTTTTGAAAACTTTGCGTCTTCGTGGCTGGAGTTTGTTTTTTATGAAGCGTGCCATTTTTTTTGACCGCGATGATACGTTGATTAAAAACGTGCCGTATCTCGGCGACCCGTCGCGGGTGGTGTTGATGCCCAAGGTGCGCGAGGGGTTGCCGCGACTGTCAGCGGCGGGGTTCGTGTTGTTTTTGGTCTCGAACCAATCCGGCGTCGGGCGCGGTCTCATCACCAGGGAACAAGTCGCCGCGGTGAATGATGAAATGTTTCGCCAACTCGGCGGCAATTTTTTCGCAGGCGTATATATGTGCTATGCAGCGCCCGGCCAGCCGGACGCTGCCGGTGAGCGCAAGCCTGCGCCCGGGCTGTTGTTCAAGGCGCGCGACGAGCACGGCCTCGACCTCACCAACAGCGTCTTCGTCGGCGACCGCCTGAGCGACGTGCAATGCGGACACAACGCCGGTTGCCGCAGCGTGCTGTTGTTGCACGACACGGAGGACACCGCCGCCGACCGTCAGCGGGCGAGGGGACAGGCGGATTTTGTAGCGGAAGATTTTGCCGTTGCGGTGGAGTGGATTTTGCCACAGTGCCGCTGACGGTGACGGCTTGTAAATCGCGGTGGAGTTGGCTAGGTTACTGGCATGAAGATTATTGACGGAATTGATTACGTTAGCCTCGCCGAAGCCAAACGAGTGGCGCGGCGGGTAGCGGATTGTTTACGTCGGCAATACGGAGCGACCAAGGTGTTGGTGTTCGGTTCCGTGGTGGACGGTTTTTATGTGCCGGGACATTCGGACATTGATATTTATTTTGAGGGCGTACCGTGCGAGGATGAAATGAGCGTGATGGGGCGGCTGATGCTGGACTTTGCCGATTACGACATTGATTTTCGTCCCGCCGGTTTGTGTCATCCGCGCTTCAAGGCGTCGGTATTAGCGGAGGGGCTGGCCATATGAAGGACTATCGCGGCGACATCATTAGCGACTTTAGGCGGCTGGACAATGTCATCCGGTACTTGCGGGAATATCAGCGCGAGTTGGCTCAGAAAAATTATCACGATAGTGTGCTGTCAGCGTCAGCGTATCAGTTGCAGCATTTGTACACGGGCTTGGAAAAAATCATCGAGAAGAGCCTTGCCAGCAAAAACATCAAGGTGGAAAAAAGCGCGAGCTATCACAAACGGTTGTTGAAAACCTACGTTGAAAATTTTCATTTGGCTGAGAATGAAATTGTGTTTGTCGCCGACCTGCTGGCGTTCAGGCATTTTACACGGTCAGCGTATGGTAGCGAATTGGATGCCACTCTAATCAGGCAAAAAGTCACGCTTGCGCTGACGGTGTGGGACGGTATCAAGGAAAAAATTTCCGTACAGATGCAACTTGACCGATGGTCGGCGGAGTGATAATGGCGCTGACGGTCAGCGGCTTTTTTGCGCGGAAAATAATATCAAGTCACCGTCAGCGTCAACAGTACATCGATTGCGCTCGGTCGGGCGCGCGGCGTCGTCTTTTTGGTCGGGGCCGATGCTGTAGATGAGCCAGTCGCCGTCAGCGGTGCGTTGATAACGCAGCGGTTGTGATTCGTCAAACGGGTCGCGCGGCACGGCTGGCAGATAATCCGGCGTCAATGCTGCCAGCGTCAGCGGCGGTTGGCCGTGCTCCTGGCGGTAGGCGCTGATGGCGAGGGAGATTTGCACCGAGCGCAGCAGTCGCTGTTGGTCAAACCGGCGCAGATACACGCCGCTTGTCCCGCTCATCAAGTTGACGTGGCAGAGCATATAGCCGAGCGGGTCGCGGTACGTGAGTGGAAACCAATCAAAGTGCCATTTGAGCGGTGGTAATTCGCGCTGCCAGTGAGCGAGTGTTTCACGGTGGTACGGTGGCGCAAAATATTTGAGGGTCGTTTGCTTGAAGGCGTTGAGGTTGGCACGCATGGCGGGTTTGGTGCTGCCGAGTAATTGCCCGACGTCAAACATCAGGCGGTTGGCGGTGATAAATTTAAGACTTTTATAAATAACCCGCCAATGATTGACGGGGAGTTCAATCTGCGGTTCCATCTGATACAGTGGATACAACGCCCGCGCTTTCCAGCATTGGTCAATGAGAGTGTCGGAAAAGGCATAATCGGCGCGCAGAATTTCCGTGAACGGCGTCAGGTCGGTTTCATGCTGGCGCAACCACGCGAGTTCCTGTTTTAACAAATTAACCGGCGCCGCGCCGCTGACGGTGAGATAATGCAGCCGCGTGAGCATCAATGCCGCGACATATTGTTCAACCCGCGCGTGAATCAACAACCCGCCGCGCGTGAGCATGGTGCTGACGGTGAGGCCGGCGTTGAGGTCGTCCAGCGCGCCGCGCCAGTCACCGTCAGCAGCGCGGACTGCCGCCGAGTGTTCCAGCAACTCGCCAAGCCGCAGCGTGGCGTTCAGCACTGTCATATCCGACCACGGCGCGCTGACGGTGGGAATGCGTTGATTGGGGGCGACGGCGGCGCGGCGCATCAAGTCCAGCGCGGCGGCGTTCAAGTCCAGCCACGCGGCGGTGCGCGGGAATTGTTCGCGGGTGAACGGTTGTTGATTTTTTTTGAGTTGAATCTTTTCCGCTAACAGTGACCGGTTTTGTTCCCAGTTGAGCGCCGCGGAATTTTTCTGATACCGTTCCGCCGCCTGTCGCAACAAGGCATAAGCGTCGCCCGGCTTGACCTCGCTCTCCGCCAGCGGCGGCGCTGACGGTGACAAATCGGCGACCGGGCGCGGTTCAATCCAGCGTTGCTGCCACAGCGGCGCGGTGAGGAAGAACAGCGCGATTAACGCGACAAC
>JAISDC010000242.1 GCA_031265105.1 Verrucomicrobiales bacterium
TCAGTTCTAAAAAAACTTGAACCACAAAGACACTAAGGCACGAAGGTTTGTTTAAAAAAACAGCCTTCGTGCCTTTGTGTCTTGGTGGTGAAAATTTCTCCGCGCCTCCGCGTCTCCGCGGTTAAGTTTCAGCGGTTCAATCAAACCACTTGCGCTAAATGGTCAGCTGCTCGCCCAATTCGATTACGCGGTTGGCGGGGATTTGGAAATATTTGGCCGGGTCGAGCGCGTTGCGGAACATGAAGCTGAACAGCAGTCGCTGCCAGAGCGGCATCAGCGACTTGCCGGTCACCGCCGCGATCAGCGACAGGCGCGCGAGGAAATAGCTGGTGGTCATGGTGGCGAAGTTCAGCGTCGGTTCATGGTCGGCGAGCTTTTGCAAATCCCACGGCACGTTCGGATGTTCGCGGAAGCCGTAGCGCAAGATGATTTGATGGAACCCTGCGCCCAGCGCGCGCCACTCGGCGCGTGATTCGTGGACATACGGGACGCTCGCGGTCTGCACGGTGAGAAAGACGTTGGTTTGATGGATGACTTTGTTGTGCTTGTAATTGTGCAGCAGCGAGCGCGGGACGACGCCGCTGTTGGCGGTCAGATACACGGCGGTGCCGGCGACTCGGAGCGGTTGGTGGCGTGTCAGGTCTGGCACAAAGGCCTCGCTGTCGATGACGTTGTAGCCTAGCAAACGTCGCAGCAGGTGCCGCCCGCGCCGCCAGGTGCTGACGATGATGAACAGCCCCGCGCCGACGCCCAGCGGCAACAGGCCGCCGTGGAACAGCTTGGTCGTGTTCGCCGTGAGAAACACCAGGTCCACCGCGAGGAACACCGCGCCCAGCGGCACTACCACCGCCAGCGGCCACTTCCAGCGCGCGCGGGCGAGGAAGAAAAACATGACGCTGGTGATGAGCATGGCGCCGCTGACGGCGAAGCCGTAGGCGCGGGCCAGTCGCGCGGATTCGCCGAATATCAGCACCAGCGCGAGACAGCCGGTCATGAGCAACCAATTCACCAGCGGCAGGTAGATTTGCCCGATGGCGTTGGAGGTTTGCCTGACGGTCAGGCGCGGGCAGTAACCGAGTTGGATGGCCTGCGCGGTGAGCGAATACGCGCCACTGATGACCGCTTGCGCGGCGATGACGGTGGTGATGGTGGTGACGATGATCAGCGGCACCAGCCCCCACGCGGGCGCGAGTTCGTAAAATATCTCGAACCGCGCGGCGCTGTTCTTCAGCAGCAGCCGCGCGCCCTGCCCGTAGTAATTCAGGGTCAGCGCCGGCAACACGAGGAACAGCCAGCCGCGGCGGATGAGTTTCGCGTTGAAGTGCCCCATGTCGGCGTACAATGTTTCCGCGCCGGTCATCACGAGGAACAGCGAGCCGAGCAGGCCGCAGGTTTGCGGCGTCAGCCCGTGGGTGAGCAGAAAATTCACCGCATGCCACGGATTCAGCGCCAGCGCGACGCGCGGACAGTGCCACAGGTTATACAGTCCCAGCGCGCCGAGCGTGACGAACCACAGCAACATCACCGGCCCGAACAGCACGCCGAGTTTTCCCGTGCCGACGCGCTGGAACCAGAACAGCGCGACGATAATCAGCAGCGACGCGGGCACAATCCACGGTTGCAAGTCGGGATCCAGCACCTTCAGGCCTTCCATGGCGCTGAGGATGGAAATGGACGGCGTGATGAGCGCGTCGGCGTAGAGCAGGCACGCGCCGCAGATGCCGAGGAAAATAAAACCCGTGGTCAGCCGGCCTTTCTCCGGCAGCGCCGTTTTCAACAGCGCCAGCAACGCGAAGGTGCCGCCCTCGCCGCGATTGTCAGCGCGCAGAATGAGGCAGAGATATTTGACCGTAACCACCAGCATCAGCGCCCAGAACACCAGCGAGCACACGCCGAGCACCGCCTCCTCGCTGACGGCCAGGTCATTGTCGTAAAAGCACTGGCGGAAAGCGTACAGCGGGCTGGTGCCGATGTCGCCGTAAACAATGCCCAGCACGCCGACGAGGCCCAGCAGGGAAACGGGTTTTTTGGCGGAGTGTTCGGACATGCGGTGATAAACTTTGGGGGTTAACGCTTAACTCTTGCCGCTGGCCTGGTCGTCATCCCGCGCCTCCCCGTCATCAGCGTCCTCCTCGTCGCAGGCGTTCCCTAACAAATCGTCAATGGCGCCGCACTCCAGCTTGTGCTGCATTTCCTCAAGCGTGGCGGAAAGGTCGCTGACCTCGCGCCAGACTTTCGGCGTGACAAAGACCCGTTTTCCCGTTTCCAGCGCGATGGCCAGGCAATCGCTCGGTCGCGCGTCAATCTCCGTGATGCGGGTGTGCGCCGCGTCGTCCATTTTCAGGATCAGGCGGGCGTAATAGATGTCGTTGCGAAAGTCGTTGATAACCACCCGCTCGACCGAAATGGCAAAAGCCTTGAAAATGAGGCCGATGAGATCGTGCGTCAGCGGCCGCTCGCGCTGGTTGCCTTGCAAAATCAGGACGATATTGGCGCCCACTCCTCCGTCCACGTGAATGCTGAAAACTTTTTCCTCGTTGCCAAGGAACACGGCAATGTCGTGACCGGACGGCATCAAGCCCAGGATTCTCACCTCAATCAACGCTTCCGTCATAGTTCTGCCGTATTTAACCACAGATGAACGCCGATGAACACGGCTAAAACAAAAAAGCCATCCGGGCAATGTTTCCGGCCGCATTTTTAGATTGGCGGACACGCCGGAATGGCACATGCTCGCCGCCGTATGAAACCACTGCATGTTGTCGTGTGGAATGAATATGTCCACGAAACCCAAAATCCAAAAGTCGCCGCCGTTTATCCCAAGGGCATCCACCAAGCCATTGCCGACGGCATCAAGAAGTTCCATCCCGATTACGCCGTGTCCACCGCGACGCTGGCGGAACCGGAGCACGGCCTGACGCAGGAGCGGCTGGACCGGACGGATGTGCTGCTGTGGTGGGGTCACGGCGCGCACGACAAGGTGGAGGACAAAATCGTGGACCGCGTGCAGGCGCGGGTGTTGCAGGGCATGGGCCTGATCGTGCTGCATTCCGGGCATTTTTCCAAAATCTTCAAGCGGTTGATGGGCACTTCCTGCGCCCTGCAATGGCGCGAGGCCGGGGACAAGGAGCGGTTGTGGGTGTGCAATCCCGGCCATCCGATTGCGGCCGGCTTGCCGCCGACCTTCACTCTGCCGGAGGAGGAAATGTACGGCGAGCCGTTCGGCATCCCGACGCCGGAGGAACAGGTGTTCATTTCCTGGTTCGAGGGCGGCGAGGTATTCCGCAGCGGCAATTGCTGGCATCGTGGCAACGGCAAGATTTTCTATTTCCAGCCGGGGCATGAGACTTATCCGACCTATCACGACGCCAATGTCCAGCGCGTGATTGCCAACGCCGTGGCCTGGGCCGCGCCGCAGGGCCATTGGCAGGATGCGCTGAGCGCGCCCTGCGCCAAGAATCCGCACGAACCCATCAGCAAGAAATAATTAACCGGTTGTCGGCGGCCACTGTCAGCGTGCGAACATCCGGTTTGGCGCGCTGACGGTGGCGCGGGCGGCATTTGATTCCATGAGCAAAAAACTGAAAATCGGCCTGATTGGCGCGGGCGGCATCGCGCGCGGCGCGCATATGAATCCGGGCTGGAAAATCGCGCCGGACTGCGAGGTGGTCGCGGTTTGCGACATTCACCGCCCGACGGTGGAAAAATTCGCGCGGGATTTCAATATTCCGCAAGTGTTCACCGATTACCGCGAGCTGCTCAAGCTCAGGGAGCTTGACGCGGTGGACATCAGCACGCCGAACAAAATCCACACCCCGGCGGTGCTGGCGTCACTGTCAGCGGGCAAGCACGTGTTGTGCGAAAAGCCGCTGGCGGTCACCGTCAGCGAGGTGCGGCAACTGGCGCGGGCGGCGAAAAAGGCCGGCAAGCTGCTGATGACCGCGCAGCATCAGCGGTTCCGCGGCGAGAGCGTGGCGCTGAAAAAATGGGCGGCGGCGGGCAATCTCGGCGAAGTTTATCACGCGCGGGTCAACGCCACCCGCCGCAACGGGCTGCCTTGCCCGCCGGGGTTCATCGACCCGAAACTCTCCGGCGGCGGGCCGTGCATGGACATCGGCGTGCACGCACTGGACACGGCGCTGTGGGTGATGGGTTTCCCGCGGCCGGTCAGCGTCAGCGGCACGGCGAAAGTCAATTTTGCCCACGGCGATGAAATTCCGGGCGCGTGGGGCGAGTGGGACCGCAAGCTGTTCGGCGTGGAGGATTTTGCCGCCGGCTTCGTGCGTTTTGCCAACGGCGCGACGCTGGCGCTGGAGGCGAGCTGGCTGCAACACCAGGACGGCGAGGATTTGAGTTTCACGCTGCTCGGCAAAAAAGCCGGCGTGCAGTGGCCGTCGGGACGGTTTTACGCTTCGCCTGGCAGAGTGTTGGTGGACGGGAAAATCCAGCCGGTCGGCGGCTTGCAGCCGGCGCACACCGAGGAAATCCTGGCCTTTGCCGACGCCGTGCGCAACGGCCGGCCGTCCCCCGTGCCGGTGGCGCAGACGCTGTATGTCATCGCCATCCTGGAAGGCATCATGAAGTCCAGCCGGCTGGGCCGCGAGGTGAAGCTGGCTTTGCCGTGAGGAATCCGGCGGTTATCCGAAAAACCATTTTACAAGGTAATTCTCCCCTCAAAACAAGTAAGGGAATTTAGGCGTAATGTGGCCGATATATAAAATTGTCGGGGAATTTTAATGTTTTTGGGTGGCCGGGATGTGTCGAAATACGTAAGTTGTCGGCAGTTTCAGGGCGGCAACAACAAACCATCACACGGTCAAACGCACTCGCGTTTGACGTTTGATCAGTATGCGCGGCTAAGGGTGATTTTCATTTGAAAAAATTTTAACCAACTTCAGGTAAAACTTCTCAAAAAAGCGATAGCTTCAGCGCGTTTGAGAAAAGTGGCGTCTATTTTCGCGCCAGTGTTGAAACGGATCTGGACTTCAAATGCCTCCCGTTGTTCGCTGTCTTCGCGCAGGCGATACGCCTTTTCCTCTTCAATTAAATAGGTAATGGCGCTTTCGATGTCAGAGCATTCGACCGAATGACCACGCAAAACTGTCAGTCGAATTGAAGTCACTTTGCGGCTTAGCGCTGCGTTGAGGCGTTGTTTGAAATTGAAAATCTCATTTTGATGGAGCAAGTATAACTTGGCCAGCAGACTGTTCGTCGTCTGCGGTTGTGGCTGGGACTCCCAGCACGAGATTTTTTTCTGAAACTGTTCCTCGGTAGTTCCGTTCGCTCCGTCTTCCGAAGATGCGTCTATTCCCAATTCGCGAAAAGCAGACAGGATTGACGCATAAGAAATGTGCAAAACACCAAAACCTTTTGATTCGAGCTGGTGCAAGGCGCTGCTGGTAAATTCGCCCGCCAACACCGCTCCGCAAAATGGTTGATGGCGTGAGAAGGTTAAAGCGATTGGCATGACTGCCGCTTCAATTTCTTGAACCTTGTTTTTTGAGTGCTTCGTATAGCGCCGCCAAGCAGACTCGATAAACGCGACTGGCACACCCAAGATTTCTTCCGTTCCACCGCGCTCTAAAACGTAGTCGAGATCATGTTTGTTTCCGTAGCCATCCTGCCAGATCACTTTATTTTGACCGCCCCTGGCTTTGCGCGGATGCTTGGAATCAAGATAAAGGCCATGTTGCTGCGCAATTTTGCTGAGAATATTTTGGACAAAAATCTCCAAAACATCTCCGATGCACTGTCCCCATTTGTGAGCGAGTGATTCAGCCATAACTTTTCTTTAGCCGCGAACCCACAAATGTCCTTCGCACAGCGGCACGCGATGCTTACGATTTTTCCATTTGTTATTTCGGTCGCGGAGCTTTTCAAACGTCCAAGATTCAAATCCGGCAGCTTGCGCCAGTTTGCCGAACCATTCAATAACCGGTACATAAATTCCATAAGGAGCAGAATCGCCGATGACGAAACACACTTCCGATTGGGGAGCGCAAACTCGCCGGAGTGATTGCCATGTTTGCGCCATGTCGAGAAAGTAACAGGCAACCATGTTATTGTAAGTCTTCTTGCCGCCGCGTTCCAGTCGCACGGAAGAAAGTTTGTGGCATACCGGAATAATTTCATCACGGATTGGCGAGAGTTCTGGTGATTCCAAAACTGCGTCGAGGTCAACCGATTTTGGCGGGACGTGTTGCGAACAGGCGCGCACTAAATGTTTTCTCACCGTTTCTTGCAAATCTCCCCAGCCGCGAATCTCTCCCATGAAGGCCATTTCCAAGCGCGTGGCGTCGGCATAGTCGTAATTATTTGCATAAGGTGGCGATGTGATGACCAGCGTCGCCCAACCGTTTGGCACGGTGGCGCATTTGCGCGCATCGTCCACGCGCAATTTGGCCAGCGGTTTTGCCCGCCGCGCCATGAAATGAATATCGGCGGCGATCATCTGAACGGAGCGCCGCAGCGTGACTTCTGGCGAAGGCGGAACCGTTTTGCGGCGACCGGGCAAAACATATTGCCACGGCGCGGTGCCCGCTTCGGAAACCGTCCGCAATGATGACACTAGCGCCATCCAAAGCAGCAACGCTTCAGGCGTTCCGTCTTGTTCGACTTCGACTGCTTGGCGGAAACAATCCAAATGGCTCAATGTTTCGGTACTATAACATTTTTGGATAATTTCCGGGTAGCGGGTTGTTTGTGCCGTTGCTGTTTTGGCAAATTGGAAGGCATTCTCCGCCTTTGTTAAAAATCTTTCCGGGTCGGTGGCATAACTTAGCTTGCTCATGGCAACCCGATAGACAAACGGATGCGCTTCAATGCCGTGAGATGGAATTCCCATTTCATCACAAGCCAGACAGGTTGTACCCGAACCGACAAATGGATCGAGCACGCGAAGTTCGCGGTCATTTCGTTCGGCAAGCAGCCACTTTACCCATTCCGCCGAAAAACCGGCGCTGTAGCGAAACCACCGGTGAACCGGCAACCGCATGTTATCGAGGAAATTGGAAGTGTAGCCGGCAACTTCCAAGACGGGGCGAATTTCTTTAGTGCCTTGATCGGTTCCAAACAAATCCATCACGGCTTGACCATAATCCTCTCGCAACCGCAACAGAACGTCGTCGTTTTCTTTCGGTTCAGGGTATTTTGTCGTTGCAGTCATGTGTGATTTTAGTCTGGCATTCGCGGATCACAAAACATCTCAAACAGCTTTTACCACAGGCACGACTTTACTCCACTCGTGGTAATTGCTCCCAATGACCAAACCTGCCTTGTTCATTTCGCAAAAATCCAACATCTCCCAAAGCGCAACACCATCACTAGACTCCAAAACATTTTTCAGAAAGGTCAAGTCACGTTTTGGAATATCCCATTTTTTCAAGTATTGTCATAAATTTGATTATGGTCGTCCCAAGCTCGCCGGCCAAAATATTTTTGGCCGGCGAGCAAATCCACAAATATGGATAAGACATATAAGCTGCATTTTTTATGGCAGCAAGTGGCAAGTTTCAGATTAAATCATATCAGCCAACATTACGCCTAAATTCCCTTACTTGTTTTGAGGGGAGAATTACCTTTTACAAAGAGGCCGTGGAGTTATTGGAGGCGAGTCGGCTGACCGTCTCCATTGACTCCGTGGTCTCTTTGTAAAAACGGACTGGCCCGGGGGCGTGACAAATCCATCGCTCATGGTCAGCGGGTGGTCGAGGCGCGGATAATCAACTCGCCGGTCAGCAGGATGGTGCGCGGCGGGGTGTCGGGGCGTTGCCGGCGCTCCAGCAGCGTTTGGATGCAGGCGCTGCCGATGGCGGCGCAGGGTTGACGGATGGTGGTCAGCGGCGTCGAGAGCAGCGCAGCGTAACTCACGTCGTCGAAGCCGGCCAGCAGGAAATCCTGCGGCACCCGTCGGCCGCTGTTGGTGACGGCTTGCAGGAATTGCGCGGCGGTCAGGTCGTTGGAGCAAATCACCGCGTCGCAGCCGGCGCGGGCGCCGCAGACGCTGACGGTGAACGCCGGGTCGCGCGGGTCGCCGACCTTGAACTTCAGTTTTTTCCCGCCGCGGCCGAGCAGACCGGCGCGCGCCCCCGCGAGCCGCAGGTCGGTGCTCGGCGGATACTCCGGCTTGGCGGTGAACGTGACCCGTTGCGCGCCACGGTCAGCGAGGTGACAGCCCAGCAGGTAACCGGCGTGGAAATTGTCGAGCGCCACGACATCGAAGCCGCTGCGGGACGGAAACTCGGTGGCGTCGCGGTCCACCAGCACCACGGCCAAGCCGGCCTCGCGCCACGCGGCGGTCAATTCCAAA
>JAISDC010000277.1 GCA_031265105.1 Verrucomicrobiales bacterium
AATCAATCGCGATGGCGTGTGGTTGGAGCAACTTGAACACAACCCCGCACAGTACATCCCGGAACAATACCGCCGGCTCAACGTCAGCGCCCACGCGAAGTTTGTCCACCTCGACCTCAACCGGCCAATGAAGGAAATCCTCGCCGAATTGGACCGGCACCCCGTCACCACGCCGCTGACCCTGAGCGGCACCATCATCGTCGCCCGCGACATCGCACACGCGAAACTCAAGGAGCGGCTCGACCAGACCGGCGACCTGCCGCAATACCTCAAAGACCACCCCGTGTACTACGCCGGCCCCGCGAAAACCCCGGCGGGCCTGCCATCCGGCTCCTTCGGCCCGACCACCGCGGGGCGCATGGACAGCTACGTCGATTTGTTCCAACGGCACGGCGGCTCGCTAATCATGATTGCGAAAGGCAACCGCAGCCAGCAAGTCACCGACGCCTGCCAACAACACGGCGGCTTCTACCTCGGCAGCATCGGCGGCCCGGCGGCGCTGCTGGCGCAGGAAAACATCAAGCGGGTCGAAGTGGTCGAGTTCGCCGAACTGGGCATGGAAGCGGTATGGAAAATCGAAGTGGAAAACTTCCCCGCCTTCATCCTGGTGGACAACAAAGGCCACGACTTCTTCCAGCAAATCCATTGCGACTGCGGGCATTAAACCTTTCAACGCGGAGACGCGGAGGACGCGGAGAAAATTGCATTAAAAACTCGGCGCTCTCCGCGTCTCTGCGTTGAACTACTCTTCCGTCACCACCACGTCGAGCCGGACATCATGCGGCTCGGCGGGAATTTGTCCGACCCGCTGACAGTGGAACCCGACCCCCACCGTCAGCGTCCTGGTCGTTGACAGAAAACGGTCGTAATAACCCCTGCCGCGGCCGAGCCGCCGACCGTCAGCGTCGAACCCGAGGCCCGGCACCAGCGCAAGGTCAAGCACCGTCAGCGGCGGCTCGCTGACCGTGACCGGCTCCAACACGCCGAACGCGCCGGCGCGCAAATCCTCCGGCCCGCGCACCGCGCAAATTTCCAGGTCGCGGCCCGTGACGCGCGGATAAAAAACCCGTTTGCCCGCCGCCAGCGCCGTCACCAGCAGCGGGCTGATGTCCGGCTCCACCGGCAGCGGCGCGAACAACAGCACCGTCCGCGCCGCCCGCCACGCTGACAGTGACAAAATTTTCGCCACGATGTGCCGCGAGGCCGCCGCCCGTTCATCGGCGCTGACCATGCGCAATTGTTCCCGCAATTCACGCCGCAACGCCCGCTTCTGTGCCGCCATGTCCATGTCGGTGAATTTTAACCACAGATGGACACGGATGGACACGGATTTTTAACCGGCGCCCGGTTTATCGGTGTTCATCAGCGTCCATCTGTGGTTAAAATACCCGCTGACGATGAGCGAAGTCTCGCCAACCTGGAAAAACCGCAACTTCATCACCAAAGTTTTGCTGCCCTCGCTGTTGCAACCGAAGGCCGGCAAACGCCCGCGCGCGCCCAGGTTCCCCAGGTTGCGGCGCGGGGAAATTTGCATCACCTGGATTGGCCACGCCTCGTTTCTCATCCAGACGCCCGAACACAACATTCTGGTGGACCCGAACTGGGCGAACTGGCTGTCGGTCATCCGCCGCCTGCGGCACGCGGGCATGGCCATCGAGCATCTGCCGGCCATCGACCTGGTGCTGATTACCCACGCGCATTTCGACCACCTCAACCGCCGCTCGTTGCGGAAAATCGCCGCGCGCCAGCCCATCCTCGTGCCCGACGGCGTCAGCGGCCTGGTGCAGGGGCTGGGCTTCGACGCGGTGCATGAAATGGGCTGGTGGGACACTTGGGAGTCCGGCGGCTTGAAAATCATTTTCACGCCGGCCAAGCATTGGGGCGCGCGCATGTTGATTGACATCCACCGTCAGTGCGGCGGCTACCTCATCGAATACCACGGGCGGCGCATCTACCATTGCGGCGACAGCACCTACTTCAGCGGCTTCAAGGAAATCGGCCGGCGTTACGCGCCGGAAATCGCGCTGCTGCCCATCGGCGCCTACCAGCCGCCGAGCGGACGCGACCACCACCTCGGCCCGGAACAAGCCGTCAAGGCGTTCCTCGACCTCAAGTCAGCTATTTTCATCCCGATGCACTACGGCACCTACCGCTTGAGCTTCGAGCCGATGGACGAGCCGCCGCAACGCCTGATGAAAGCCGCCCTGCGGCAAGGCATCGTCAATAAAATCCGCGTCCTTCGGGAAGGCAAGCCGCAGGTGTTTTGAGGTTCACCGCGGAGGCGCGGAGACGCGGAGACGCGGAGAAGATATTTAACGGCTCACGTGATAGCCGTATCTATAGCAGTTCACCTTGAAGACCAAATTCCCCTCTCGAAGAGGGGTGGCGGCGAAGCCGACGGGGTGTTTCAGCGTTCGCGGGAATACAGCACAAAACGCTAAAACACCCCGTCGCTGCGCGACACCCCTCTACGAGAGGGGAATTGCTATAACCCAAATATTCGCCTTTTTCTCCGCGCCTCCGCGTCTCTGCGGTGAACCAAAACAATTTGGCTTACTCACCGACAGCGAAGCGGGCGAAGCGCTTGATGCGCATGTTCTCGCCGATTTCGCCAATCTTCTCGTTGAGCAGTTCCAGGATGGTCTTGTTCTGGTCCTTGATGAACGGCTGCTCCAACAGGCAAATGGTGGAATAGAACTTGTCGATTTTGCCGTCCACGATTTTCTGCACGATGTTTTCCGGCTTGCCCTTGATTTGCGCGGCGGCGATTTCGCGCTCCTTGCTGATGAGGTCGGCGGGGACGTCCTCGCGGCTCAGGTACAGCGGGTGCGCGGCGGCGATTTGCAGGGTGATGTCCTTGACGAACTCGCGGAAGTTGTCGTTCTTGGCGACGAAATCGGTCTCGCAGTTGACTTCAATCAGCACGCCGACTTTGCCGCCGAGGTGGATGTAGCTGGCGATGACGCCTTCCTTGGCGTCGCGGCCGGCCTTTTTGCCGGCGATGAGGCCGAGTTTTTTGCGCAGGATGGTTTCGGCCTCCTGGAGGTTGCCCTTGGCTTCCTCGAGGGCGCGTTTGCATTCCATCATGCCCGCGTTGGTCATTTCGCGGAGTTGTTTGACCAGTTGTGAATCAATCGGAGTGCTCATGGTTCGTTCTTTCCAAAATTGGGCTGACGTCAATCAGGCGCTGACCGTGGCGCCGGGCTGCTCGGTTTTTTCCGCCTTGTCGCCGGCGGGCTGGCGCGCGCCGCGCTTGTCGTTTTTATCCGCGTTGGCGACGCCTTCGGCGACCGCCGCGCCAAGCTCATCAATGATGATGCGGATGGAACGAATGGCGTCGTCGTTGCCCGCGATGGGATAGGCGACGCCGGTGGGGTCGGCGTTGGTGTCGGTGATGGCGACGATGGGGATGTTCAGGCGCGTGGCCTCCTGCTGGGCAATGTATTCGCGGGTGATGTCCACGATGACGATGGCGTCGGGGAACCGGCCCATGTCCTTGATGCCGTCGAGGTTTTTGTGAATCTTGGCGGCCTCGCGGCGCAGGGCGGAGGCTTCCTGTTTGTTCAATTTGGCCATCTTGCCGCTGGTCTCCAGTCCGTCAATCTCGCGCATCCGGGCGATGCTCTTGCGGATGGTGGACAGATTGGTCAGCGTGCCGCCGAGCCAGCGCTCGGTGACGTGGAAGGCGCCGGCTTTTTCCGCGGCGGCCTTGACGGCTTCCTGCGCGGCTTTTTTGCAACCGACGAACAGGATTTTGCCGCCCTTCGCGGCGGTGGCTTTCAGGAAATCGGCCGCCGCGTCAAGCTGTCCGGCGGTCTTGCTGAGGTTGATGATATGAATGCCGTTGCGGGCCTCATAAATAAAGGGTTTCATTTTCGGGTTCCACTTGTCGGTGCGATGGCCGAAGTGCACGCCGGCTTCCAGCAGCGTTTTCGCGTCTATTCTAGGCATGTCTCAATTTCCTGATTTATGACCCGCCGGTTGGGGCAGGCTTCGCTTTCTAGCGAATATATTGTTGTTGTTATGCCCGCTGCGCGGGCGTTTATTTTTCCCTGATTGGCAGGGAAACGAGAAAGGTTACCGGAGAACCCGTCGGTGACAAGTTATTTTTTTGCCGCTTCGCCTTACAACATGTTCACCGCGTCCACATCCACGGTCACGCGAATATCGTCCGGCCACTCCTGGCTGGAGACCTGCTCCCTGATGACGCGGCTCAGCGTCAGCGGGTGGCTGGTCAGCAGGAACAGGTGGAAACGGTGCCGGTCGCGGATTTTCTGAATCGGCGCGGGCGCGGGGTCGGGAATTTCCTGCCCGATGGCTAGCAGCGCCTTGCTCGCGCGCAGCCGCTTCGCCGCCGTCTCGATGCAAAAGCGCGTCTTGTCCTCCGAGCGCCCGCGAAAGCAAACCAGCACGGCGCGGCGGAACGGCGGGTACTGGTGCGCACGGCGATAATCGAGTTCCTGGTCGCAGAATCCCTCGACATCGTGGTGCCGCGCGAACTGGATAGCGGGATGAAACGGCGCGTGACTTTGGATGAACACCTCGCCCGGCCGGTCGCCGCGGCCCGCCCGACCCGCCACCTGCACCATTTGCTGAAACACCCGCTCGGCGGCGCGGAAGTCGGGCAGTTGCAGCGCGGCGTCGCAGTTGACGATGCCAACCAGCGTGACGTTAGGGAAATGCAGGCCCTTGGCAATCATTTGCGTGCCGACCAGGATGTCCGTCCGGCCGGCGCGAAAATCGTCCAGCGCGCGCTGGAAAGCGTGCCGCCCGCGCATGGAGTCGGAGTCCATGCGGCACACCCGCGCCTCGGTAAACTCGCTGACGATGGCGTCCTCGATTTTTTGCGTGCCGGTGCCGAGGTATTGGTATCGCTCGAACGCGCACTCGGGACACGCGCGCGGCGCCGGCGCGGTGTGGTCGCACAGGTGGCAGCAAACCGTCCGCGTCGCGCGATGATAGGTCAGCGGCACGGAGCAATGCGGACACTCGGCGACATGGCCGCACTGCGGGCAGCTGAGGCTGGTCGAATAACCGCGCCGGTTGAGGAAAATGATGCACTGTTCGCGACGCGACAGCCGGTCATGCACGGCGGCGCGCAACGCGGCGGCGATTAGCGGGCGCTCACGGTCAGCGGGCGGCTCGCGGCGCAAATCCAACACGTGAATCACCGGCAGCCGCAAATCCTCGACGCGCTTGCTCAGCGTCGCGGCGAGATATTTTTTCTGCTGCGCGTTGTACACCGTCTCCAGCGACGGCGTGGCGGAGCCGAGCACGACGGGCACGCGCTCGAACGCGCCGCGCAACACCGCGAGGTCGCGCGCGTGATAATGCGGCGCCTCCTCCTGCTTGTAGGTGTGCTCGTGCTCCTCGTCCACGACAATCAGGCCCGGCAGCGCCAGCGGCGCGAAAATCGCCGACCGCGCGCCGATGACAATCCGCGCCCGCCCGCCGCGAATGAGCTGCCATTGGTCGTGCCGCTCGCCCGCCGACAAATGACTATGCAACACCGCGACGCGCGTGACCGCGCCGAACCGCCGGCGGAACCGCTCCACCGTCTGCGGCGTCAGCGCGATTTCCGGCACCAGCACCAACCCGCCCCGGCCGCGCCGCAACGCCTCGGCGAGCGCCTGCAAATACACCTCGGTCTTGCCGCTGCCGGTGACGCCGCGCAACAGCACCGGTTTCGGTTGCGGCGCGTCCAATTGCGACACAATCAACGCCAGCGCCGCCTGTTGCTCGGCGTTCAACGTCAGCGGCGCGTCCGCCGCCAGCGGCGCCGCCAGCGGGTCGCGCTCCATCCGCTCGCGGCTGACCGTGACCAGGCCCTTGTCCGCCAGCGCCCGCCACACCGCCGGCGGCGCGCCGCACTCGCGCGAAAGTTCCGCCAGCCACCCGCCGCCGCGCTTTAGCAAAAACTCCCACGCGCGGCGCTGCGTCTTCGCGTTTTTTAGCAACTCGCTGACCGTCATCTCGCGGTCGGCGGCGGCGGCTTGCACCCAATAGCGCTGTTTGAAGCCGTCCTCCCGCGCGCGCACCGCGTCGGGCAGCATCCCGCGCAACGCCTGGTTGAAATCGCAGCAATAATAATCCGCCATCCAGCGCGCCAGCTTGATCAACACCGGCGGCAGCAGCGGCTCGGCGTCAGCGAGGCCGATGACCTCGCGACAATTGGCGACTTGCGGCTGGTTAGGGAATTCCACCGCGTAAGCCAGCGTCGTCTGGCGCCCCCACGGCACCTTGAGCCGGTGACCGGGCTGTACCCGGCCCGCCAGCGCCGGCGGCAGCGCGTAGTCGAACAACTTGTCCAGCGCCAACTCCGGCGCCACGCGCACATACGTTCGCGCGGTCAGCGGTTCCAGCGGCGTCAATAAGTCAGGCGAATGCATCGGGGATGGTTTCATCTCGGCGCCACCAGCAGCGCCGACGGTAAAAATCTTAAATCTCAAATCTCAAATCTTAAATAATATAATTGTCATCACCCCGCAACTTTCTAGCCTTGGCTCGTGCCCGGCAAAACAAAATTCCGCCTCGCCCTGCTGCTCGCGATGCTCGCGCTGACGGTGACCGGCGGCCTCTGGCTCTGGGGCGCCCGGCTGGTCGGGCAGAGCCGCGTGTACGACCCGCTGATTCTGGAGGCGGCGCGGCGTTACCAACTCGACCCGCTGCTGATCCGCGCGGTCATCTGGCGGGAAAGCGATTTTCAGCCGAATGTCAGCGGCCTCGCGGGCGAGCGCGGCTTGATGCAAGTCAGGCCCGTCGCCGGCCAGGAATGGGCCAAAGCGGAAAAAATCACCACCTTCCGCGCAACGGATTTGCGCGACCCGCGCACCAACATCCTGGCCGGCAGTTGGTATCTCGCCCGTGCCATCAGCCGTTGGAACGACACCGACCAGCCCGAGGCATTCGCCCTCGCCGAATACAACGCGGGCCGCAGCAACGCCCGCCGCTGGGCCGCGCCCTTGCCGCGCCAGGCGGCGGCGGCGTTCATTGAGCGGATTGATTTTCCCACCACCAAAGCCTACGTGCGGGACATTCTGGAAAAGCGCGATTATTATCGAACCAATCCCAAGCCCCCGACGGTCTGGCGCGCGGTGCGCAATGAAATCGCCGCCCACATCTGGCGTTGGAAACAAAAACTGGCGTCCTCGCGCGCCCAGACCGCCGCACTGTCGTCTTGAGAAAAAAATCCTTGCGCAAGCCAGACTGATAAGATACTGTCCCTCTCCGTTATCGGTGCCCGCTGACATTGACCGCATGGAAAACAAGGGTGGTTAAGCCAAAGTGAAACCCCGGTAACCCGCTGAAGATGACCGAGATAGCCCATAGAATCGAAGCATCGCGCTCA
>JAISDC010000278.1 GCA_031265105.1 Verrucomicrobiales bacterium
TGAGGACACCTTGGTCACTGGCGGCGCCGTGGTCTGGGACTCCCCGTTGGGAGCGACTTACTGGCTGGTCAACGGCACGGCCGCCAACTCGCTGCCGCAAGGGGGGGCGGACGTGGTGATTGACAACGCCACCGGGGCCGACCCGCTCGTGTTTACTTACGGCGTCGGCGGCACCGCCGCGGGCGTGGGTACCGTGGACCGCAACTCGCTCACCATCAGCGATAGCGTCACGCTGATGGTACTCGGCGGCAACCGCACCGGTTACGCTACCATGACCAACCGCGGCCTGATGGAAGTGGTGGGCGGCCGCCAGTTCGCGGGAAACGTGGCCGGCAACACAAACATGTCGTTCACCAACAGCGGCACTCTCCGCTGGGGCACCGGTGTGACAGTTATCCTGCGTACCAATCTCATCGCCAACACCGGCGGGTTGATTGATGTCGGCAGCGGCGCGATTTTTTCCCTCGGGAGCGGTAACGGCAACGGCGGCATTTCCGGCGGCGCGCTGAAAGTGGCGGACGGCGCCACGCTCAATACCGGCGGCGATATCGCGGGCAACGTCTTATTCTCCGAGGTTACGATTGATAATGCCGGCGTCATGGTAGCCACCAACGGCGCCTCCAGCAGCAACGACCGGAATCTGCTATTCACCGCCACCAACGGTGTCTTTAACAACACCGGCACCGTCAGCGTCTGGCAGGGAGCGACCCATGATTTCAGCAACACCAACGCAATCCACACCGCCGCGTTTACCCAATCCGGCACCAATATCTTCACCAACACCGGCGTCATCTCCGTGCTCAACGAAAGCGTCACCAACAGCAACCCCTACCGCACGGCCGGCGTAGCCTTCACCGTCAATAACAACAGCGCGGCCGGCGGCAAATTCACCAACGCCGGCCGGATTGACATCCGCAACAACGCGCGCGGCACCTACAGCAGCACCACCTACGCGCAATTCACCGTCAACAACAACACCGACTTCACCAACACCGGCACCATCAACGTCGCCCTCGGCGCGGACGTCACCGACGACGCCCTCCACACCGCCACCCTGCTCATCAACACCGACTGGACCAACACCGGCGTCATCACCGTGGACCGCGCGAACAAAGAGTTGGCCACCGCGAGCGTTGAACTCAACGGCAAAGTCTATACCCAAACCGGCGCCGACAGCGAGATGCGCCTGTTCAACGGCGGCCAGCTCAAAGCCGTCTGCTTCAACATCAACGGCGGCACCCTCGGCGGCGCGGGCGTCATCACCGGCACCACCACCATCAGCAGCGGCGCCACCCTCGACCCCGACGGCACGCTGACCCTGGACAGCCTAATCATGAACGAAGGCTCCATCCTGAATTTCAACGCCGCCGCCGATGACTTCCTGCAAATCACCGGCAACCTAAACTTCAACGGCGCCACGCTAACCCTCACCGACTACCTCGGCGGCGACCCGCTGCTACTCGCCACCTACACCGGCGACTTGCTGGGCCAAACCCTCAACATCAGCGCCATCCCCGACGCGGTGCTGGATTTCGACACCATCGGAAAGAACATCTACCTCAGCATCATCCCCGAACCCGCTCCGTCGTTCTTATTACTACTCGGCGGCATCATCCTAGCGCTGACCGTGCGCCGCCGCCGTCCCGCTGATGGTGTTACCGGAGATTCACGATGAAACGCCGCGCCTTCATCAAAAGCGCCGGCGTGCTCGGCCTAGCTTCCGGGCTGGCATGGTCACCGTCAGCGTCGGCGGCGCCCGCGCGTTCGGACGACCGGTGGGACGTACTGGTGGTCGGCGGCGGCCCGGCCGGTTGCGCCGCCGCCATCGCCGCCGCGCGGGCGGGGGCGAAGACCCTGTTGATTGAGAGCACGGGCTGCCTCGGCGGCATGGGCACGTCGGGCTTGGTGCCGGCGTGGACGCCGTTTTCGGACGGCGAGCGCGTGGTTTACCAGGGCCTCGCGCTGACGGTGTTCAACGAGTCCGGCCAAGGCGTGCCGCACATTCCGCCGGGCCGTTATGATTGGGTGGACATCAACCCTGAATATTTGAAAACGGTCTATGACCACCTGACCGCCACGCACGGTGTCAGCGTCCGGTTTTTCACGCGGCTGGCGGCGGTGGAAATGCGCGCTGACGATGAGCTTGACCGCGTCGTCGTCGCCGGCAAGGTCGGCCTGACCGCGCTCAAGGCGAAAGTTTACGTGGACTGCACCGGCGACGGCGACCTCGCGGCCTGGGCGGGCGCGGCGTTTGAGTTGAACCCCGGCGCCGCGGCGCGCCAAATGCCGACGCTGTGTTTCACCATCGCCGGCGTTGACCACGCCGCCATGCCGGACCTGTACGGCGGCCGCGCGGCCAGCCCGATTCATAAAATTCTGGAGTCCGGGAAATACCCGCTGATTGTTGACACGCATCTCTGCGCGAACAAGGTCGGCCCCGGCGTGGTGCAGTTCAACGCGGGGCATCTCCGGGACGTTGACCCGCTGGACGAGGGGTCACTGTCAGCGGCGATGGCGCGCGGGCGCGCGCAGGCCGCGCAATTTCTCGCGGCGTTCAAGGAATACGCGCCCGCCGCGTTTGCCCGCGCGCTGCTGGTCAACACCGGCGGCTTGCTCGGCGTGCGGGAGAGCCGCCGCGTCACGGGCGACTACACCTTCACCACGGCGGACTGGCTGGCGCGGCGCGAATTTGACGACGGCATCGGGCGCAACAACTATTACATCGACGTGCACGTCCCCGCGATGAACGACCACAGCTACCCGCACTACGGCAAGGGAGAATCGCACGGCATCCCGTACCGCATCCTCACGCCGCGGGGCAAGCGCAACCTGCTGGTGGCGGGGCGTTGCGTGTCCGCTGACACTCACGCCGCCGGCAGCCTGCGCGTCCAACCGGCCTGCCTGGTCACCGGCGAGGCCGCCGGCCTGGCGGCGGCGCTGGCGTGCCGCCAACCCGCGCCCGATGTGCACGCGGTGGACCTCCCGCAACTGCGCCAGCGTCTCAGGGAAGCCGGGCAGCTTTTATAATGATTCCTCACCATCAGCGGCATGGTCTGCGTGACGTGGACGCTGCCGCTGTCGTCGCCAATGAAAAGCTCCCCGAAAGTGGCGAAGCTGAGGCTGAAAAAATATACTTGCGCGGTGACTTTTGTCCGGACGCTGATGTTGTTTCTCAGGATGACGGCAAAGCAGTCTGGGTGCGCGAGGACGCCGCACTGTCGTCTTGAGAAAAAAATCCTTGCGCAAGCCAGACTGATAAGATACTGTCCCTCTCTGTTATCGGTGCCCGCTGACATTGACCGCATGGAAAACAAGGGTGGTTAAGCCAAAGTGAAACCCCGGTAACCCGCTGAAGATGACCGAGATAGCCCATAGAATCGAAGCATCGCGCTCA
>JAISDC010000266.1 GCA_031265105.1 Verrucomicrobiales bacterium
AACCGCCCCCCCCCCCCCCCCCGCATTCTGTAAGTCATTGATATGCATAATGTTAGCGCTGACGATGGTCGGCGCCCGCGCCCAGTTCACCAATACCGACACTAACTTGCCGCTGTTCTGGGACCCGGACAACTGGGCGAACGGTAAAATCAACGGCATCGTCGCCAACGGCACCATCGGCTCGACCACCGTCAACGTCAGCGGTGCCTCCTACGAAGCAGACTCCAACGTCATTTACACCGGCACTTACAACGCCCGCCAGTTGTCCATCGGCAGCTTCATCAGCGGCGACGGCATCCCCGACGGCGCGTATGTCACCGGCATTGACAATGCCGGGCGCGTCACCATCAGCGCCGTCACCACCGGCGCCGGCACGTCGCTGACCGTGACCAACCTCGGCAAGGCCGTCGGCTATGCCACCCCGCGTTACACGCCGATTGTCTCCTCATACGTCGCCATCGACGGCACCTCCGGTATCCTCACCATCAGCGGCACCTTGCCGGGTAGTTCCACCCCGGCCACTTTTGCCAATCTGGACTCGCGGATTGGCCAGAACATGCGCCAAAATGATTATTGGACCGTCGGGCAGGGCATGAACATCGCGGAAATTTTGACCGCCACCACCGCGCGGGTAATTTATCCCGGCAATCCGACGCGCAATGAGGCGTTCACCGACCAAGGGGTCGAATTCACCATGCTGCCGTGGCGTTTCGAAACCAGCGGCACCGGCGTTATCAACGGCGATTTCATTTATCGCAACAGCGCCCTGTGGACGGCGCAACTCGCGGTGCCAAGCTCCGGTTCGGCGGCGCTCATCCAGTTTGCCGCGCGACCGAGCGGCACGGTCAATATCGTCTATGAGGCCAACCGCGTCACCGGTGACGCCGGGTTTTCCTGGGGCGACAACGGGCGCACCGTCAACACGGATTTCGGCGGGCAGGCCGTGCTGTTCCAAGTCGGGCGCCAGGACCTCGCGGCGCCGGCGGACAACCTGTTTTTCCTGTCCGGCGGCAGCAACGCCACCTCGCTGACCAAGACCGGCGTCGGCTGGCTGGCGGTGCGCGGCAACACGAACCAGAACATCATCCTCAGCGGCGGCGACGGCCTCGTCACCGTCAGCGAGGGCCTGTTGTCCGTGGAAACCAGCGGGTATAACCTGACCGGCGCGCGCATCCGCGGCGTCACGCGCTACGACATCGGGCAGGCCGGCGCCACCGCCAGCAACGCTACCAAAAAAAACGCCGCGCTGTTCGTTGACTTGAACAGCGTGAACGGCAGTCAGTTGGCGGAGGTCAACTTGCTCGAAACCGACGCCGCCATCCATCTCTACGCCGGCGCGCTGGCCTACCAGAGCACCGGCACCAACTCCAAACTGCCGGCGCAAACGGTCGGCGACGTGACGCTACGCGCCGGGCGCTCCGGCCTCGGGCTGGTCAACGGCAGCGGCAATTTCACGCTGACGCTGAACTCGCTGACCCGCGAAAACAACGCCACGGTCAACATCCTCGGCCTCGCCACCGCCGGCGCGTTCTCGCTGCAAGTCACCAACGACCAGAATATTCTGGACGATTTGGTCGGCTCCGGCACCAGCGCCACTAGCACGGCCATTTTGCCGTGGGCGACCGGCCGCACCGTCTTCACCGCCAACGTCGGCAATTTGACTAACGCTATCAATAATTTCACTGCCCACGGCCTGGTCACTTACACCCATGACGGCGGCTTCCGCGTGCTCGACACAACTGAATACACGACCACGCTGGCCGCTGCCGCTGACGGCGATAACGTCAGAATCACCACCGCCGAGACATTGAACGACGACCAAACCGTCAACGCGCTGGTCGGCAACAACACCACGCTGACCATCAGCGCCAACACCACGCTGACCGTGACCAGCGGCGTGGTGGCGCGCTTCGGCAGCAACTTCACCATCAGCGGCAACCAAAGTATTCTCGACACCGGCGACCGCCCGCTGATTTTGTACAGCGACGGCGGCGACCTCAATATCCAGAGCCAAATCACCAACACCGCCGCCACCGGCCTGATTGCCGCCACCAGCGTCGGGCGCACGTTCCTGAGCGGCGTCAACACCTACACCGGCGCCACGATTGTGCAGAGCGTGCTGCACTTGCAAAACGACAAGGCCATCCCCGTCGCCAGCGCGTTGCGCATCGACAGCGGCGGCGTCCTGCTGATGGACAGCGGCGCCACTAACATCGGCGCCGCGAGCCTGTCCGGGCGCGGCCTGCTGCCGCTCAAAAGCACCGCCACCCGGTTCGTGCTCGGCGGCTCGGACAACAATCGTTCCAACGAACTGGAGGGCTACGTCACCGCGCGCATCGGCTCGTTCATCGCGCCGGGCGACGCCGACGGCATTTACCAGGCCGGCGAACTGACGCTGGGGCAAAACGTGCTCGGCGTGTATTTTCAAAAAGGCTCGTTCTTCGACGTGGACCTCGCCGGCGACACCGTCAGCGACATTCTCGCCATCGGCCTCGACAATCTCAGCGCCCCGACGCTGCGGTTCGACGACGGCGCCATCATCCGTATCAACCTGCTCGACGCCTACACGCCCACCGCTGACAATGACTGGCTGCTAACCACCGGCTTCGCCACCATCAGCGGCGATTTGGACAACGTGCTCCTGCAAAACAGCGCCGGCCAATCACTCGACAGCGAACTATGGAGCCTGTCCAACCTAAGCGGCAACCTGCTGCTAACCTACACCATCCCCGAACCCTCCGCCTGGCTATTACTAACCCTCGGCGCGACGCTGCTGGTGACCCTGCGCCGCCGCCGCTGATAGCTTTAAAAACTTAACCGCAGAGACGCGGAGACGCGGAGTTTTATCAAAAAAAATCTCCGCGCCTCCGCGTCTCTGCGGTAACTGTGCTCGTTTTTACTTGAATCATTCACGGCGTCAGCAGGGCCGGATGGCAAAGCAAGCCTTGATTGACCTCGGCCGCCGCGGCCGCGCCGCCGACCAGCCGCACCACGGTCAGCGCCAGTTCAAAGGCGGCGCCGGCGGCGCGGCCGGTGATCAGTTTGCCGTCAACGACCACGCGGTCGCGCGGCGCGCCGCCGTCGGTGAGGTCGGCGGCGACGGACGGATGACAGGTGAATTGTTTGTCCCGCAACAGGCCCGCCGCGCGCAACGCCAGCGGCGCGGCGCAAATGGCGGCCACCCAGCGACCGGCGGCGGCCTGTCGGCGCAGTTTTTCCAACAGGTCAGTGTCAGCGGCCAGCGCGTTCGCGCCGGGCTGGCCGCCGGGCAGGTAAATCAAGTCGAACTCGCGCCCCAACGCCGCTGACAGTGTGGTATCGGCGAGATGCCGCGTCCGCCGCGCGGCGATGACCGGGTTCACGGTCAGCGCCGCCGTGGTCACGTCGAAGCCCGCGCGCCGCCACACGTCCACCGGCACGATGGCCTCGATTTCCTCGAACCCGTCCGCCAGCGGCACCAGGATGGCAAACGGCCGGCTCATTTGGTTGCCAGCACGAGTTGGTAATTTTTCACCACATAGGCCGCGCCCGACCAGACGGTGATGAACAGCGTCAGCCACAGCAAAAATTGATACAGCGCGAACACCGCGGCCAGCCCGCTGAAGTTGACCTGCAATTGCGCGCAACTGAGCACCGCCAGCCCGACCAGGATGGTGACGATTTGCGAGATGGTCTTGTGCTTGCCGCTGCGCGCGGCGGCCAGAATCACGCCCTTGGCCGCCGCCAGCGAGCGCAGGCCGGTGATGAAGAATTCCCGCGCCAGCACGCAGATGACCAGCCACGCCGGGGTGACCACCGGCATCAGGTCATTGTAAGCGACCAGCTCGATGAAGGCGGCGCTGACCATGATTTTGTCGGCAATCGGGTCGAGCAATTTGCCGAGGTCGGTGATGAGGTGGTATTTGCGCGCCAGGTGGCCGTCCAGAAAATCGGTCAGCCCCGCCGCGACGAAGATGACAAACGCGACCGCGCCGGACCAGTTGACGGTTTGGCAGCTCAACACCGCGACAAAGCCGCAGCTTAACACCAGGCGCAAAATACTGAGACGGTTGGGCAAATTGAGGTGCATATGCCAGTTAATATAGATGCCGGTCGGCGGATTAAAACTCATTTTTCACCACGAAGAGGCGACTGATTCACCACGAAGACACTAAGGCACGAAGGGAGGCAGGTTTTTTTGTCGGGAAAGACCGTCTTTTTGCCCCCAAAGACGGTCTTTTGCCCCCCAAAGACCGTCTATTTGCCTCCAAAGACGGTCTATTTGCTCCCAAAGACCGTCTTTTTTTCAAAGCAGCGCCGCCCTTCGTGCCTTGGGGTCTTCGTGGTGAAGCAATACGCTCAATTCGCCGGCAGTTTCACCCGCTGGATGCCGGGCAATTCGTATTTCTGCGGCGCGCCGCCGTTCTGGACGATGCCGATGACGGCGGCTTCGCGCATGGAGACGACAAAGGCGTCGGCGACCCACGGCTCGTCGGGCGGAAAGGTCTTGCCGGGCGGCAGGATGTCGGCGTAAACGCGTTCCTCCTTGCCGTTGCGGATGGCGACGACTCGCACCCAGCGGGAGGATTCGTCGGCGTCGGTGTCAGCGACCAGTTGCAGTCGCAAACCCTTGGTCGCGGCAGGCGGGGTGGCCGGCGCGGCGGGCGGCGCGGCGGCGGCCTCGACGGGCCGGGCCTTGGGCGGCTGGCGGTCACGGTCAGCGGCGGGCGCCGGCGCGGGCGCCGCCGGCTGGTTGACGGCCACTGGCTTGACCGGAGCCTGGTCAACGGGCTTGGCGACCGGGATACGCTCTTGGGGCTGATTGGCGCTGACGCTGGCGGCTGGCTCCGGCGGCGGCGCGGCGGTCGCGGCCTCGACCAACGGCGGCGGCTGGTTAATAAATGAGCGGATGGTGTACAGTTTGTAAACGCCGACGCCGATGGCAGCCAGAATCACGACCACGGTCAGCGCCAGGCCGATGCCTTGCGAGGTGGCAACCGGCTCGCGCGAGCGGGTGGGAATGGCTTCCAGATCCTCCGGCGCCAGCTCCAGCAAGTCCACCGGCGCGGCGGCGGCGCCATTGAATTGTTTGAGCAGCGACCAGCCGTCGAGTTCCAGTTCGCGGGCGTACAGGCGGATGAAGCCGCGGGCGTTGGTGACGCTGGGCAACCGGTCAAATTCGTCGGCCTCCAGGCAGGCCAGCAGCGCGGGTTTCAGGTGCGTGCGGCGCGCGGCTTCCTCCAGCGTCCAGCCCTTGGCCTGGCGCGCGGCGGCCAGTTGCCGGCCGATGGTGATTGGGGCGGGATTGCTCATGTGAACAAGGTTTCCGGATCCAGTTGGTCAAAATCGGTGAGCAGTTCGCGGTCCTTGGCGCCGTCCTTGGGGCCGAGCACGCCTTTTTGCTCGAGCCAGTCCACCACCCAGGACGCGCGGCCGTAGCCGATGCGCAGCCGGCGTTGCAAGAGCGAGGTGGAGGCGCGCTTTTCCTGGCGGATGACCTCGACGCATTTGCGGATGAGTTCCAGGTCCTCGTCGGAAATCTCCGCTTCCGCACCGTCAGCGTCGCGCGTCAGCTTGGCGTGGATTTCGTTTTCGTAGGACGGCTGGCACTGCCGGCTGATGAAGGCGACCACCTTGGCGACTTCCTCGTCGCTGACGAAGGCGCCCTGGGCGCGGATGAGTTTGGCGGAGCCGGGCGGCAGGTAGAGCAGGTCGCCTTTGCCGAGCAGGTTTTCCGCGCCGTTCTCGTCGAGGATGACGCGGGAGTCCAGCGCGCTGGGCACTTGGAAGGCGATGCGGCACGGCACGTTGGTCTTGATGACGCCGGTGATGACCTGGGCGCGGGGGGTTTGCGTGGCGATGATGAGGTGGATGCCGGCGGCGCGGGCCTTCGCTGACAGTCGCGCGATGGCCATCTCAACGTCAGCGGGCGAGGTTTGCATCAAATCGGCCAGCTCGTCGATAATCACCACGATGTACGGCAAGTGGTCGGGCATCGGCTCCTCGTCAGTGTCAGCGGCGAGGCCGGGCAGGGTGTTGTCCGCCGCGTCGTCGTCGTCCGCGCGGTCGGCGGGGTCGCTTTCGTCATTGGCAGCGGCGTCGGCCAGGGCTTTTTCCAAGTCGAGTTTTTCCTGTTGCGCCTGGCGTTCCCTGGCGAGTTTATTGTAGGCAATGAGATTGCGGACGCCGGACTTCGCCATCAGCCGGTAGCGTTTTTCCATCTCGTTGATGACCCAGCGCAGGGCGACCAGCACCTTTTTCGGGTCGGTGACCACCGGGACGACCAGGTGCGGCAGGTCGTTGTACACCTGCAATTCGACCACTTTCGGGTCCACCAGGATGATGCGCAAGTCGTCCGGGTTGAAACGATACAGCAGGCTGAGCAGGATGGAGTTGACGCACACCGACTTGCCGCTGCCGGTGGTGCCGGCGATGAGCAGGTGCGGCATGTCGGCAAGGTCGGCCACCAGCACCGAGCCGTACACGTCCTTGCCGAGGGCGATGGGGAGCCGGCCCTTGGTGCCGCGCCAGGCGGCGGACTCGAACAAGTCGTTGAGCACGATTTTGACTTTCCGGATGTTGGGCACCTCGATGCCGACGGTGTCCTTGCCGGGAATGGGGGCGAGGATGTTGACCCGCTCGGCCTTCATGGCGCGGGCGATGTTGCGTTCCATCGCGGCGATGCGCTCGACGCGGACGCCGACCGCGGGATAGACCTCGTAACGGGTGATGGTGGCGCCCTTGGTGATGTCGCCGGGCGTGACTTCGATGCCGAATTGCAGCAGGGTTTCCACCAGCAGCGCGCGTTGTTGCTCCAGTTCCTCCGTGTCAGTGACGCCCCGGCCGAGGTTGTCATTGGCGGTGAGCAACGTCAGCGGCGGCAGTTGGTAATGCTCGTAAGACGCCGGCGCTGACGGTGGCGGCGCGGTCTTGGGCGCGGCTTTTTCCCGGACGGCGGGTTTGACGACCGGCGCTGACACTGGCGGCGGAGTCGGCGGCGGCGCGGCGGGCGGTTCGGTGACCGGCGGCGGCGTTTTCTTCGGCGGCAGGGTAGTGTCGAAAATGCGCGGTTGCGGGCGGCCCAGGCCGATGGGCGGTGGCTCCTCACCGGCAGCGCCCTTGCGCAGCAGCTTTTTCTTCAATTGCTCCTCCTCGCGCCGCAACCGCCGTTCCTCAAGTTCCAACCGCTCCAGCGGGTCGGCGGATTCCAGGCGGGCCTGTTCGCGGGCCGCGCGCCAAGCCCGCCACCAGGCGCCGGCGCCGCGGGCCAGGGCGACGGGGCGCAGTTCGAACAACAGGATGAAGCTGATCAGGTAAACGGTCAGGGTGACGATGGCCGCGCCGGCGTTGCCCATGTAACTGGCGAGGAAGAGGTCGTTCAGCCAATAACCGATTTCGCCGCCGGGATGTCCCGCGCAGATGAGATAATGGTCGAACAGTTTGAACACCGGCTTGATGAGCTGCAACAAGCCCGCGCCGCTGACCATGACCAGCGCGACCCAGACCAGTTTGTACAGATTGTCGCGCTGGAACGTATTGAAAAACAGCGCGATGGAGACCCCGACCATGATCACCGGTATCAGGTAAGCCGCCAGGCCGAACAGCAACAGCACGCCCCCGGCCCAGTAGGCGCCGACCGTGCCGATGAGATTTTCCGGCGGCTGGTTGGGCGGCTCGTGAATCAGGCCCAGGTCGTTTTTGTTGAACGAAAACAACGCCAGCAGCGTAAGCAAGCCGCAACCCGCCAAAATAAAGGCAATGATCAGCCTGAGTTCCCTGTCCGTTTTGCGTTTGCCTGCCATGAGAGATGGATAATGATGACAAAGCCGGCGCAAAATTCAAATTTAATCGCCCGCGACGGGCCGGCGCGGAGGGTTTTTGCACCACGAAGACACCAAGACACGAAGTGTTTTTAAAAATAAAACTTAACCGCCGAGACGCGGCAGCGCGAAGATTTTTTATTGATGAACCACCAAGACCGCCAGAGGTTTTCGATGAGGTTATGGAGCGCGGGCGTCCCGCCCGCCAGTGGGCAGGATGCCCGCGCGCCATGCCGGCGTGGACAAATCTTATCGCGCGGTCACCGTCAGCGTGTCGCCGGCTTGCATGGTCAGCGGGTCGAACGTCAGCGTGATTTTTTCGCCGCTGACGGTAAACCTGGCCGGCACCGGTTTGCCGTTGAGCGCCAGGTCGCCGGTACTATCGCCGCCGGCGGTCAGCGTCAATGCCTGCACCGTCAGCGTCCCGTATCGCAACTCGACGCCGGCGGCCAGGCCACCGTCAGCGGCCTGTTTTTGCCAGTACGAACCCCACCCTTCCGGCGCGGTGAACGCGGCGCGGAAATTGTCCGCCGACAGCCGCGGCGCAAACTCGATGGTTCCCGCCGGCCCGTCCAGGTGAAAACCGCACGCCGCGAGGAACACGCCGTAGGCCGCCAGCGCCCGTCCGTAATGCGCGCCGCACTCCACCTCGCTCCACGGATTCCGTTTCATCCCGTCGTAACGCTCGTGCATGGCGCGCTCCACCGTCAGCGCCTCCGGCGCCAGCCCTTCCCACAACAGATGCGCCGCCAGCGCGTGCTCGTTGCCGGTCCACACTTCGTTGAGATAGGAAAGGTAAACGCCGCGCGCCCGTTCCGCCGGCCACGCCGGGTCGGGCCAGGTGCCCAGTAGCACGCCGCCCTCGCCATGCATGGCAAACACACGGCCCTTGGTGAATTTCGCCCGGTACGGCGCGACATCGGTGGTGAAGTTGTGGCGAAACACCGCCCGCAGCGCCGAGCGCGTTTCCTGTTCCGGCAACACCCGCCCTAGGCCGACCTGCCACGCCCACGCCTGGCCGTACACCTGGTCAATTTGGCAACCGCCGCCGCTGGTCGCGCCGTCCGGCTTTTCCGGGTCGGGCAGATTGATGAAATACTCGCCGTTGTACAGCTCGCTGACGATGTGGTGCTCGCCGGCGGCGGCGATGGTCGCGCATTGTTTGGCAAACTCCGCGTCGCCCACCGTCAGCGCCATCCGCTCGCCCGCCCGCAGCGCCGCGACATACAGGCCGCTGAGCCAGGCAATCTTGCCGTGCCACGGCTCGTCCAACGTGTTCGGCTGCGCGCCCTCCAGGATGCCGTCACCGTCAGCGTCCAGCTTGAACAACGGCTCGTAGGCCAGCTTGATGTTCGCCCAGTGGCGAGTCAGAAACGAGTTGTCCTTCGACAGCAAATGCTCGCGGTAAATCCGCAGCAACGTACCGGCCTGCCCGTCGGCGGAAAAGCCGCCAAACACCTCGCCGCGCGTGGCGATGACACCGTCAGCGTCGAAGGTGAAACCCAAATCCACCAGTTCCCGCCGCCGCCGCTCCAGTGCGGGAAACAGGCGCCCAAGCGTGTGGGCATATTGATAGACATGCGCGCAGGTGCCGGGGCAACTGTCCACGCCCTCGTTGGCATAATACACTCCTTCCCTGCCGAGCAGGAAGGTCACGCCGGCGGCGAGATTCGACGCGCTGGCCATAGTGCGGTCAAGGAACCACCACGGCAGCGACGAGTCGTACCAGGTATCGCGCCACGCCAGCGTGTCCGCTGACAGTCGCGTGAAATGTTCCGCCACATACTCCGCCACCGCCGCCGCGTCGGCGAAGCGCCAGCCGTAGGTGCGTCTCTGCCAGCGCACGCCGGGCACCTGGTAATTCGACTGCAAGTTCGGGAAATACCACGCCAGCGCGAAGTCAAAATTTTTCGTCTCGCCCGCCGGCACCGTCAGCGTCCGCGCCACCGCGCCGACCGGCCCCCGCGCCGCCGCCGCCGGCAGGGTGCCGCTGACGCTGACGGTGGCCGGGTCGCCGATGGCGGCCAGCGCCAGGCTGCCGCAATCCGGCGCCTGGTCGAGCGGCGGTGCCGGCGTGTCGGTCAACCAGATGCGCCCCACGCTGAGTTGCGCCCAACTGTCGCCGCTCCCGTCCGCCAGCGTCAGCGTCGCGCGCCGGTCGCGAAACTCGCGCACGTCCCACACGACGCGCGCCAGCCAGTTGTCCTGCCGCGGGCTGGCGGCGCGGCGGACTTCCCGGCCGTCCACCGTCAGCGCCGCGTAAGTCTTGGTCGCGTCCGTGCCGCCGGCCACCCACAGCGCCAGATAATCGCGCGACAACAGCACGCCATCGCGCCGCAACGCGCCGGTCGCGCCGTCGCCGCCGTGAATATACGTGTTCACCACCCGCGGCGCATCGCCGCCCACGTCCGACATCCCGTGCGGCAGGTCGTCCTTGTTCACCGGCCCGTCGCCGAAGCCGGTGCCGCTGACCGTCCAGCCGCGAAAATCCGGCGCCTGCCAGTCCTCAATCGTGATATCCCGCGAGCGGTCGGCGCGCTGCCGCAGCAACTCCGGCGCCACGCGGCACAGCAACATTTTCGCGCCGCCGCCGCTGACGGTGAGATTCTCCAGCAACCCCGCCGGCCGGTCGCCGACCGAGCGCAGCGCCGCGTTTTCCAGCGAACCGCTGATGGTGACCGCCAGCGGGCGCGACGAGGTATTGGTCACCGCGTAGCGAAAAATCGTCACCGGCAGCGTCGAGTCCGCCGCGTTGGTCGGGATGAACGGCGAGAACGCCGCCAGCCGCACCGTCAGCGGCACGGCCGGGTCCGCGAAGTCCACCGTGCCGACCGGATACTGCCCGCGAAACTTGACATCGGCAAAGCCCGCCGCTGACAATGGCCGGTGGCTGGTTTGGCCGCCGTCAACGACGCTGATGGCGAACCCCTGCGCCGGCGCGGCCGTCCGCCCGCGACCCGTGCCGTGGTCGGGGCCGGGCGACGTACGATACACCTCGCCCTGCTCCATGCTGAACTTGTGCGCCGGCAGCGCGGTGTTGAAAATATCCCACCACCACAGTCGGCCGTCGCCGCTCAGATACAATTGCCCGGCGCCGATGCCGCCGACCGGCATCCCCAGGTAGGCGAAGTGGTTGGAATTTTCCCGCGTGTAAATCGTCGGTTCCCCGCGCTCAGCGAGCCGCGCCACCCACGCGCGGTCGAGATTTTTCACCACCGGCACCGCCGCCGCGGCCGGTGCGGTCAGGCGTTTGAACACCGCCGCGTCGGCAAAATTTTCTGCGGCCGCCGGCGCTGACCGTGGCATGGCGGCGGCCAGCCCCAAGCCCCAGACCCAAAACCCGAACGCCATCCTTCGCGCCATTGACACCGGCCACGCGCAGCTTTTCATCAACTGCCAGCTTGCCTAAACCGCGAGATTTATCTACCTGTATCTTATGTTCAAACACTCACTCCGCGTCATCGCCACCCTGGCCGCCCCGCTGGCGCTCACCACCACCGTCAGCGGCGCGGAACCCCCGCCGGTGCGCATCGCCAAGTACCGGGACAACAAGGCCGCCGCCGTGTGCTACACGTTTGACGACGGACTGCGCAGCCAGTACACGCTGGCCGTGCCGATTCTCAACCGGCTGAAGGTGCCCGGCACGTTCTTCATCGTCAGCGGCCCGGTCGCCGGCAGCGCGGCGGAGGCGGCGGCGAAAGCGCCCGGCGCGTTCGGCGGCATCGCGTGGGACCAGTTGCGCGAACTGGCGGCGCAGGGTCACGAAATCGCCAACCACACGGTGACCCACCCCAATCTCGCGCTAACCTACAACGCCGCCGAGCTGGAGCGGCAAGTCAAGGAATGCTCCGACCAAATACAGCGCGAGATCGGCGCGCGCCCCGTGTCGCTCGCCTACCCCGGCAACAGCCGGCGGATGTACACCGACCGCGTGGTGCTGCGCCAGGTGCCGGTGTTCCGCGCGCATCAATACGGACTGGGCAAGCGTGACGAGACCCCCGCCGCGGCGAACGCGTATCTTGACAAGTTAATCGCGGAACACCGCTGGGACGCGGCGATGATTCACGGCCTGGAGGACGGCGCGTACGACCCGTTGCGGCCGGCGGTGCTGGAGGCGCATTTGCAATACGCGCAAAGCCGCGCGGACGAGTTGTGGATCGGCACCTTCGGCGAGGTCGCGCGCTATGTGCAGGAGGCCGAGGCGACGCGCGCGCGGGTGCTGGAGCAAAGCGCCGACCGCGTGACCTTCGTGCTGGAAACCGCGCTCGACCCCGAACTGTTCAACGTGCCGCTGACCGTCATCATCAGCGCCCCCAACGCGACCGCCGCCACCGCCACGGACACCGCCGGCAACGCCATCCCGACCCGCTTGGTGAACGGCGAAGTCTTGCTCAACGCCAAGCCCGGCGCCGGGCCGCTGACCATGCAACTGACCAACCGGCCGTGAACCGGCAAGCTGGCAGTTAAAAAAGCGAAAAAAAACCTTGCGCAAGGCAGACAGATTCCATATCGTCCCATCCCGTTATCGGGACAAACAGATGCTAACTACTACCTACTATCTACTACCTACCGAAAAAAACTAGTAGCCCAAGCCAAAGTAACACCCCGCTAACCCGCTGAAGATGAGAGACCTAAGTCATAACGTAAGTGAATCGCGCTCACGCGCTCACGCGCTCACGCGCTCACGCGCTCACGCGCTCACGCGCTCACGCGCTCACGCGCTCACGCGCTCCGTATGACTCTTGCCCCGATGCTCTAATTTCC
>JAISDC010000279.1 GCA_031265105.1 Verrucomicrobiales bacterium
ACGTGAACATCGGCGGCAGCCTCGAAATCGGTAACAAGTTTACCTTCACTGATGGTTGGTTTGTGGAACCCCAGTTCCAAGTCAACTACCTCCACATCCTCGCCGAGAACTACACCGCCGGCCCCATGACCATCAGCGCCCAAGACCTCGATGCCCTGCAACTGCGCATCGGCAGCCTCTTCGGTCGCACCATCAACCTCACCAACGGCGGCGCGTTGCAACCCTACGTCAAGATCAGCGGCGTCGAAACCATCAGCAGCGGCGGCACCCTGCACAACGGCTACCAACATATCCGCGCCAACACTGACGGCGCCCGTGCCGAACTCGGCGGCGGCCTCATCTGGCAACTCGACGCTAACAATCAGCTCCACTTGGATTACGAAGCCTCCTTCGGCGACAAATACGACAAGCCTTGGGGATTGACCGCTGGATATAGGCATCAGTTCTAAACCACGAATAAACACGAATTGACACGAATAACATGCAAAAGGCAACCGCTGACCGTGGTTGCCTTTTTCATTCGTGTTCATTCGCGTTCATTCGTGGTTAATTTTGTATTGTGCGCCGGGGGGAAAGGCCCTTTGATATTGCGCCATGTTAAGAGCTGGAATCGTTGGGTTGCCGAATGTCGGCAAGAGTACGTTGTTCAACGCCGTCACCAGGACGCGCAAGGCGCAGGCGGCTAATTATCCGTTTTGTACGATTGATCCCAATGTCGGGATGGTCACGGTGCCGGACGCGCGGCTGGCGGTGCTGGCGCAAATTTCCAGCACGCGGAAGGTGATTCCCGCCAGTATTGAGATGGTGGACATCGCCGGGTTGGTGCGCGGGGCGAGTCAGGGGGAGGGGTTGGGCAATCAGTTCCTCGCCCACATTCGCGAGGTGGACGCCATGGTGCAGGTGGTGCGCTGTTTCGAGGACGCGGATATTCACCACGTCAGCGGCAAGGTGGATCCGTTGCGCGATATTGAGGTGATTTTGACCGAGTTGATACTCGCCGACCTCGCGTCGCTGGGGAAGCAGCGGGACCGGCTGGCGAAGACGGCGCGGGCCGGGGACCCGCAGGCGCGGGCGGAGTTGGCGGTGATTGACAAGTTGACGCCGCACCTCAACGCGGGCCAGCCGGCGCTGACGCTGGAGTTGTCCGCGGAGGAGCGGCATACCGCGCGCGGCTTCTTCCTGTTGTCGGGCAAGCCCACCATCTTCGCGTGCAACGTCAAGGAAGACGAACTGGCGGCACTGTCAGCGGGCGGGCGCGACGGGGTGACCGGCGGGCGCGTGCGGCAGGTGGAGGATTATTGCGCGGCGCACCTCGGCGCGGCGGCGGTCATCATCAGCGCGCAAATCGAGGCCGAGTTGACCGACCTGACGCCCGCCGAGCAGGCGGAGTTCCTGCGCGATCTCGGGGTGGAGGAATCGGGCGTCGGCAAGCTCATTCGCGCGGTTTATCACTTGCTGGGGTTGCGGACTTATTTCACCACCGGCGAGAAAGAGACTCGCGCGTGGACGATTCATGCCGGCGATCGGGCGCCGGCGGCGGCCGGGGTCATTCACAGCGACTTTGAGCGCGGGTTCATCGCCGCCGAGTGCATGGCGTATGACGATTTGCGCGCGCTCGGCAGTGAGGCGAAGTGTCGCGAGGCGGGCAAGTTGCGCATTGAGGGCAAGGACTATGTGGTGCAGGACGGGGATGTGCTGGAGTTTCGCTTCAATGTTTGATGAAAATTTAAAATGCAAAATGTAAAAGGCAAAATTTCAATGGGTTAATTTTAAATTGGCTGGCGCTGATGGCGCTGTTTTTTGGAGAAATTGCCGCCCAATCCATAGGGATTGACGTTCAATCTTGGGAGATTGCCGCCCAATCCGTTGAAAAAAACTTAACCTCCGCGCCTCCGCGTCTCCGCGTCTCCGCGTCTCCGCGGTGAATAAAATTACGTGTTTACCGGGCCGATTTTGTTACAGTCACCCGTTTATGCCTGTTCGTCGCGACTGGAAACTGGTCTGGATTTTGGGCGCGTTGTCCGCGTTTGCGCCGCTGGCGACGGATATGTACCTGCCGGCGTTCGGCGATATCGCGCGGGAGCTGGACACGTCCATCGGCAGCGTGCAACTGACGCTGGCGGTGTTTTTGCTGGGCCTGGCGGCGGGGCAGTTGTTGTGGGGGACGCTGAGCGACCACGTCGGGCGGCGGCTGCCGCTGCTGGCGGGCTGCGCGTTGTTTAGCGTGATGACGGTGGCGGGCGCGCTGACGCGCTCGGTGGAGACGCTGACGGTGGCGCGGTTTTTCATGGGGCTGGGCGGTTCGGCGGGGATGGTGGTGGCGCGGGCGATTGTGCGGGACAAGTTCGAGGCGGCGGACGCGGCGCGATTTTACTCGCTGATGATGATTGTCAGCGGCATCGCGCCGATTGTCGCGCCGTTCATGGGCAGCCTGTTGCTGACTGGCGCCGGGTGGCGGACGATTTTCTGGGTGCTGACGGTGTTCGGGGGCCTGTGCTGCCTGGCGGTGGCGCTGCTGGTTGAGGAAACCCTGCTGCCGCGCGACCGGCGCGCGCGCGGGCATGTGTGGGCGGTGTTTCGCGGCTACGGGCGCATCCTGGCCGACCGCCGGTTCCTCGGGCCGGCGCTGGCGCTGGGCTGCGCGGCGGGCGTGTTGTTCACTTACATCGCCGATTCGCCGCATATTTTCATCGAATTGTACGGCGTGCCGGCGGCCTGGTTCGGCGGTTTGTTCGCGGCGAACTCCGTCGGCCTGTATCTTGGCAACCAGCTTAATTCCTGGCTGCTGCGCCGTTGCGCCGCCGAGTGGCTGTTGCGCCAGGGGCTGTGGTGCAATTTGGGCCTGACGCTGATCCTGGCGCTGGTGACGTGGACGGGGTGGGGCGGGTTTCCCGCTTTTTTCGCGGCGCTGTTCGTGACGCTGGCGAGTCTGGGGGTGATTTTCCCGAACGCGACGGCGCTGGCCATGCAACCGTTCGCGGCGGCGGCGGGCAGCGCCTCGGCGATGCTGGGCATCAGCCAATTCATTTTGGGCGCGGCGGGCGGGGCGCTGGTGGGCTTGTGGCACGGCGACACGCCGCTGCCGCTGGCGTTGCAAATCGCCGCTTACGCGGCGCTGGGGCGGGCGGTGTGTTTTTCAACGCCAACGGCGGCGCGGTCAATTACAGCGAAATCCGGTTGACCATGCTGCGCCGCCGTCGCTGAGCCACTGGGAGCGCCGGCTTCCAGCCGGCAACGAAGCGTGCGAGACGCCCGCGCTCCATAGGCCGGCAGGATGGGGCGGCAGCGCAAACAAATCTCGCGCAGAGCCGCAGAGCCGCGGAGTTAATTTAATTAAAAAACTCTGCGGCTCCGCGTCTCTG
>JAISDC010000287.1 GCA_031265105.1 Verrucomicrobiales bacterium
GACCTCGACGCCCTCCAGTTCAGAATCGGCAGCGTATTCGGCCGCACCCTCAAGCTCGCCAACGGCGGCGCATTACAGCCCTACCTCAAAATCAGCGGCGTCGAAACCATCAGCAGCGGTGGCACCATCCGCAACGGCTACCAATCCACCCGCGCCAACACCGACGGTGCCAGAGCCGAACTCGGCGCCGGCCTCATCTGGCAACTCGACGACGCTAACCAACTCCACCTCGACTACGAAGCCTCCTTCGGCGACAAGTACGACAAGCCCTGGGGCCTAACCGCCGGCTACCGCCACCAGTTCTAAAAAAACTTGAACCACAAAGACACTAAGGCACGAAGGTTTGTTTAAAAAAACAGCCTTCGTGCCTTTGTGTCTTAGTGGTGAAAAATTCCTTCGCGTCTTCGCGTCTTCGTGGCCGGAGTTTCCCGCCAGACTACGCTCAGGATTACTTATTTGTAATCGTATGGAAATGTTGCGGTTAGCCTGGTATGGCATAGTGCCGGCATGAGCAGCACCAATCCGACTCCTCCGGCGATTCCCTCGCCGTCGCAACACGCCTCCATCCAAACCATCAACCAAGCCGTGCAACAGACCTCCGCGTGGGTCGAGCCGGTGCGGCGCGAAATCGGCCGTGTCATCGTCGGCCAGCAGCATTTGATTGACCGCCTGCTGGTCGGCCTGCTGGCCAACGGCCATGTCCTGCTCGAGGGCGTGCCCGGCTTGGCGAAGACGCTAGCGTTGAAAACGCTCGCCGCCACCATCCGGCTGTCTTTCAAGCGCATCCAGTTCACGCCCGACATGCTGCCCGCCGACATCATCGGCACGGAAATTTACAACCCGCGCGACCTGACCTTTGCCATCAAGCACGGCCCGGTGTTCGCCAACCTGATTCTGGCCGACGAAATCAACCGCGCCCCCGCCAAGGTGCAGAGCGCGCTGCTGGAGGCGATGCAGGAGCACCAGGTCACCATCGGCGACACCACCCACGCGCTGCCGGAGCCGTTCCTGGTGCTGGCGACGCAAAATCCCATCGAGCAGGAAGGCACTTACTCGCTGCCCGAGGCGCAGGTGGACCGCTTCATGCTCAAGGTGATTGTCACCTACCCGACGCCGGCCGAGGAGCGCGTGATCATCGACCTGATGGGCACCACCGACGCCAAGCCGCAGGCCAACGCCATGCTCAGCGTGGACGATATTCTCAAGTCGCGCCAGGTGGTGAACACCATTTACATCGACGACAAGGTCAAGGACTACATCGTCAGCCTCATCCACGCCACCCGCGAACCCGCCCGTTATCAGTTGGACCTCCAATCCCACATCCAATACGCGGCCTCGCCGCGCGCCAGCATCAGCTTGACGCTGGCGAGCCGCGCGCTGGCGTTCCTCAACGGCCGCGGCTACGTCACCCCGCAGGACATCAAATCCATCGCGCCCGACGTGTTGCGCCACCGCGTCGCCGTCACCTACGAGGCCGAGGCGGAAGGTTTGAACAGCGAGAATATCATCCAGAAAATTTTGGACGCGGTGCCGGTGCCTTGAGGAAACTTCAAATTCCAAGCGCCAAAATTCAATTAAAATCGAATGAGCACAGAAAATAAAAAATCGAAACAACTGTCACTGACAATCACGCGGCGATTTGGAATTTTGGATTTGGGAATTGGAATTTACTTGGAATCTGAAGTTTGAAATTTGGAATTTCCACCATGAGTCGCGTCACGGTCAGCGAGATGTTGAAAAAAGTGCGGGCGATTGAAATCCGCACCAACCGCCAGGTCAACGAGACCCTGGCGGGGCAATATCGCTCGGTGTTTCGCGGCGCCGGCATTGACTTCGACGAGGTGCGCGAATACGTGCCCGGCGATGATGTGCGCTCGATTGACTGGAAAGTCACTGCGCGACAGGGCCGCCCGTTTATCAAGAAATATCGCGAGGACCGCGAGTTGACCATCCTGCTGGCCATTGACGTCAGCGCCAGCGGCAACTTCGGCTCCGGCGCGGAAAGCAAGCGCGAGCGCGCCGCCGAGCTGGCCAGCGTGCTGGCCTTCAGCGCGATCAAGAACCGTGACAATGTCGGCTTGCTGCTGTTCAGCGACCGCGTCGAGTTGTACATCCCGCCGGCCAAGGGCCGCCCGCATGTGCTGCGGGTCATCCGCGAGATTTTGTTCCAGGAGCCGCAAGGGCGCGGCACCGACCTCCGGCTGGCGCTGGAAACCATCCGCCGCGCGCAAAAACGCCGCGCCGTGGTGTTCCTGATTTCCGACTTCTGCCTGGCCGGCGAATACAAGCCAGCGCTGGCGGCGCTGACCGTGGCGCTGCACTTGGTCGCCCGCCGGCACGACCTGGTGGCCGTCAGCATCAGCGACCCGCGCGAGCGCGAATTGCCCGACGTGGGCCGGCTGACGCTGGAGGACGCCGAGACCGGCGAGCTGGTGGACCTCGACACCGGCAGCGCCGCCACGCGGCAACGGTTCGCGCAACTGGCCGCCGCGCGCGCCGCGACCCTGCGCAAGACTTTCCACGCCAACGCCGTTGACCTGCTGGAGCTGGACACCGCCAGCCCCTACCTGCCGGCGTTGCGCCAATTCTTTCACACCCGGGAACGGAGGGCCGGTCGGTGAGCAAGGTTTCCTCCATTTTGCCTATGCTGCTGCCGGCGCTCCTGTTTCCGGGTGTGTTCATTTTCGCCCAGACCCCGCCCGCGCCGCTGACGGTGAGTTCATCGTCAGCGTCCGCGCCGGCCGCGCCGATTCCGCTGCTTGGCTTGCCGGCCGCGGCGCCGAATTTCGCCCCCGCTGACGGTGAGGACATCGCCGACATCCGCGGCGTCTGGGTGCCGGATTATCAAAAATATCTCCGGCGCGCGCTCATCATCATCACGGCGGCGCTCATCGTCAGCGGCCTCGCCTGGTGGCTGTGGCGCTGGTGGCGTTCGCGCCGGCCGACGCTGACGCTGTATCAGCGGGCGCTGCAACGTCTGCAACAGTGCCGCGCGCTCATCGCCGACGGCAACGCGCGGGTGTTCTGCGGCGAGGTGTCGGACATCGCGCGCGACTGGCTGGAGCGGCGCTTCAAGGTGCCGAGCACGCACCAGACGACGGAGGAATTTTTCCAGACCGCCGCCGCGCGCGCCGGCGACGAACTGGAGCCGCATCTGCCGGCGTTGAAGAATTTCCTGGTGTATTGCGACATGGCGAAATTCGCGCGCGGCGAGCTGACCGTCGAGCAGATGAATTTGATGTGGGACAGCGCGGAAAGATTTGTCGAGACCACCAGACCCGCTGAGGATGGAAATTCCAAATTTCAAGCTCCAAATTCCAATTAATAGCCAAATCCCAAACTCTAAATTTCAAAAAGCAGCCATGAAATTCCAATTAATATCAAAATTCCAAACTCCAAATTTCAAAGAGCAGCCGCTGACGCTGACTCCTGATTTGGTGATTGGTGATTTGAATATTGGAATTTATTTGGAGTTTGGAATTTGGAATTTGGAATTTCCCCCCCGGAGGTTCCCATGATCCGCCTCCTGCACCCCGAATTGCTCTGGCTGCTCGCCGCCCTCCCGCCGCTGGCGCTGTGGTGGGGCCGGCGCGGCCGGGCGGCGACGATTCTGTTTTCCTCCACCGCCGTCGCGCGGCAGGCCGGCACGGCGCGCCAGGCCGCCGCCGGTCGGCTGGCCGTGCTGCCGCGGTTGCTGGCGCTGGCGCTGCTCATCGTCGCGCTGGCCAGGCCGCAACTGGGCCGGCCGACGCAGGAGGTCAGCGTCAGCGGCGTGGACATCATGCTGGCGGTGGACTTGAGCGGCTCGATGCGCGCGCTGGATTTCAAATTGCACGGCCAGCCGGTCAACCGCGTCGAGGTGGTGAAATCGGTGGTCAAAAAATTCATCGCCGAGCGACCGGACGACCGCATCGGCGCGGTGGCCTTCGCGGCGTTCGCCCATCTGGTCTCGCCGCTGACGCTGGACCACGACTGGCTGGAGCAGCGCGTGGACGCGATGAGCACCGACAGCGTGCAGTCCGACGGCACCGCCATCGGCAGCGCCATCGCCACCGCGGTCAACCATTTGCGCGGCCAGCCGGGCAAGTCGCGCGTCATCATCCTGCTCACCGACGGCGTGAACAACGCCGGCCGCGTGTCGCCGCTGATGGCGGCGGACCTGGCGCGGGCGCTGGGCATCAAGGTGTACACCATCGGCGCCGGCACGCGCGGCGAGGCGCGGATGCCCGCCACCGACGCCTTCGGGCGGCAGGTGACGGTGCCGGTGAAGGTGGACATTGACGAGGACACGCTGCGGCAAATCGCCAGCCAGACCGGCGGCCAATATTATCGCGCCACTGACACTGACTCACTGGCAAACATTTACGCGGAAATCAACCGGATGGAAACGACGGCGCGGCCGGTGAAAAAATTCGAGTTGCGCGCCGAGTTGTTTTATTGGCCGCTGCTGGCGGGCCTGCTGGCGCTGGCGCTGGAGTTGCTGGGCACGGAAATTTTACGCCGGAGGCTGCCATGAAATTCGCCGCTCCTATTTGGTTGTATGCCGGTCTCGCCGCGGGCGCGCTGGCGGCGCTGGTGTTCTGGCGCGCCGACCGTCAGCGGCGGCGGGCGCTGGCGGCGCTGGTGTCGCCGCATCTGCTGGCGGCGCTGACGGTGAACTTTTCCCCGGCGCGGCGGCTGGTGAAACGCGGCCTGTTCATCGCCGCCGTCGCCTGCCTGTTCGCCGCGCTGGCGCGCCCGCAATTCGGCTACCGCTGGCAGGAGGTGAAGCGGCGCGGCACTGACATTGTCGTCGCGCTGGACGTGTCGCGCAGCATGTTGACGCCGGACGTGCAGCCCAGCCGGCTGGCGCGCGCCAAACTCGCCATCCGCGACCTGGCGGCACTCGCTGACGGTGACCGGCTGGCGCTGATTCCGTTCGCCGGCAGCGCCTACGTGCTGTGCCCGCCGACGCTGGACTATGACATGTTTTTGCAATCGCTCGACGCGCTGACGCCGGACGTGATGCCGGTGCCGGGCACCGACCTCGCGGCGGCGATGCAGGCGGCGGCGGATTTGCTGGCCGCCGCGCCGTCCGGCAGCCGCAAGATCTTGCTGCTGTTCACCGACGGCGAGGACCTGGCCGGCGCCGCGCTGACCGAGGCGAAACGCGCCGCCGACGCCGGCATTGAGATTTGCACCATCGGCGTCGGCACGGCGGCGGGCGACTTGATTCCTGTGCCGGGCGCTGACGGTGGCGTGACCTTCATGCAGGACGAGCGCGGGCAGATTGTAAAGTCGCGGCTCGACGAGGCGACGCTGCGAAAAATCGCCGAACTCACCGGCGGCAAGTTTGTGTTGCAAACGTCCGGCGCTGACAGTGTGGAAAAAATCTACCGCGAGGTCATCAGCTCCGCGCCGAAACAGGAGTTCCAAAGCCGCATGGAAAAAATCCCGCTGGAGCGTTTCACCTGGCCATTGTCAGCGGCGATCATGTTGCTCGCCGTCGAACTGCTGCTCCGCGAGCGCCGGACGAACTGGTTCGCGCGCGGCAAGGCGCTGACCGTGCCGCTGGCGCTGACGCTGGGCGCGGCGCTGTGGTCACCGTCAGCGGCGCATGCCGCGCCGGTGCTTGACGCGCAGGCACAGCGGGAATGGCGGAAAAGCGCGGAAAAATTCCAGCGCCGGCTGGATAAAAAACCCGACGACCCTACGGCGCATTACAACCGAGGCGTCGCCAATTACCAGTTGGGACGTTACGAGGCCGCCGCCGATGACTTTCAAAAAGCGCTGCCGGCAGACGACGTCAAACTGCAAAATTTCGCCTATTATGATCTCGGCAACGCCCAGTACCGGCGCGGCGAACTGACCGAGCAAACCGAGCCGGAAAAAACCCGCGACCTGTGGCAGCAGGCGACGCAGGCTTACGAGGGCGCGTTGCAATTGAACGCTGACGATGAGTTGGCGAAGAAAAACCTGGCATTCGTGAAGAAGCGCCTGAACGAACTGCCGCCGCCGCAACAGAATCAGGACGACCAGCAGCAGAACGATCAAAAGGACCAACAGCAGCAACAAGATCAGCAACAGCAAGATCAGCGGCAGCAACAGGATCAACAACAGCAAAATTCCCAGGAGCAAAACCGGCAGAATCAGCAAAATCAGCACGGCCAAGGCCAGCAACAGCAGCAGCAAAAATCCGGCGCTGACGGTGACCGGAAACCAGACTCGCGGCAAAATCAACCGCCACCAAAGCCCGACGCTGGCCGTGACCAAAAGCAAAACGGCCGGCAACAACCCGCGGGCGGCGACCAAAAGCAAGCCGACGGTCAGCGGCAGCCGCGACCGGCGAAGCCCGGCGAGATGAGCAAGGAGCAAGCCGAGGCCGCGCTCGACGCCTTGAAAGGCGAGGAGCGACCCTATAACATGGCGGTGCCGAATTATAAAAGCGCCAACCCGGAAAACACGCGCGGCGGAAAAGACTGGTGATGAAAAATTTTTTAGCAACTGGTTGGAAGAAATCTCGCGCGGAGACCGGTGTCAGCGCGACGTTGAACCGCGACACGGTCAGCTTCGGCGGCTCGGCGGAAATGCAACTGACCGTGCGCGGCAAGGACATCGGCAACATCACGCTGCCGCCGGTGGACGGGTTGCAGTTTGAGCAAATCGGTTCGTCGCGCAGCAGCAATTTTTCATTCTCGCACGGCGGCGGGGTCAGCAATTCGTCGAACGAAATAGTCGTGCAACTGGTCATTCGCGTGGTGCCGCTGCGCGACGGCACTTTCACCATCCCGCCCGTCACGTGCGTGCTGGACGGCAAGTCATACGTCACGCCGCCGCTGACGCTGAAGGCGTTGAAGGCAGGCAGCGCGCCGGGACAACCCGCCACCGGCGGAAGCACCGTCGCTGCCGGTGAGCCGCCCGCGCCGGCCGTCGCCAACCGCGCCATTTTCGGCAAAATCACCGGCGTGCCGGAAACAATGTACCCCGGCCAGGTGGCGCTCGCGACGGTGACATTTTACGTCAATCTCGGCGCGAAGGTGCAAATCAACCAGGCCGGCCTGCCGATGTTGAAAAATGACGGCTTCGTCACGCCGGCGTTGCGGCCCGAACAGGTGCGGCAGCAACAGGACGGCCAGTACCTGACGGTCAGCGCCGTGGTGCCGCTGACCGCCATCAAGGAAGGCAAGTTCGAGCTGGCCGCCGAGTGGCCGCTGACGGTGGCGGTCGCGGCGGAGGACGAGCAGCCCGGTGACCGCAACGATCCGTTCAACCACCCGATTTTCCGCGGCTTTTTCCGTCGGCAGGCGCAGAAAGACCTCACGGCCAACAGCGACCGGGTGACGGTCGAGGTGCTGCCGCTGCCGGTGGATGGCCAGCCGGCGTCTTACGGCGGCGCGATCGGCGAGTTCACCGTCAGCGCCACCGTTGAGCCGCGCGAGGTGCGGGCCGGCGACCCGCTGACGCTGAAGGTGGAGGTGCGGGGCCACGGCAATTTTGACCGTATCGCCGCTCCCGTGCCGGCGGCGGCGCGCGGCTGGAAAGCCTATCCCGCCAGCGGCCAGTTCGCCGCCGCTGACGGTGCGGGACTTGAGGGCGCCAAGACCTTCAGCCTGCCGCTGATTCCGCGGGACGACACTATCAAGCAACTACCCGACGTGGAATTTTCCTACTTTGACCCGCTGACAGTCCAATACGTCACCTTGCGTCCGGCACTGCCCGCGATCACCGTGCTGCCGGCGGAACCCGGCGCGGCGCGGCCGGCAACGTCAGCGGTCGGCGGCGGCAACGCGCCCGCGCTGGCGCCGCTCCGCCTGACCGCGGGCGCGGCGCGCGCGGAGTTGCGGCCGGTGACGCGCCGCGCGTGGTTTTGGGCGCTGAACGGCGGCTCGCTGCTGCTGGGCTTGGCGGGAATCGGTTTGTTATGGAATTACCGCCGGGTGTCCGATCACGAATACCAGCGGCAGCGGCGCGCGGGGCGGAACATCGACGCCGCGCTGCGGGCGCTCGACACCGCGCTGGCCAACGAGGATTCCGCCGCGTTCGCCGAGGCCGCCTGCCGCGCGTTGCGCGAGCGGCTGGCCGGATTGTGGCAAGTCCGCGCCGCCAGCATCACCACCGCCGACGCGCGCCGACGCCTGGGCGCTGACGGTGAGACGATTGCCGCGCTGTTCGCGGCCGCCGACGCGGTCACTTACGCGGGTCGGCGCTTCAGCCGCGAGGAGATGACCGTTTTCAAACAACAGGTGACGGAACAATTGAAACGATTGGAATTATGAAACACACACCCTGCTGCCCCCGTCGCCTGGCCGAACCGGGCGCTGACGATGAACCGAACACTTGCGGGCGCGGCCACCCGCTCCTTCGGCTCCGCGCCCGCGCCGCCGCGCTCAGGAGCATGGCGAGGCACGGTCTGGCGCTGTTGCTGATAAGCGTTGCCCCGCTCACGGTCAGCGCCAGCGACTTTGACGCGGCCAACCAGGCTTACGCGGCGAAAAAATACGACGACGCCATCCGCATTTATGAAAATCTGTTGCGGGACGGCAGCCTGTCGGCCTCGGTGTTTTACAACCTAGGCAACGCTTATTACCTGAACGGCGAAATCGGCAAAGCGGTGCTGGAATACCAGCGCGCGCTGTTGCTGGAGCCGAACGCCGCCGATGTCGCCGCCAACCTCGCCGCGCTGCGGCAGGCGCGCGGCCTGCCGGAACCCGTGGTGCCGCTGTGGCAGAAGCCGCTGGCGGCCCTGGGCTTTGACACCTGGGCCTGGCTCGGTTTCGCGGCGCTGCTGACGGCCATGCTGGGTGTGTTCCTGCGCGGCGCCTGGCTCAATTTCGGGACGCGGCAACCGTGCCCGCACCGCCTGTTTCACGGCCTGGCGGCGGCCGGCGCGCTGACGCTGCTGCTGGCCGGCGCGGGCCTGCTGGTGCAGTCCCGGCAGTGGGATCGGCAGGTGGTCATGTCCGGCGACACGCCGCTGCGGGTGTCGCCGTTTGCCGACGCGGGCGAGTTGGCCAGCCTGAAGGAAGGCGATGTCGTCCGCCCGCTGAAATACCACCATGAATTTGTCTATGTCGAAAACCCGGCCGGGCAAAAAGGCTGGCTGCCGGCCGACAAATTACAGCCCGTGCAGCCCAAGTCCTGAGCAAAAATTCGCCAATCATCAATAAAAAATCGACATGCCCCGTCCCGGATTACTGCGCACCCTCGCCATCGTCAGCGCCCTCGGTTGCGGGGCGCTGGTGCCGCAGGCGGCGCCGCTGGCGTGGTTGATCCGCTGGCTGATCATGGCGATGCTGTTCATCACCTTTTTGCAAATCCGCGGTTCCCGCCGGTCGCTGACCGTGAGCCATCTCTGGCTGCTGCTGGCCAATCTGGTCATGGGCTTCGTCGGCCTGGGCCTCGGCTGGCTGACGGGCCAGCGCAGCGTCATG
>JAISDC010000192.1 GCA_031265105.1 Verrucomicrobiales bacterium
CCGCGGAGTTTTTTTATTTTAATTAACTCCGCGTCTCCGCGGCTCCGCGCGAGGTTCCCAAATTAGTGTCCATTCGTGGTTACCGAATCCGCAACCCCGAAATCGTCTGGAAAATTCCGCTAATCATGGCATACGCCACCACCCCCACCAACAACGCCATCACCACGATAATCACCGGTTGTATCAACGCCGTCAGCCGCTGAATCCGCACCGTCAACTCCCGCTCGTAACGCGCCGCCACCTTCTCCAACGCCGCCGCCATATCCCCCGTCTGCTCGCCGATCGCCACCATGTCCACGAACAGCGGCGGGAAATGCCCGGTGTTCTTCAGCGCGCGCGAAAAACTCCCGCCCTCGCCCACCACCGCCGTTATCCGCACGAACAGCGCTTGCAAATAGGCGTTGGGGATGGCGAATTGCAGCAGCTTCAGCGCGTTCAACAGCGGGATGCCGTTGCCCACCAAATTCGCCAGCGTTTGCGAAAACTGCGCGTAAAACCGCGCCGCAATCACCGCGCCAATCAGCGGCAGCGTCAGCTTTTGCCGGTCCCACCACAAGCGCCCCTCAGGCCGATGAATGTGCAGCCCGAACAGCAGCCCCGCCACCGCCGCCGCCGCCAGCACGAGCCAGCCGTAATGCCCGGCCAACTCGCTGAACCCCACCAACAGCCGCGTCGCCAGCGGCATACTCTTGCCCGTCTCCGCCAGCAGCTTGGTCAGTTGCGGCACCAGATAGGTCATGAAAATCACCATCAACAGCGCCGCCGAACCGAAAATAAAACTCGGATAAATCAACGACTGAATCACCTTGTTCTGCAACTCGTCCAGCGTTTGCAAATACCGCGCCTGCCGCCGCAGAATGTTCGGCAGCGACCCGCTCAGTTCCCCCGCCGCCACCAGGTTGCAATACAACTCGCCGAAGCTGCGCGAACTCGTCCGCAACGCCGCGGAAAAACTCACCCCGCGCACCACCTTCTCGCGCAACACCAGCACCAACTGCTTCAGCCCGCCCAACTCGCTGCGCCGTTCCATCGTTTGCAACGCCGGCTCCAGTTGCAACCCGGCCTCCAGCAAGTCGCTCAATTCCTCGGTGAACAAAATGATTTGCGCGCGCCGCAACACCAGCCCGTCATCGGCAGCGGCGCGCGCCGACGGTTGCCCAAGCTGGGCCGCTGACGCTGACCCTTGCTTCAACTCGACCGCGACCGGTTGCAAGCGCTGCTGGTCGAGCTGGCGGAACACCTCGCGGCGGCTCCCGGCCTCCAGCTCCGCCGTGACCTTGCGCCCGTCCGCGCCCACCGCGTGATAAACGTACACCGCCATAAATTATTCGTCCAACGCGCCGAGGTCCGCCGCCGTCACCCGCACCACCTCCTCCACCGTCGTCACCCCGTCCAGCACCCGCGCGAAACCATACTGGCGCAGCGGCGTCATGCCCTCCTCCATCGCCAGCGACCGCAGTGCCGACGCCGGCTTACGTTGCGTAATCAAATCCGCCAGCCGGTTGCTCACCAGACACATTTCATAAATCGCCGTCCGCCCCGCGTAGCCCGTGCCCCGGCACCGCTCGCACCCCGCCGCCTGGAAAATCCGCTCTTCCTGTCCCGCCGGAAAACCAATCTCGGCCAAATACCCCGCCGGATGCGCCGCCGGCACCTTGCAGTGCGGGCACAGTTTCCGCACCAACCGCTGCGCGATAAACGCCCGCACCGCCGAGCCGACCAAGAACGGCTCCACCCCCATGTCCACCAGCCGCGTGATGCCGCCCACCGCGTCGTTCGTGTGCAGCGTGCTGAACACCAAATGCCCCGTCAGCGCCCCGCGCACCGCGATTTCCGCCGTCTCGAAATCCCGCATCTCGCCGACCATGATGACGTTCGGGTCGCCGCGCAAAATACTCCGCAACCCCGCCGCGAACGTCAGCCCGATGTCCGCCTTCACCGCGATTTGCACCACCCCGTCAATCTTATGCTCCACCGGGTCCTCAATCGTCACGATGCGCCGCTCCTTCGTGTTCAGGCTCGACAGAAACGTGTACAGCGAGGTCGATTTGCCGCACCCCGTCGGCCCCGTCAACAACACAATCCCGTTGGGCATCGCCAGCAGTTGCCGGATTTTTTGCTCCGACGCGCCGTCCAAACCCAACCGCGCGAAATCGAACTGCTCCTGCCCCAACAACCGCAGGCTGACACTCTCCCCCGCCACCGACGGAATCGTCGCCACGCGCACGTCAATCTGCTGCCCCTCCAATTCCAAATTAATACGCCCGTCCTGCGGCAGCCGCCGCTCCGCGATGTCCAAGTGCGCCATGATTTTGACCCGCGACAACACCGAGGCGTGCAACACCTTGATTTGCGCCGGCACCGGCACCTCGTGCAACACCCCGTCAATGCGATAACGAATCTGCAAATCATCCGCCAGCGGCTCGATGTGAATATCCGTCGCCCCCTGCTCCAGCGCCTCGCGCATGATTTGATTGACAAACTTGATGACCGACGCCTCGGAATCATCCTGGTCGAGCACATTGACCTCCTGCCGGATTTCCTGCAACGCGTCATCCACCTCGCGCCCCTCCAAAATCTGGTCGAACGTCTCCGCGCCGATGCCGTATCCCTGCCGCAGCGATTGCAAAATCCGTTTGCGCCCCGACATCACCCAGCGCAGCGGCCGGTCGCTGATGGTCTGCGTCGCGACCTTCCGCGCCACCAAATCAAACGGGTCATACATCGCCACCGCGAACCCCCGCGCATCCTCAGCGAGCGGCAACAACTGATACCGCAACGCCACCCGCGCCGGGAACCGTTCCCGCACCGCCGCCGGAATCTCCGTCACCGCCTGCTCCAGCCACGGCAACCCCAACCACTCCCCCACCGCCCGCAAAAACCGGTTCTCATCCACCTGTGTTTTCTCCAACACCGTCACCACCAGCGACAACTGTTGTTCCGCCGCCGTCGCCAACGCCGCGCGCAACGCCGCCTCATCCGCGTGCCCGCACAGCGCCGCCAATTTCACCAGTTGTTCGGTCAAGGACATGACGGCAGTATAAGGAATCAAGCGTTTACCTCCACATTTTTTCCTGGCCTTTGGCGTTAAGCGGAAATGGCGGCGGGATTGGTCGCGGCCTCAACACCTGGCGCGCCGCGCCCGGCACGGCGGTCACCCAGCGCGCGAAGTTAGCGCCATTCATGCGCGCGGCGCGCCGGGCCGGAATGATGGCACGCGGGCGTCCCGCCCGCCGGCGACCAGGGAGGTCCCGCGACGCCAGGCGTGTTGACCACAAGGTCGGCGGCGGCACGCCGTCGCGGCAGTCAACGGCAATGCCACGCGCGCCAGGCACTCGCATGAGGATAGACAGCGAGGTTGGTTTCGGCGTGAAAGTGTGGAGTAAGGCAACCGCACCGGGAGCGCCGAGCGCCCGCCCGGCAAGTTCGCCTTGAGAGGAAAACAGCCGAGCGGATACTCGACGCTCCCGGCGCAGGGCTGACGGCCTTGGGGTCTCCTGTTACAATCTCCTGATTTTTAACAAGTTACACTCCACATCCACGGCCACACCGGGGAAAAATCAGGACTCCCCGCCATCGGCCAATGACTTTCTGCGTGTCACAGAAACCTTTCTGAGTGGCTCAGAAACCTTTCTGGGTGACTCAGAAACCTTTCTGGGTGACTCAGAAACCTTTCTGGGTGGCTCAGAAACCTTTCTGCGTGTCACAGAAACCTTTCTGAGTGGCTCAGAAACCTTTCTGAGTGGCTCAGAAACCTTTCTGGGTGGCTCAGAAAGTTCCTTGGGGTTAAGATTCGCACCAGCAGCGCCGCCGCCGGATTAGCTGCCAGCCCGCCAGCAGCGCATTTCGCGCCCGCGATTTCCCCGCCGTGAAAGGGTGGCCGCTGGGGATTTAAGATTGTTGATTTAGGATTTAGGGTTTTTACCGTCGGCGCCGGCGGCGAACTTGCCGCTCATCCGCCGGCGGCGCTGCCGGTGGGAAGCTAACATCTTAACGCTAACATCTTAAATTTCGCCCAACTGCCCGTAATAGCCGGCGAAGGTGTTGATGACCAGCCAGGCGATGTAGGCCGCGACGAGGGTGAAGATCAGTCCGCCAAGGCCGGCGGCCAGCAGCGCGGTTTTGCGTTGCGCTTCCTCGTCGAGCAGTTGCGCGTTTTGTGCCAGGGTCAGCGGCAGCGTGCCGCTTTGCTCGCCGGTGGCGATGAGGCCGCGGCTGACCGGCGGCAGGAAGCGGCAGACGGTCAGCGCCTCGCTCAGGGTGTCGCCGTCGGCGATGCGGTCCCGCGCGCGCGCCAGGTCCGCCGCCGCTGACGGTGAGCCGGTGGCCGGCGCGCATTCGGCCAGCGCCGCGCGGACGTTCACGCCGGCCAGCAGGAACGCGCCGAGGCAGCGGGAGAAGTTGCCGGCGGCGCGCGCCTGGAGCAGGAATCCGAGCAATGGCAGCCGCATCATCAGCGTGTCCAGCGGCGCGGAAATCCGGCGCGCGCGGAGCAGTTGCCAGCCGCCGAGGATGGCCGCGTAGAGCAGCAGCAGCGGCGGCGCAATCTCGCCCGCGGCGGCGGCGGCCCCTTGCAGGAACAGGGTTTTGCCGGCGGGAATGAGCACGGCGGCGTGGAGCAGCAGCAGCGGGTAGGCGAGTTTGGCGGATAATTTGCGCAGCGTGTCGCGTCGTTGCGCGACGAGGTCGGCGGCCTGGGTCAGCAGCGCGGCGAGCCGCCCGGTGCGCTCGCCGACGGCGATGAACGTCAGCGTGGCGGGGTCAAACCGCCGGCGGTGGCGCGCGACGGCCGCGCTGAGGGTGACGCCGGCGGCCAGGTCGTCGCTGACGGCGGCGGCGAGGCGGTTGAACGGCACCGGCAGTTGCGGCGCCAGCGCGCGCAGACCTTGCGCCATCGGCACCCCCGCGTCAGACAGCGTGGCGAGCTGACGCAGGAACAGTTCGAGATTGCGCGAGGGCCAAGACATACTTTGGTATTTAGCGCAAAGTTGCCGGATTCCAAGCCCCGGCTGCCAACTTGTGTCTTGATTTGCGGAAATTGACGGGAAAAGTTTTGTCAAACCCGCGCCAGTCGCCATTATCGCGACATGAAACTGACAGTGAATCTGACTCTCGTGCGCGGTATTCTGGTCGGGGTGACTGGTTACAATTTGTTGTTCTTGCTGCAAGGGTTGTTGCACGGGTTGTGGTACCTGCTCATGGTCAGCGGTGAAAAATCGCTGCATCCCTCGTTATACGCCGGGCAGCTCGTGCTGATCGCCATGCAAGTTTTTTTGCTGTTCGCGCTGTTCAAGAAAACGCTGCCGCTCATGCCGCTGATCTTCACGCTGTTTATCGTGCAGGCCGCGCTTAACACCATCCTGCCGGCGTTTTATGCCATCACCAACCCGCAACATCTGGAACCCGCGCGGCAACTCTGGCAATTCGCGCTGGCGTTGGCACAGACCTATGTCATCGTCAGCTTGGTGGCGGTATGGCTGGCCTGGCTGTTGTATCGGGCCAACAAACCCGCCACTGGCAGCGTGACTAACCCGCTGTAAAAATTCTTTGCGCTCGCTGCCGCTGGTTCCCTTTGCGTTAAAAAAAGTTTTGCCAACGCCGCGCCGCTCTCCATCATCACGGCATGAAACTGACAGTGAACTCGGCTCTCGTGCGCGGGATTCTGGTCGGGCTGACCGGTTACACTCTGCTTTTGTCGCTGCAAGGGTTGTTATATTACACGTTAACGGCCAGCGATGGGGCACGGCTTGACTGCGCATTGTTCGCCGGACAGCTCGCGTTAATAATCATGCATGGTTTTTTGTTGTTCGCGCTGCTGAAAAAACCGCAGACGCTCATGCCGCTGATCTTCACGCTGTTTATCACGTTGGCCGCGCTCAACATTATTCTGCCGGCGGTCTCTGTCATCACCAACCTGCAACATCTGGAACCTGTGCAGCAATTCCTGCAATTCGTGCTGGTAATGGCACAGCTCAATCCCAGCGTCAGCTTCGTGGCGGTGTGGCTGGCTTGGCTGTTGTATCGGGCCAGCAAACCCGCCACGGACAGCGCGATTTGAAAAATTAGTGCGGCATTTTGACATTAATTTGAACATTTTCGCGCCGGGCCTGTCCAAGTATGTTGAATAGTCTATTCCTGAAAGCGGGAGTGCGTTTCTCCTTGTCGCACTCCCGCTTTTTTTGCCCGGCCACGGCGGCGGGTCGGGCGGGATAATTTTTATGCGGTTGGCATTGTGTTTGGGGCAAAAAGCGTTAGTTTCCTCGCATTAACGATATGTGCAGACACCAAGGTTTTTTATTGGCGCTGATGCTGGCCTGCGCCGCCGGGTTGATTTCCTGCGGCACGACCGTGGTGCCCGAAAAAACCGCGCCGCCCACCGGCAGCGTGCCGCCGCGCGCGGCTTTTTCGCACACGCGAGTACGCACCAGCGAGCCGCTGCTGGCGCTGACGTTTGACGACGGGCCGAGTTTGGCGCACACGCCGCGGTTGCTGGAAATATTGCGGGACCAGGACGCGCGCGCGACGTTTTTCATGATTGGCCAGAATGTCGCCGCGCAGCCCGAACTGGTCAGGCAGGTGGCCGCCGCCGGCCATGAAATCGGCAGCCATTCCTGGTCGCACCCGCGGCTGTCGGCACTGTCAGCGGCGGCCGTGACGGATGAGTTGCAAAAGACCGAGCGCGCGCTGCTGGCGGCCGGCGTCAAACCGAAATACCTGCGCCCGCCGTACGGCGCGTTCACTGACGCGCAGCGCCGGTGGGTGCACCAGCGGTTCGGCTATGAATTTATTTTCTGGGACGTGGACCCGAACGACTGGCGGAAGCCGGGCGTGGCGGCGGTGGTCAGCCGGGTGGTTGACAACGCCCGGCCCGGCTCGATTATTTTGCTGCATGACATTCACGCTGACAGTGTGGCGGCGGTGCCGGAGATTATCGACCGGTTGCGGGCCAAGGGGTTCAAATTGCTCACGGTCAGCGAATTGCTGGCGGCGGAAAAATAACCGGCTGCCGCCGAATTGTCGGTTGTTTGACGCGCGATTGACACAATGCGGCGGTTGAATGGGTGGGTTTGGTGGCCAACATGAATGCGAAAATTTTAGTCATTGACGACGAACCCGACGTGGTGGATTTGCTCGCCATCAACCTGAAGGCGGCCGGGTTCAACGTGCTCGCCGCTGACAATGGCGAAGCCGGCCTGGCCAAAGCCAGGGCGGAAGTGCCCGACCTGATTGTGCTGGATCTCATGCTGCCGAAAATGTCCGGCACGGAAGTTTGCAAACTGCTCAAGCGCGACGCCGCCACCGCCGCCATCCCGATTATCATGGTCACCGCCAAAGGCGAGGAAGTGGACCGCATCATCGGCCTGGAACTCGGCGCTGACGATTACGTGACCAAGCCGTTCAGCCCGCGCGAGCTGAGCCTCCGCGCGCAGTCCATCCTGCGCCGCAGCCAGCCGGAACCGGCCAGGCCGGAGCGCGTCAAACACGGGGCGCTGACGCTGGACCATGCCCGTCACGAGGTGTTCATTGGCGAGGAAAAAATCGAGCTGACCGCGACCGAGTTCAAACTGCTGGCGCTGTTGCTCGAGCGCAAGGGCCGGGTGCAAAGCCGCGACCGCTTGTTAAACGATGTCTGGGGCTACGAAAGCGTCATTGACACCCGCACCGTGGACACGCACGTGCGCCGCCTGCGCGAAAAAATGGGCCGGCTGGCGGATTACGTCGAGACCGTGCGCGGGGTCGGCTATCGGATGCTGGACACGGTTTGATTGGCAGGCAATTTACCATTACGTCATCGCATGTTCACGCTGGCCATTCTCCTCGGTTTGCTCGTCCTGGGCGGCGGCTGGTTTTATTGGCGCGTTTACCGGGCGGCCGCTGAGATTCGCGATTATTGCCGCCAACTGGCGCTGCCCCAGAGCCAGACGCGCCGCGCGGGGGCGTTCGGCCGCAATGAAATCCTGCGCAACCTCGCCGCCATTGACCGGCGGCTCAAGAGCCTGGACCGCCGCGCCGACGCGGAACAGTTCAGTTTGCAGACCATTCTGGCCAGCATGGCGGAAGGCGTGGTGATTGTTGACGTCAACGGGGTGATTCAGGCCGACAACCGGGCTTTTCAGGATATGTTTGCCCTCGCGGAGCGCCCCGCCGGCCGGCGCGTGTGGGAGGTGTTGCGGCAGCCGGAAATCAAGACGCTAATCGAGGGGGCGCTGCGCGAGCGCCGGCAATCCGCCGGCGAGTTGGTATATGAGGATTTGCTAGCCGCCGCCGGTCGCCGGAAAGCCTTCCGGGTGAGCGTCTCGACTTTGGGCGACGAGGTGATTTACGGCGCGGTGGCGGTGTTTCACGACATTTCCCGCGTCGCGCAACTGGAGGAACTGCGCAAGGAATTTGTCGCCGATGTCTCGCACGAATTGCGCACGCCGCTGTCGATTTTTCGCGGCTATTTGGAAACTCTGCTCAACCAGCCGGAGTTGTCCGGCGAGGAGCGCCGGCGGATTTTTCAGGTGCTGTGGCGGCATTCCGACCGGTTGCATTCGCTGGTGGAGGACCTGCTGACGCTGTCGCGGCTCGAATCCGGGCACATTCAGTTGCGGCGCGGCCGGGTCGCGGTACGGCAATTGTTCAAGCAGTTGCGGGAAGACTGGTCGGCAAAATTCCTGGCCAGGCACAGCGCGCTGACATTCGATCTGGCGGACGAGACGCTGACCGTGCATGCCGACAGTTTCCGCGTCGAGCAAGTGTTTTACAACCTGCTCGACAACGCGCTGAAGTACTCCGACCCCGGCCCAAGCCAAGCGGGGACGGGCGGCGAAGTGCGGGTGGGCGCGCAAGTCAGCGCGGACTCGCTGACCGTGCGGTTTTATGTCCGTGATGCCGGCATTGGCATTCCCAGCGACAAAGTGGACCAGGTTTTTCAGCGCTTCTTCCGGGTGGACAAGGCCCGTTCCCGCGACCAGGGTGGCACCGGGCTGGGGCTGGCGATTGTCAAACACATCGTGCAACTCCACGGCGGCCAAGTCTGGGCGGAAAGTACCCTGGGCAAAGGCACCACGGTATGGTTCAGCCTGCCGTGTTAGGGCAAATTCTTTAACCACGGATGAACACCGATGGACACCGATAGTGCGCGGTACCGCGTAAATTAACATCATCAGTGTCCATCCGTGTTAATCGGTGGTTAAAAAACAGTCTCCTCCTTCGCGTCTTCGCGGCTGGAGTTGCACGGCGATTTTGCTTTTGGTTTTTCGCCTTTGCGGTCATAACCTGAGCATGATGAATCTGACGGTCGAACGCTGGTTGCGCTGGCTGCCCGGTCTGCGCGACCTGACACACTATCAGCGGAAAAACTTGCGCCCCGACGTGCTGGCCGGCTTGTCCGTGGCGGCGGTGGCGCTGCCGGTGAGCCTGGCTTACGCGCAACTGGCGGGCTTTGCCCCGGTGGTGGGCTTGTACAGCACCATGCTGCCGATGGTGGTGTACGCGCTGCTCGGCTCTTCGCGGCAATTGATTGTCGGGCCGGACGCGGCGACTTGCGCGATGGTGGCCGCGACCCTGGCGCCGCTGGCGGTGGCGGGCAGCGACGAATACCGGTCGCTGGCGGTGACGCTGACGCTGCTGGCGGGGGTGTTTTGCGCGCTGGCGGGAAAATTCAAACTGGGCTTTTTCGCGGATTTTTTATCGCGACCGATTTTGATGGGACTGCTCAACGGCGTCGGCATTAACATCGCCATCAGTCAGTTGGGCAAGGTGACGGGGCTGACCCTCACCGGCAGCGGGGCCATCAGCCAGTTGGAATCGCTGTACCGGCAAATCGGCGCGACGCATTTGCCGACGCTGACCCTGGCGACGGGCGCGCTGGCCCTGTTCGGCGCGGTCAAAATTTGCGGGCCGCGGGTGCCGGCCGCGCTGGCGGTGACGGTGGCCGCGGTCACGGTCAGCGGCGTGTTTGACCTGGCGCGGCACGGCGTCGCGGTGGTGGGCAAACTGGATAGCGTGTGGCCCGGCTGGCACGCGCCGCTGCTGCCGCCGCCGGACGCAATCGGCTCGCTGGTCAGCGGCGCGGCGGCCGTGGCGCTAATCAGCTTTTGCAGCGCAATGTCCACGTGCCGGGGCTTCGCCGCCAGGAACGGCTACGACATTGACGCCAACCGCGAGTTCACGGCGCTGGGCGCGTGCGACGTGGCGGCGGCGCTGTCGCAGGGCTTCGCCGTCAGCGGCGCGGACTCGCGCACCGCGGTGAACGACGCCGCCGGCGGCCGGACCCGGCTGGTGTCCGTCGTCGCGGCGCTGGCGGTGCTGCTGGTATTGCTGTTGCTGACCGGGCCGCTGGCGCTCATTCCGGTGGCGGCGCTGGGGGCGATTCTCATCGGTTCGGCGCTGGGGCTGATGAATTTCCGCGAGTTGGCCAATCTGCGCCGGTACAGTCGCGCGGAATTTTACATTGCCGTGGCGACCCTGGCGGGCGTGGTGTTGGTCGGCGTGATGGAAGGCATTGTGCTGGCGGTGACGCTGGCGCTGGTGCGGTTTTTGCTGCGCGTGGCGCGACCGACGGACAACGTGCTGGGATTGATTCCCGGCCACGACGGCTTTTACGAACTGGCGCATTATCCCGCGGCGCGGGCGGTGCCGGGCCTGCTGATTTACCGTTTCGAGTCGCCGCTGACGTTCTTCAACGCGGACTATTTCCGGCAACGGGTGGCGCAATTGGTGGCCGCGGCCGGCGGGCCGGTGCGCTGGGTGTTGCTGGACGCGGTGTCCATCACCGACAGCGACGTCACGGGGATGCTGGCGGTGAAGCGGCTGGAGGCGGAACTGCGCGCGCAGCGCATCCGGCTGACCGTGGCGGGCCGCGCGGCGGAATTCGCGGAATGGCTGCGGCAGCGCGGCCTGCGGACAGCGGACGTGAATATCACCTTATTCGCCTCCAAGCACGAGGCCCTGGCGGCGTTCCGGGCGGGGAGTTAATGTTTGCGGCAGATAGCAAAAGCGTTGTCAGCCGTTTTTTTTGGTTCATACTATCCGACTTTGACACCTATTATGCGCGCGTTTGAAATCTGGCCGAAATTGTCGAAAGAGTTGAACCATGAGATTTTGGAGACCGCTTGTCTGCATGAAAAGCGGTTGTACCGCCACACGGTGCAGGATTTGAGCGAAGCCATGCGCAAGCGAATGCCGGCGGTGTTGGAACTGCCGCGGGCGACCCGGCACGAATTGTTTCAACCGTTGCTGGGGTGGTCGAAATTCGATGTGCTGGGACATAATCTGGTCATTAACTGGCTGCGGGTCGCCGGCGAGCCGATGATGGTCGCGTTTTTGGACGCGGTGGAGGTCCGGCACGACGGACGCGGCTGCACGGAGAACTTCCCGGCAACGGTGGCCGCCGCCAAACTCGCGACGGCTTGCCAGTTGTTGTATGAAAAATTCCCGGCGGAAAAAGTGACGCTTTATTTGCAACTGTTCCCGAACATCAGCGGGGTGAGGTGGGGGCTGGAGCAACATCTTAAAGTTTGACGTGACTGCGCGCGACCGATTTCTCAAAGCGCTGGCCGGCCAGCCGCTGACCCGCCCGCCGATTTGGCTGATGCGCCAAGCGGGGCGTTATTTGCCCGAATACCGGGCGCTGCGGATGAAGCATTCGTTTCTCGAAACGGCGCACACGCCGGCGCTGGCGGTGGAGGCGACCTTGCAGCCGTTGCGGCGTTACGCGCTGGACGCGGCGATTATTTTTTCCGACATCCTCGTCGTGCCCGAGGCGATGGGGCTGCCGTTCGCCTTTCGCGAGCAGGGCGGCATCGAAATGGCGTTTCGCGTCGCTGACCGTGACACGCTGGGCCGGCTGACGGTCAGCGGCGCGGCGGCGCGGCTGGAATATGTCGCCGCGGCGCTGCGGCAGGCGCGCGCGGCATTGCCTAACCACGCGCTGATTGGCTTTTGCGGCGCGCCGTGGACGCTGGCGACTTACATGGCGGGCGGCGCGGGGCCGCTGACCGTGCTGTGGCGGGAACAGCGCGCGCTGTTCGACGACTTGCTGCGCGACATCGGCGCGGTGTGCGGCGAGTATGTGCGGATGCAAGCCGGCGCCGGCGCGGACGCGATTCAAATTTTTGACAGTTGGGCGGGGCAATGCCCGGCGGAGCTTTACCGGGAGGCGTCATTGCGCTGGCTGGCGCCGCTCATCGCCGCTGCCGGTGACACGCCGGTCATCGTGTTCGCGCGCGGTCTGCGTGATTGGCGCGGCCTCGCGGCCAGCGGCGCGCGGTGCCTTGGGGTTGACGAACACACCGACCTCGCGGCGCTGCGGTTGAGCCTGCCCGAAAACATCGCCGTGCAAGGCAACCTCGACCCGCTGACGCTCACCGCCGACGCGGCCACCGCGCGGTCGGCGACGACGGCGTTGCTCGAAAAAATGCGCGGCGCGCGCGGGTATATTTTCAACCTCGGCCACGGGTTGCGGCCGGAGACCCCGCCGGAGAATGTCAGCGCGCTGGTAGAAACGGTGACCGGCTGGAGGGACGCATGAAACGGGTCGCGGTCATTGGCGCGGGCATCACGGGTTTGTGCGCGGCATATGAGCTGCGGCGCCGGGGCTTCACCGTCAGCGTGTTTGAGAAAAATGACCGGGCCGGCGGCGCGATTCAGAGCCGGCGCGTTGACGGTTACACCCTGGAACTCGGCCCTAACACCGTGCTGGCTGGCGGGGCGATTTGGGACGAACT
>JAISDC010000243.1 GCA_031265105.1 Verrucomicrobiales bacterium
TCTTCAATCAGTTGCCGCACTTTTCGTGGCATGGGGTTAATCTAGGTCAAAGGCGACCATTGAGAAGTGGAAATTATGAAATTTTCGCGCCTGACTGTGCGGTTAATCCGTGGTTAAAATCAACCGATGAAATCCTACCGCCGGGAACTTTGGTTCGACCTCAAGCAACGCCGCGAATTTGTCAACATCACGCCGCAGGTGGCGCGCTGTCTCGCTGACAGCGGCATCACGGAAGGCTTGTGCCTGGTCAACGCCATGCACATCAGCGCCAGCGTGTTTATCAACGACGACGAATCCGGCTTGCATCACGACTTCGAGGTGTGGCTGGAAAAACTCGCGCCGGAAAAACCGCACAGTCAGTACCGGCACAACGGCTACGAGGACAACGCTGACGCTCACCTCAAGCGCACCGTCATGGGGCGCGAAGTGGTCGTCGCCGTCAGCGGCGGCCAATTGGATTTCGGCCCGTGGGAGCAAATTTTCTACGGCGAGTTCGACGGCAACCGCAAAAAGCGCGTCCTCATCAAAATCATCGGGGAGTGAACTCCGGTCGCGAAGACGTAAAGACGCGGAGTTTATTAAAAATAACTTCGCGTCTTTGTGGTCGGAGTTGTTACTCCCGATGATACGGCTCGCCGCGGCGGATGGTCTGGACACGATACAGTTGCTCTAGCAACACCGTCAGCGCCAGCTCGTGTTGCAATGTCAGCGGGCTGAGCGACCACTGCCAGTCGGCGCGCTCGCGCAGCGCGGGCGCGTGACCGTCAGCGCCGCCGATCAAGAAGGCGACAGTCTTCACCGCCCGCCGTTCCCATTTCTCAAAGCTCGCCGTCAGCGTCCGCGAGGTGACTTGCGCGCCGTGTTCGTCAAGCGCCACGCGGAAACAATTTTCGCTCGCCGCCAGCAACCGCCCGCCCTCCTGCTCCCGCGCGCCTTCCCGAACTTGCCTCCACTCGACCGGCAGATAACGCGCCAGCCGCGCGAGATATTCCGCCGCGCCGCGCCTGGCGTAGTCGAGCCTGGGTTTGCCGACGCTGACGATGAGCAGTTTCATGCTATTTTAACTCCAGTCACGAAGACACAAAGCGGCGAAGATTTTTGACCAACCCAAACTTCGCGTCCGCGTGACCTGAGTTTAACCGCGTTACCGCGCGATGAAAGCGGCGAAGCCCTTGGCCTGCCCGGCCAGCCGCGCGATGATTTCCGCCGACTTGAGCTTGCCGTCAGCGTCAAGCTCGTTGCGCACGCCGGGAATGAACACCCGCGTCGGATAGACCGGCGCGCCGAGATTGACAAAAATCTGCTCCAGTTGCTCGACCGGCCGCAACGCGCCCCAGCTTCCCGCCGCCACGCCGACGAAAGCCACCGGCTTGCCGGCGAAACAGTCCGGGTACTTCAGCATCTCGATAAAATACTTCAACACCCCCGGCGCGCCGCCGTTGTATTCCGGCGTGACCACCAGCAGACCGTCCGCCTTGAGCGCGCGGTCGCTGAACCCGGCGAAGGCCGCGGGTTTCTCCGCGTAAGCTGACGGTGAAAAAATCTCCGGCGGCAATTCCGCGAGATCAAGCAGCGCGGCGTCAACGCCCTGCTGTTGGTAAATATCCAGGATTTGTGCCGCGACTTTGCGACTGTTAGCGCCCGGCCGATTGGTTCCGACAATGATTTCGATCATGTCCCCAATTAAGCGCGGAAAGCCGCCAACGACAAAGCAATTTTTAACCACGGATGATTAATCCGCAGATTAACGCAGATGCGAATTGGCAGCTAATTCGCCGCAGGCGCAAATCGTGGGAATCTTAATTCTATAGTAGTTCCTTATCACATAGGCAGGCTATTCCAGCATCCATGAGTAGGCTCCCCTTGGGGACGGGGGCAGCTGCATAATCCCGCAGGGATGAAATATTTATAGCCGCCGGTGTCAACCGGCGGTAAGTAGCATCAACCCAATCAACCCCGCCGGGGTGAAATAGCGACTGCGCGCGACGTTGTTATTTCACTCCTACGGAGTTGGTTCGTCGTAACAACAGCTACCGCCGGTTGACACCGGCGGCTATAAATATTTCATCCCTGCGGGATTATCGCTGCTGGCGCGAAACGGCAAGCAATTTTACCCAGTTCTCGTGCTGGTCAGCAGGTTCGGCATGATGCAATAACCTGCCAAGGTTATGCGGAACCACTATAAAATCTTAAACGGCCCGCGCCAGCCAGACGATTTGATAAGGTTGCAGTACTGCGCGGCCGGCGGGCCAGTGGCCGGTGCCTAGTAAATCGTGGCCGGCGGTCAGCAGGTTGACGGTGACGGGGGCGGCGCTGACGTTGTGCAGCGCCAGCACGGCGCGGCCGGTCGCTGGATTCTGGCGGCACACGGCGAAGATGGCGGGGCCGTGGTCGGGGATTTCCTGGCGCGCGTCGGGGTGGAAGGCGCTTTCGTTGCCGCGGATGCGCAGCAGGCGCAGGTAGCCGGTCAGGACGTGGGCGCGCAGATGGTCGGCGTCGGCGAGTTCCTGTTCCAGGGCGCTGAGGGTGAGTTGTTGGCGGTTGATGCTGCGGGCGCGGCCGGTGCGTTGCACGCCGGCGTGGTCGTTGCGCGAGCCTAGCAAGCTGTGCAGGTAGATGCCGGGGAGGCCAATCAAGGCCAGCGGGATGGCTTGCGCGAGCAGGAAGCGGCGGACTTGCAGCTCCAGCGGCTCGGCGGCGCGCGGGTCGTTGATGGCGTCGAAGTAGGAGAGATTCAGTTCATACGGCGATACGGTGCCGTCCTGGTTGCGTTTGCCGGTCATGTCGCCGCCGCGGTCGTAGGCCAGTTGCACCAGCTCGGCGCGCTCCGGCTCGGACAGGAGGCCCTCGGTCGGTCTCATGCCGATGCCATCGTGGGTGGCGGTGATGTTGAGGTAGGTCGCGCGCGGGCCGATGAATTCAAGGCTTCGCGCCCACTCGCTGAGGATGACGGCGTCGCCTTTGAACAAACTCCACACAATCAGCGGCGGCAGGGAGAAGTTGTAAATCATTTGCGCCTCGTCACCGGCAGCGCCGAAGTATTTGATGTTCTCGCGGTGCGGCACGTTGGTCTCGGTCAGCAGCAAGACGTGCGGGGCGGCCAGGTCGTACACGTCGCGGATGAGCTTGATGAGCTCGTGTGTCTGCGGCAGGTGGGCGCAACTGGTGCCGAGTTCTTTCCACAGGTAGGGGATGGCGTCGAGCCGTATCATGGCGGCGCCGCGCTGGGCGTAACCGAGCAGCACGTCGAGGATTTCCAGCAGCACGCGCGGGTTGCGGTAGTTCAAGTCCAACTGGTCGCGGGAAAAGGTAGTCCACAGCCATTTAACGCCGCTGACGGTGGGGTAATCGTGCAGCAGCGGCAGGTTGCGGGTGCGGAGTACGGAGGAGGTGTCGGTCTGGGGGTCGAGGGCAATGAAGAAATCGGCGCAGGCCGGGTCGCCGGTGCGGTATCGGTTCATGTAATCGCTCGCTTCGGAAACGTGGTTGATGACGCCGTCGAAAACCAAGCGGTAATCGTCGGCCAGCCGCGCGATGTCGTCCCAGTTGCCGAGGTCGGCGCGCACTTGGCGGAAGTCGGTGACGGAGAAGCCGTCGTCGCTGGTGAACGGATAAAACGGCAGCAGGTGGATGAAGGAAATCTCCCGCTGACAGTGCCGGCGCAGAAAATCATGCAACACTGTCAGCGGCGCAACACCGTCAGCGCCGGTGATGGCGTCGCCGTAGGTGATGAGCAGCGCGTCGCGCTCCGACCAACCGGTCGGGCGCGGCGGGATGCGGCCCGCGTAGTTGGCGACCAGTTGGCCAATGGCGGGGGCCAGTTCGGCGGCGACGGTGTCGCCGTACACTGTGCGCAGGCGGTTGAGCAGCGGGGAAGCGGGGGCGGTAAAATCAATCATAATCGGCAGGAGCTACATTAACGCAAAGGAACAAAGGGGCAAAGGAACAAAGAATTTTTTTACAAGGAGGACATGGAGGAATTGGAGGGAGGCTGTGGAATGTAGCTAACCTTGCTCCAATAACTCCATGCGCTCTTTGTTAAAAAAATTCTTCGCGTCTTTGCCCCTTTGTTCCTTTGCGTTAATGAAGCTCAGGTTGGTGGTTTTAAAAATATCTCCTGTTAAGTTGAGGGATGACGCATTGGCGCGCGTTAACTACCAGGTATGCGATTATTAACACGTTGGACCTGGCTGGCGCTGCTGGCGGGCGCGGGCCTCTGGCTGGCGGCTTGCGGCAAGACGGCGAAACCGCCCGCTGACAGTAACATTGATTACTACACGTGCCCGATGCATCCGGATGTCCGGGAGTCCAAGCCCGGCGCTTGCCCGCTGTGCGGCATGGCGTTGACGCCGGTCTTCAAGCAGGCCGGCGCCGGTCCGCAGGCCAATCACCACCCGCCCGCCGACTCGGTGGCCGCTGACCATGACCACCAAGCCGCTGACCATGACCGCCACGCCGGCGCCGCTGAATTGCACATCGCGCCGGAACGGTTGCAGGCCATCGGCGCGCGCACCGGCAGCGTGCGGCGGGAAACGCTCCGGCGACCGCTGCTGGCGCCGGGCATTGTCACCATTGACGAGGCTTCTTTGCGCGACATCAATATCAAGGCCGCTGACGGTTATATCGAAAAACTGTACGCCAACACCACCGGTCAGGCGGTGAAACAGGGCGAGCCGTTGGCGCTCATCCTCAGCGAGGGGTGGATTGAGGCGCAACAGGCTTATCTCAAGGCGTACCGCGACTGGAAGCGCACGCGGCAGTTCATGGCCAGCGAGAATCCGGTGCTGCTGGCGCAGGAGTTCGAGCGGTTCCGCGCGCGGCTGCGGGTCTGGGATTTGTCCGACGGGCAGTTGCAACAACTGGAGGAGCTGGCGCTGACGCTGCGCGACACCTCGCTGACGTTGCGCCCCGGGCAGGGTCAGGGCTTGAGCGGGCTGTTCGCCTTGCAGTCGCCCATCGACGGCATTGTGGTGGAGAAGACCGCCGTGGAGGGCATGAAGTTCGCGCAGGGGCAGCAGTTGTTCCGCCTGGCGCGCTTGTCGCCAATCTGGGTGGAGGCGGAATTTCCCGAAGACCAGGCGCCGTACGTCGCGCTGGGGGAGGAATTCCAGGTGCATTTCCCCGCGCTCGCCAACCGGTCACAGTCAGCGCGGGTGGCGTTTATTTACCCGCAATTCAACACCGCGACCCGGCGGCTGAAGGCGCGCTTCGTGCTGGCCAACGACGACGGGCAACTCCGCCCCGGCATGTATGCCAAGGTCAGCGCCGCGACTCCGCTGGGCGAGCGGCTGACGGTGCCGTTCGAGGCGGTCATCCCGACCGGCGACCGCTTCGTGGTGTTCCTCGATCACGGCGGCGGCCGCCTGGAGCCGCGCTTCGTGGAGCTGGGCGAGCAGCTTGGCGAAACTTACGAGGTGCGCAAGGGACTCAGCGAGGGCGACCGCATCATCGTCAGCGCCAACTTCCTCATCGACTCGGAGAGCCGGATTCAAGGCGTGCTGAGAGACTGGGGCGACACTGTCAGCGGCGACCAGCCGGGCGCGGGCCACAATTAAGCCGGGAACCATTCCATGTCAACCACCCCCGAATCCTCGCTCATCGAACGCCTGACGGTCTGGAGCGGAAAAAATCCCCTGCTGGTCTGCCTCCTGGTGGCGCTGGGCGTGGCGTACGGCTGGTACTCACTGCAACAGACGCCGCTGGACGCCATCCCCGATCTCTCGGACGCGCAGGTCATCGTGTACACCGAATGGAACGGGCGCGACCCGACGCTGATTGAGGACCAAATCACCTACCCGATTTCCAGCAAGTTCATCTCCGCGCCAAAAGTGAAGTTCGTGCGCGGCGAATCGATTTTCGGCAAGTCGTTCGTCTATGTGATTTTCGAGGACGGCACGGACCTGTACTGGGCGCGGGCGCGGGTTCTCGAATATCTCAACGCCGCGCGCGGTGCCCTGCCCGATGGTGTCACCCCGACCATCGGGCCGGACGCCACCGGCGTGGGCTGGGTGTACGAATACGCGCTGGTGGACGAGTCCGGCCAGAGCGACCTGGCCCAGTTGCGCGCCTTCCAGGATTGGACGTTGCGTTACGCCTTGAGTTCGGTCAAGGGCGTGGCCGAGGTGGCCGCTATGGGCGGTTACACCCGCCAATATCAAATCAATCTGGACCCGGACAAGCTGGTGGCTTACGGCGTGACCTTGCAGGAGGTGGTGGACGCGGTGCAAAAGAGCAACCGCGATGTCGGCGGCAAGACCTTCGAGGTGGCCACCACCGAGTTCTACATCCGCGGGCGCGGTTACTTCAAAGACCTCGGCGACATCGGGCAAGTCGCGGTCAAGACGGACGCCGCCGGCAATCCGATTCTCATCCGGCAACTGGGCGCCGTGACGTTGGGCGGAGATATGCGCCAGGGGCTGGTGGATTTCAACGGCCAGGGCGAGACGGTCGGCGGCGTGGTGGTCATGCGCTACGGCGAAAACGCGCTGACCGTCATCAACGGCGTCAAACAGAAGTTGCGGGAACTGGCGCCGGCCATGCCGCCGGGCGTGAAGGTGGTGCCGGTGTACGACCGCTCCGAGTTAATCAACGCCTCCATCAAGACGCTGCGGGAAAAACTTATCGAGGAAAGCATCATCGTCAGCCTGGTCTGCCTGGTGTTCCTCTGGCACCTCCGCAGCGCGTTGGTGGCGATTCTCATGCTGCCGGCGGCCATCATCCTGTCCTTCATCCTGTTTCGCGGCCTGCACCTGACCGCCAACATCATGTCGCTGGGCGGCATCGCCATCGCCATCGGCGCGATGATTGACGCCGCGATTGTCATGATTGAGAACGCCCACAAACAACTGGAACGGGCCGGGGCGGAAAACGGCGGGGCACTCACCGGCGAGCGGCGCCGCGCGGTCATCCTGACCGCCGCCAAAAGCGTGGGGCGGCCGCTGTTTTTCTCGCTGCTGGTCATCACCGTCTCCTTCATCCCGGTGTTTACGTTGGAAGCCCAGGAAGGCCGGCTGTTTCAACCGCTGGCGTTTACCAAGACCTTTGCCATGCTGTTCGCCGCGCTGCTGTCCGTCACCCTGGTGCCGGCGCTGATGTTGTGGTTCATCCGCGGCCGCCTCACCCCCGAACACCGGAACCCCGTCAACCGCCTGTTGCTCCGGCTCTACCGGCCGCTGGTTGACTGGACGCTCAAATGCCGCTGGTGGACCATGCTGCTGGCCGCGCTGATTCTGGGTTCCACGGCGTACCCCATCCTGCGGCTGGGGGCCGAGTTCATGCCGCCGCTGAACGAGGGCGCCATTCTGTTCATGCCCACGGCGACGCCCGGCATCGCCATCAGCGAGGCCGCGCGGGTGTTGAATCTCCAGGACCGGCAAATCATGCAGTTCCCCGAAGTGGCGACCGCTTTCGGCAAGGCCGGCCAGGCGGACACCGCCACCGACCCCGCGCCGCTGTCGATGTTCGAGACCGTGATTCAACTCAAGCCCAAGGAGCAATGGCGCCCCGGCATGACCTGGGACAAGCTGCTGGCGGAAATGAACGACCGCCTCAAGACGCCGGGCATGGCCAACGTCTTCTGGATGCCGATTCAAACCCGCACCCAAATGCTGACCACCGGCTTCCGCTCCAATCTCGGCATCAAAATCTTCGGCCAGGACCTGGCGGAACTCAACCGCCTCGGCGAACGCATCGAACACGCCCTCACCGGCTTCCCCGACGTGCGCAGCGTGTTTGCCGAGCGCGCGACCGGCGGCCGCTACCTGGACATCACCGTCAAGCGGGAGGCGCTGGCGCGTTACGGCCTGCGCGTCGAGGACATCAACGACGCCATCGAACTGGCCGTGGGCGGCGCCGCCGTCACCCAAATCGTGGCCGGCCGGGAACGCTACCCCGTCGCCGTGCGTTACGCGCGCGATTACCGCGCCGACCTCGCCGCGCTGGGGCGCGTGCTGGTCGCCACCGGCGGCGGCGCGCAAATCCCGCTGGCCGAGCTGGCGGAACTGCGTTACACCGCCGGCCCGCCCGCCGTGCGCAGCGAAAACGGGCAGTTGGTCAACTTCGTCTTCGTGGACACGACCGCCGCGGACCTGGCGGGGTTCGTGTCAACAGCCGCCGCGCAAATCCGCCGGCAAGTGGCCTTCCCCGCCGGTTACTACCTGCAATGGGCCGGCGCGTTTGAATATCTCCAGCGCGCCAAGGAACGGCTGCTGCTCATCGTGCCGTTCACCCTGCTGATTATCTTCGCGCTCATCTACCTGAACACCAAATCGCTGGCGCGCACGCTGATCGTGTGCCTGGCCGTCCCCTTCTCACTGGTCGGGGCCTGCTGGCTGCTATACCTGCTCGGGTACAACCTGAGCGTCGCCGCCGCCGTCGGCCTGATCGCGCTGGCCGGCCTGGACGCCGAGACCGGCGTGGTCATGCTGATGTACCTCGACCACGCCTACGACGACCGCGCCAAACGGGGGCTGATGAACAACGTCCATGACTTGCTGCTGGCCGTGCAAGAAGGCGCCGTACACCGCATTCGGCC